>CAIWNX010000197.1 GCA_903914175.1 uncultured beta proteobacterium | reverse complement strand
TTGCCGACCATGGCGATGCTGACTTCGCCTTGCGGGTGCTCGGTCTCATAGACCAGATCGTCCCAGCGTTTCAGGTTGGCCGGGTGCGTGTTCAGGCGCAGCTTGTCGCAGATCAGACCGTCAAGCCCTTGTTCGTGCAGCATGCGCGGCACCTTGTAGATGGTGTCCACGTCCCACATCGAGATCACGCCCCAGTCCGGCACGTTGGAGAAGAGCGAAATTTTTTCACGTTCTTCGTCGGGGATCGGGCGGTCGGCGCGGCACAGCAGGGCGTCGGCCTGGATGCCGATCTCGCGCAACTGCTTGGCCGTGTGCTGCGTTGGCTTGGTTTTGAGTTCGCCGGCGGCGGCAATCCAGGGCACATAGCTCAGGTGCACAAAGGCGCAGGTGTTGTGCCCCATCTTCAGGCTCATCTGGCGCACGGCTTCGAGGAAGGGCAGCGACTCGATGTCACCCACCGTGCCGCCAATTTCGACGATGGCCACTTCCACGGCGTCGGGTGTGTCCATGCCGGCACCACGCCGGATGAAGTCCTGGATTTCGTTGGTTACGTGCGGAATCACCTGCACCGTCTTGCCGAGGTAATCGCCACGGCGTTCTTTTTCCAGCACGCTCTTGTAGATCTGGCCAGTGGTGAAGTTGTTGGCCTTGCGCATGCGCGTCTCGACGAAGCGCTCGTAGTGGCCCAGGTCCAGATCGGTCTCGGCGCCGTCGTCGGTGACGAATACCTCACCGTGCTGAAACGGCGACATCGTGCCGGGGTCAACGTTGAGGTAGGGATCGAGCTTGATTAAAGTGACTTTGAGGCCTCGCGACTCCAGAATCGCGGCGAGGGAGGCTGAGGCGATTCCCTTGCCCAGGGAAGACACCACACCGCCAGTGACGAAGACAAATTTGGTCATGTCAGAGTGAGCTTGACGCTCATTCGGTTGGAAATAGGAATTATAGAGGTGCTACATTGCAGCCCATGAATGATCTTGCTGAAAAACACATTGTTCTGGGTCTGACCGGCGGCATTGCCTGTTACAAGGCGGCCGAATTGTGCCGCGCGCTGGTCAAGGAGGGCGCCACGGTGCAGGTGGTGATGACCGAGGCCGCGCAACAGTTCATCACGCCGGTGACGATGCAGGCGCTGAGCAACCGGCCCGTTTACAGCTCGCAGTGGGACGCACGCGAGCCCAACAACATGGCGCACATCAACCTGAGCCGCGACGCTGACGCGATTCTGATCGCGCCGGCCAGTGCCGATTTCATGGCCAAGCTCTTGCACGGCCGCGCCGATGATTTGCTCAGCCTGCTGTGTCTGGCACGCCCGACGGGTAGCGTGCCGCTGTTGCTGGCACCTGCCATGAACCGCGAGATGTGGGCGCACCCGGCAACGCAGCGCAATGTGGATCAGCTGCGCGCCGACGGTGCTACCGTGCTCGATGTTGGCAGTGGTGACCAGGCCTGCGGCGAAACCGGTGACGGCCGCATGCTGGAGGCGCAGGAACTGCTGGACGATCTGATTGCATTTTTCCAGCCCAAGACGCTGCGCGGCCAGCATGTGCTGGTAACCGCTGGCCCGACCTACGAGGCGATCGACCCGGTGCGCGGCATTACCAATCTCTCCAGCGGAAAGATGGGTTTTGCGATTGCGCGCGCGGCGCGCGAGGCCGGCGCGCAGGTCACGCTGGTGGCGGGCCCGGTGCATTTGCCGACGCCCCGCGGCGTCAACCGAATCGACGTGAAATCGGCGCAGGACATGCTGGCAGCCACACTGGCGCAGGCGAGCGCAGCCAGCATTTTTATTGCCACGGCGGCGGTTGCCGATTGGCGGCCAGCGAATGCGGCCACCGAGAAAATCAAAAAGGACGGCTCGGGTGCGGCACCGGCACTGAGTTTCGTCGAGAACCCGGACATTCTGGCCACACTGGCGCAGTCGCCCCGCGGCCGATCCGGCGAACTGTTTTGTGTCGGTTTTGCCGCCGAGAGTCACGACCTGCTGCGCCACGCGCAGGCCAAACGCGAACGCAAAGGCGTGCCGCTGTTGGTCGGCAACATCGGCCCGGCTACTTTCGGCCAGGACGATAACGCCTTGTTACTGATCGACGCCGCTGGCAGCAAGGAATTCGCGCGTGACAGCAAACTGGCGTTGGCGCGCAAGCTGATCGTCGAGATTGCCGAGCGGATTAGTGCGAAAGAAAGCAAATGATGAAGATCGACGTCAAGATCATGGATGCGCGCATGGCCTCGCAGTTGCCGGCTTATGCGACGGCTGGCAGCGCCGGGCTCGACTTGCGCGCTTGCCTGGACGCGCCGCTGACGCTGGGCGCAAATGCCTGGCAACTGGTGCCGACGGGCATTGCGATTTACCTGAAAGACCCGGGCTATGCCGCCATCATCCTGCCGCGCTCGGGCCTGGGTCACAAGCACGGCATCGTGCTGGGCAATCTGGTCGGTCTGATCGACAGCGACTACCAGGGGCAACTGATGGTCAGCGCCTGGAATCGCAGCGACACGCCGTTCACCATCGAGCCAATGGAGCGCATCGCGCAACTTGTGATCGTGCCGGTTGTGCAGGCGCAGTTCAACGTCGTAAGTGAATTCCCGGCCAGCGAACGCGGCGAGGGCGGATACGGCTCGACCGGGAAGACCTGATCGTTTGTCATCCCCGCCCCGGCTGTCATCCCGGACCCGGCTGTCATCCCCGCCCCGGCTGTCATCCCGGACTTGATCCGGGATCCATGCCTTTTGAACCCTGGATTGCGGGTCGGTGCCCGCAACGACAGCTTAATGCAGGGTACCGTTGCCCGGCGTCATCTCGTGCGGTGGGGCAACGCGAAAGAAGCCGGTTCCGGCTGAGCCGCGGCCGATTTCTTCTTCGGTCGCTTCGCGCACCGCTTCCACGCATAGGGACAGACGCAGCGCGATGCCGGCCAGCGGATGGTTGGCGTCAATGACGATGTGTTCCGGGTAGATGTCGGTCACGGTGTAGATCACATCGCGCGGCGCATCCGGGTTGCAGCCCTCGGGTAGCGAAACGCCTTCGAGCGTCATGCCTTCTTCGATTTCGGGCGGAAAATGTTCGCGCGCTTCGAGAAAGACGAGTTGGTCGTTGAAGTCGCCAAAGCCTTGTTCCGGCTCGATCTGCAGTTCGATTTTGGCGCCTGCTTCGTGTCCTTGCAGCATCGCCTCGATGACGTCGAACAGATCATCGCCACCGACCAGAAACTCGACCGGCTCCTCCAGCACATCGAGCACTTCGCCCAAGGAGTCCTTGAGGGTCCAGGTCAGAGCGACCACGCATTGTTGATTGATTTCCATGGGTAAATTGTCGCAGCTTGAAGACCCGATATTATTGAGGCCATGTCAGAGCCCCTGATCAGTGGTCAATTTTCCGGACGCGAAGCCTTTGCGCAGCGCCTGCGTGATGCGCTGGCCAAGGCGGCGCTGGAGGGCTGGCGCGAGTTGATCCTGAGCGACGCCACGTTCGGAGACTGGCCGCTGCAAGAGGCGGCGGTGCTGGCGTCGCTGCACGCCTGGGCCCGCTCTGGTGGGCACCTGACGCTGCTGGCCCACAGCTACGATGAACTGATGCGCAGTCAACCGCGCTTTGTTGCCTGGCGCAAGTTGTGGGGGCACGTGATCGACGCCCGGGTCTGCCGCAGCGTTGCGGCGTCTGACTTTCCGAGCGCTTTGTGGTCACCGTCCTGGTACCTGCAGCGGCTTGATCCCGTGCGCAGCAGCGGGGTTTGCGGTGAGGACCGGGAGCGTCGGGTTCAGGTTCGCGAGGAACTCAACGAGTTCATCCGCAACAGCAGCCCCGGTTTTCCTGCCAGCACCCTCGGTTTGTAGTCGCCTGTAGTTCCATACAGCTTGCAGACTACAATCCGCGCCTATGGCCGTCAAACCCACCAGCGAATATTCCGAATCGTCCATCCGCGTGCTCAAGGGGCTGGAGCCCGTCAAGCAGCGCCCGGGCATGTACACCCGCACCGACAGTCCGCTGCACGCGGTGCAGGAAATTCTCGATAACGCGGCCGACGAAGCACTGGCCGGGCACGGCAAGAAGATCAAGGTCTGTCTGCACAGCGACGGCTCGATCACGGTCGAGGACGATGGCCGTGGCATTCCGTTTGGCCTGCACCCGGAAGAGGGCGCTTCGGTGATCGAACTGGTTTTCACGCGCTTGCACGCCGGCGGCAAGTTCGACAAAGGCACGGGCGGCGCCTACAGTTTCTCGGGCGGTTTGCATGGCGTTGGCGTCAGCGTCACCAACGCGCTGGCCACCCGGCTCGAGGCCACCAGCTACCGCGAAGGGCAGGTGGCGCGGCTGGTTTTTTCGGGCGGCGACGTGATCGAGCCGCTGCAACTGCGCAAGCAGGGCGAGGGCGACCGCAAGTCTGGCACCACGGTGCGCGTCTGGCCTGATGGCAAGTATTTCGAGACGCTGGCGCTGCCGATGGCGCAGCTCGCGCACCTGCTGCGCAGCAAAGCGGTGCTGATGCCAGGCGTGACGGTGACCTTCATCAACGAGAAGAGCAAGGAAACCCAGACCTGGCTCTACAAGGGCGGGCTCAACGATTACCTGATGCAGACGCTCACGGGCGACCTGGTGATCCCGCTGTTTGCCGGCGAGGGCTTTGCCGACGCCCAGCACGACAGCTTTGCCGACGGCGAGGGCGCCTCCTGGTGCGTCGCCTTCACCGAAGACGGGCAGCCGGTGCGCGAGAGCTACGTCAACCTGATTCCGACCAGCGCTGGCGGCACGCACGAGAGCGGCCTGCGCGATGGTCTGTTCGCCGCCGTCAAGGCTTTCATCGAATTCCACGCGCTGGCACCCAAGGGCGTCAAGCTGCTGCCCGAGGATGTGTTCGCGCGCGCCAGCTACGTGCTCTCGGCCAAGGTGCTCGACCCGCAGTTCCAGGGCCAGATCAAGGAGCGATTGAACTCGCGCGACGCGGTGCGCCTGGTCTCGAGCTATGTGCGACCGGCGCTCGAGCTCTGGCTCAACGAGCACGTTGAGTACGGCAAGAAGCTGGCCGAACTGGCGATCAAGGCGGCACAGTCGCGGCAAAAAGCGGGGCAGAAGGTCGAGAAGCGCAAGGGCTCGGGTGTGGCCGTGTTGCCGGGCAAGCTGACCGATTGCGAGAGCCGCGACCTGGCCTACAACGAAGTCTTTCTGGTCGAGGGCGACTCGGCCGGCGGCAGCGCCAAGATGGGGCGCGACAAGGAAAGCCAGGCCGTGCTGCCGCTGCGTGGCAAGGTCCTCAACACCTGGGAGGTCGAGCGCGACCGGCTCTTTGCCAACACTGAAATTCACGACATCGCCGTGGCCATCGGCGTCGATCCGCACGGTCCGAACGACACGCCGGACTTGAGTGGTTTGCGCTACGGCAAGGTCTGCATTTTGTCGGACGCCGATGTCGACGGCTCGCACATTCAGGTGCTGCTGCTGACGCTGTTCTTCCGCCACTTCCCCAAGCTGATCGAGACCGGCCACGTGTTCGTGGCGCGGCCACCGCTGTTTCGCGTCGATGCACCAGCACGCGGCAAGAAGCCGGCGTCCAAGGCCTACGCGCTCGATGAAGGTGAGCTCAAATCAATCCTCGACAAGCTGCGCAAGGAAGGTGTGCGCGAGAACGCCTGGAGCATCAGCCGCTTCAAGGGCCTGGGCGAGATGAACGCCGAACAGTTGTGGGACACCACACTCAATCCCGACACCCGGCGCCTGCTGCGCATCGAACTCGGCAGCATCGATTTTGCGAACACTGAAGCCTTGATCACCAAGCTCATGGGCAAAGGCGAAGCCGGCGCGCGCCGTGAGTTGATGGAGCTGCATGGGGATTCGGTTGAGGTGGATGTGTGATTTTTCTTGCTACCTTCGGTTTTTTTGGTTCGCTGGGTCGCTGCTTCGCTGCTTCTCGCGGCGCAGCGGGGATGGGCGGCCACCTCATGCTGGCGTACCAGAAATCGGCGTCCACCCATCCCCACTGCACCGCAGTCCGAAGCTGTCATACGCAGCATGGATTGCGGGTCGGAGCCCGCAATGACAGCCGCAGCGAGAACTGCACAGATCTCCGCAGCGAGCGCAATAGCGCAACGCAAAACCAACGATAAATACGAAGCGACACAAGGCCGAAAATATGCCCGACCAACCCATCCTCGACCTCTTCGAACCGCCGCCGCCACCACCACCGGAAGTGGCGCCGGTGGTAGACGATCCGGACGCTCCCAATCTGGCGACTTACGCGCAGCGGGCTTATCTGGAATACGCGCTCAGCGTCGTCAAGGGCCGCGCGCTGCCCGATGTTTGCGACGGGCAAAAACCGGTGCAACGGCGCATTCTGTACGCCATGTCGCGCATGGGCCTGGGCTTTGGCGGAACGAACGGCAACACGGGGGCCAAGCCGGTCAAGTGCGCGCGTGTGGTCGGTGATGTGCTGGGGCGTTTTCATCCGCACGGCGACCAGGCGGCCTATGACGCACTGGTGCGCATGGCGCAGGATTTCAGCCAGCGCTACCCGCTGATCGACGGTCAGGGCAACTTCGGCTCGCGCGACGGCGACGGTGCCGCCGCCATGCGTTACACCGAAGCGCGTCTGGCCAAGATCACCGGCTTGCTGCTCGATGAAATCGATGAGGGTACGGTTGAATTCACGCCGAACTACGATGGTTCCACCGAAGAGCCGCAGCAACTGCCGGCGCGCCTGCCCTTTGCTTTGCTCAACGGCGCCAGCGGCATTGCCGTTGGTTTGGCGACCGAGATTCCGAGCCACAACCTGCGCGAGATTGCGGACGCCTGCGTTGCGCTGATCAAGACACCGCAGCTCAGCCATGAGGAATTGCTGGCGCTGGTTCCGGGCCCTGACTATCCGGGCGGCGGGCAGATCACCAGCACCGACGCTGACATCGCCGAGGCTTACCGTACCGGGCGCGGATCGCTCAAGGTGCGTGCGCGCTGGAAGATCGAGGAACTGGCGCGCGGCCAGTGGCAACTGGTGGTTACAGAACTGCCGCCGGGTGTCAGTACGCAGCGTGTGCTCGAAGAAATTGAGGAGTTGACCAACCCCAAGCTCAAACTCGGCAAGAAGGCGCTGACGCTGGAGCAGAACCAGCTCAAGGCCAGTGTGCTGGCCGTGCTGGACGTGGTGCGTGACGAGTCGAGCAAGGACGCCGCCGTGCGCCTGGTGTGTGAGCCCAAGACCAGCCGCATCGAACAGCAGGAACTCATCACCACGCTGCTCGCGCATACCAGCCTCGAGACATCCTCGCCGGTTAATCTGACCATGATCGGGCTCGACGGCCGGCCCACGCTCAAATCGCTGCGCCAGATGCTGACCGAATGGATCGCGTTTCGCCAGAGCACGATCGAGCGGCGCTCGCGCCATCGCCTGAACAAGGTGCTGGAGCGCGCCCACATTCTGGAAGGGCGCCAGATCGTCCTGCTCAACATCGACGAGGTCATTGCCATCATCCGCCAGTCGGATGAACCGAAAGCGGCGCTGATTGCGCGCTTTGCTTTGTCAGAGCGGCAAGCCGAAGACATTCTTGAAATCCGCCTGCGCCAGTTGGCGCGCTTGGAGGCGATCAAGATCGAGCAGGAACTCAGTGGTCTGCGCGACGAGCAGAAGAAGCTCGAAGAAATTCTGGGCAGCCCGGCTGTGCTGCGGCGCTTGATGATCAAGGAGATTGAGTCCGACGCCAAGGCCTTTGCCGACCCGCGTCGCACCCTGATCCAGGCCGAGAAAAAAGCGGTGTTGGAGATCAAGGTGGTGGACGAACCGGTGACGGTGGTGGTCAGTGAAAAAGGCTGGGTTCGCGTGCAAAAAGGTTGGGCGCGCGACCGGGGTGCCGACGCCGCCGCGCCGGTCTACAACTTCAAGGCCGGTGACGCGCTCTACGGCACGTTCGAGTGCCGCTCGGTCGATACCCTGCTGGTTTTTGGCAACAAGGGGCGCGTCTATTCGGTGGCGGTGGCCCTGCTGCCCGGCGCGCGTGGCGATGGTCAGCCGATCACCACGCTGCTCGAACTCGAAGCCGGCACCGCGCTCTCGTATTACTTCGCCGGGCCGGCCGATGCGAGTTTGCTGCTGAGTGCCTCAGGCGGTTACGGCTTCATGGCCAGTGTGGCCAACATGACGTCGCGCCTGAAGGCTGGTAAAGCCTTCGTCACGTGCAACGATGCCGAAACGCTGTGCGCACCATCGATTGTTGCCAGCGGCTCTGGCGCAACGCCGGTAAACGCCGCCACGCACGTGGCCTGCGCCTCGACCGGCGGACGCATCCTGACCTTCGAGATCAGCGAACTCAAAACCATGGCCAATGGCGGGCGTGGTTTGATGTTGCTCGACCTGCAGGACAAGGACAGCCTGGCCGGTGCTGCCGCCTACACGCGCAGCGTGCGCATCGAAGGCGTTGGCCGTGGCGGCAAGGCGCGCGAAGAGACGCTGGAAATCCGCAGCCTCAACAACGCCAGGGCGGCGCGTGCACGCAAAGGTAAAGCGGCTGATCTGGGCTTCAAGCCGACGCGCATTACACGCCTGGAGTAGGGCAGCGGTTCTTGCGTTATGAAAGCCTCGGTTGAACTCAAACCGGGGTAAGGACTGATAGCGCAGCAGAGGTGGCCACCAGCGGGTTTTTTTGACGATTGACGGTCACGTAGCAATGGCTGGTCCGGAGAAAGTTGAGCAACCGGATCGCAGCGCAAGCGGTCTTCCATGCTGGACGGTTTGCGTGGGCCGATGACACTGCCGCAGACGGTTCCGCTCATGTCCCCCGGAGCGGGCTGCGCCCACTCCGGGGGACACGAACGGAGTTGAGTGCCATGTCGGCCTGAGTCCCAAAGTGTGGCGGTCACAAGGCCTGAAATCCATATGTTGAAGGACCGCAAAGTGTCTTAAGCGCCCCTTCTCATTCACGACCTGAGGGAATCCAGCGTTCCGGCATCTTGAGTTCATTGATGACGAGATCGGCTACTAAAAATACCGCGGACTCAAAACGGCGCAGCGCTGACGAAGCGCAGGGCTTCGCCGTGGGTGGGGTGTTGCAGTTCGAGTGACTGGGCATGCAGCAGCATGCGCGCTGCGGCGTTGGTCGCCGGCGCATGTCCATACAGTGCATCGCCGACGATGGGGTGGCCCAGCGCCTGCAGGTGCACGCGCAACTGGTGCGAGCGGCCGGTCAGCGGCTCCAGTTCAAGGCGGGTCGTCTGCTTGACTGCATCGTGTGACAGCACGCGCCAGCGCGTGACGCTGGGTTTGCCGTTTAGCGCATCGATGATGCGCCGCGGCCGGTTCGGCCAGTCCAGGCTGATTGGCAGGTCGATCACGCCCCATTCCTCATCGGGCGCTGCAAGAATGCCTTCGACCACAGCGAGGTAACGTTTGCCAACGCTGCGGCCGGCAAAGGCGGCGCTGAGTTTGCGGTTCGCCTCGGCACCGCGTGCCATCAGCAGCAGCCCCGAGGTTGCCTGGTCCAGGCGGTGCGTGATCAAGGCATCCGGGTACAGGGCTTGCGCCCGTGCACTCAGGCAGTCCTGCTTGTCCGCGCCACGCCCCGGCACCGACAGCAGGCCGGCCGGCTTGTCGAGCACCAGCAACGCGGCGTCGGCGTAGAGCACCGTGAGGTCGGTGCTCAACATGCTGCGTCAATACCGTTAATCAGTTTTTGCCGGGTGCGTTCTTCAGCTTGCCGCGCACCGGCACGACGGTGGTGACGGTGGGGCGCACGGCGTCGGGCGACACCGGCTTCGGCGGCGCCGTGTCTTTCTTGGGTTTCTTCACCATCTTGTTGCTTTGCTGACCTTTTGCCATTTTCATTCTCCTGTGGGTTGATCGCTCGTCCGCTGACTGCGGGACGGAACGGCTCAATTATCACGCCAGCGCAGAAATATTTTCGATCTGTTGGCAATAGCCGACACCACACTGTTTTCGGCAGTGCTACCTTCACGCCCTGACTTTCAAAACGAACTGACCACCATGCCTAAAACCCTGATTGAACCGTTTCGCATCAAGAGCATTGAGCCGATCCGCATGACCACGCGCGCCGAGCTCGAACAACTGCTGGAGGCCGCCAAGCTCAATGTCTTCAAACTGCGTGCCGAGGACGTGCTGATCGACTGGCTGACCGATTCCGGCACCGGCGCCATGTCGTCCAAACAATGGGGCGCCATCATGGAAGGCGACGAGAGCTACGCCGGCGCGCGCAGTTTCTACCGGCTTGAAGCGGTGATCCAGGGCATCACCGGCATGCAGCACTTCGTGCCCACACACCAGGGCCGTGCGGCTGAGAAGGTGCTGTTCACGGCGGTGTGCAAAAAGGGCGATCTGGTGCCCAACAACTCGCACTTTGACACCACGCGTGCCAACCTCGAATACATCGGCGTTGAGGCGCAGGACCTGGTGATTCCCGAAGGCCTGCAGCCAGCGCTGATCTACCCGTTCAAGGGCAATATTGATCTGGCAAAGGTTGAAGCGCTGCTGCAGACCCAGGGCGAGCGCATCCCGTTTGGCATGCTGACCGTGACCAACAACACCGGCGGCGGGCAACCGGTCTCCATGGCCAATATCCGCGCCTATGCCGCGCTGCTGAAGAAGTACCACAAGCCTTTCATCATGGACGTTTGCCGCTTCGCCGAGAACGCCATGTTCATCAAGATGCGCGAGAGCGGTTACGAGAACACGCCGATCAAGGCGATCGTGCAGGAGATGTTCTCTTACGCCGATGGCGCCACCATGAGCGCGAAGAAAGACGGCATGGTCAACATTGGCGGCTTCATCGTGCTGCGCAGCGAAGAGTGGATGGACGCGGTGCGCAATGTGCTGATCATGACCGAGGGCTTTCCGACTTACGGCGGCCTGGCCGGGCGTGACCTGGAAGCACTCGCTGTGGGGCTGGAAGAGGGTATGCAGGAAGACTACCTGCGCTACCGACTGCGCACGGCAGAGTACCTCGGCGAGCGACTCGAAGCCTCGGGTGTCGGTTTCGTCAAACCCACCGGCGGTCACGCGGTTTACATCGATGCGCGCACGGTGCTGCCGAACATGCCGGTGGCGCATTACCCGGCCTGGGCGCTGTGCAATGCGCTGTACCTCGAAGGCGGCATCCGCGGTGTCGAGATCGGCTCCGTGATGTTCGGCAAGCGCCTGGCCGATGGCAGCGAGACCTACCACAGCATGGAGTTGGTGCGCCTGGCCTTTCCGCGGCGCATGTACACGCAGTCGCACTTCGACTACGCGGCCGAGGTCATCGACGAGGTCAAGCAAAAAGCGGCGAGCATTCGCGGCGTGAAGATCACCAAGCAGCCGCAGTTTCTGCGTCACTTCACCTGCGAATGCGCCTGGGTCTGAGTCCGTCGCGGTTTGTCGTTCGTCATTGCGAGGAGCGCAGCGACGTGGCAATCCATGCAGTCTGTAGCCCGTATGAAGCCGAAGGCGTAATACGGGAGTGGCTTGGCGGTGCATCTGCCAGTGCTCAATCCCGTATTGCGCTGCGCTCCATACGGGCTACGCGTCGCATCAAGCGGGCCCAGGCTTGGGCCTACTTGACGGCGTTGAGCCGCTTCACGCCAGCGACAAAGCGCGCCAGGGTTTCGGACAGCACGCCGCGCGGGATCGTGATGTCGATCAGTTGAAAGCGTCCGCGTGTTGCCAGCGCTTTGTCGAGCGCGGCTTTCAACTCGGCGCGGGTGTTGACGCGCACGCCGTCGCCGCCCATGCCGGCCGCCATTTCAGCAAAGCCCCAGTGACCCAGGTCGTTGAACGATGACTCCGGCTGAAAGGTGCGCAGCATCTCCCAGCTCGCGTTGTTGAACAGCAGCACGATCGGGTCCCAGCCATAGCGCTTGCAGTTGCCCAGTTCCCAGCCCGTCATCTGGAACGCGCCGTCGCCGACCAGGATCAGTGGCCGCTGGCCGGTGGCCGCCTGCAGACCGAGGCCCGCCGGCACGCCATAGCCCATGGTGGCGTAATAGCCCGGTGCTACCAGGGCGGTGTGCTCGATCTCCATCGCCGTGAACAGGCAATCGCCCATGTCCGATGCAATCGGCATCTTGCCGTTGGCGGCCATCAGGTCGTTGACGGCGGTGGCGATGTCGGTTGGCGTGATGGTTGCATCGTCGGCGGCCAAGTTGTAGGGGAAAACCTGGCGTTTGACGTCGAACACTTTTTCCGCTTTGCCGGTGCGATCCAGCATGCGCTGCACCAGCGCCGCCAGCGGCAAATCGGCGTAGCTGTGGTAGCCGATGGTGACACGGCCGTCGAGCGCCTGGATCGTCTTGCGCATGTCGATCTTGGTTTCCGACACCGCGAAGTTGGTGTCGCAAATGATTTCGCCCAGCAGAAAGAGGCCGTCCGAACTCTCTACCAGTTGTGTGACTTCGGGGAAGCCGGCAACGCCCATGTAGGTGCCGACCAGCGGCGCGTCCTGTTCGGCCAACAGGCCGCGACCCATGAAACTGGTTACCACCGGTATGCCCAGGCGGCGTGAGAGTTCGGCCACTTTCGTTTCCAGCCCATAGCGCCGCACTTCGACGCCGGCCATCAGAACCGGCGACTTGGCATTGGCCAGGCGCTCCAGAATTTCTTCGACGCAGGCGTTGAGCGCGTCCTGATCGGGCAGCAGTGCGGCCTGTGGCACAACCGGCTCACACGGCAGGGCCACCATGTCGCGCGGAATCTCGATGTAGACCGGCTCCGAGCGGCGCAGGCAACTTGCCAGCACCCGCGCGATGTCGGCCGGTGCGCGCTTGGCGTCGTCCAGGCGCACCTGGTCACAGGTGATTTCCTTGAAGATCTGAAACTGCGAATCAAGCGTCTTGGCCTGGTGGTGCAGCAGCAAGCCCGAGCGTGACTCGCCCTTGCCGGGGCCACCCGAGAGCACGACCAGTGGCGACTTCTCGGCAAAGGCTGCCGCCACCGCGTTGATCATGTTCAGCGCGCCGGCGCCATAGGTGACAGCCGCCACACCGAGGCCGCATGTGATGCGCGCCGAGGCGTCTGCCGCAAAGCCCACACCCGGTTCGTGCGACAGCGTGTAGAGCGGCAGGATCGCCGACTCCTCGATGATGCGGAAGTAGGGCAGGGCGAAGTCGCCCGGGATGCCAAAGATCTGGCGTGCGCCGTGCGCCTTGAGCGCGTGCAGCAGGGATTCGGTGAGGTTCATGCGGGGTCGGTCTCGTGCGGGCTGTGACAGGGAAATTATCGGTTCAGACCGGCGCAAGAAAGCGTCGCATTGTGTCCAGTTGGGTGCCTGTCGCGCAGTATTCCTGCAGGGGCTGCGATTGCGGCGACAATCCGGTTTCGTTTTTTACACGTGGCAGCTTTGCCAGTTTTCTTCATGTCCAGTAACCCCCATTACGAGATCCGGCTCGCCACGCTGCGCGACGCCAAGGCGATTGCCGATATTCATGCCAGCGCCAGTGCCGGCCTGGGCATCCTGACGAGCGACCGGCTTGTCACGCTAACGCCCGACAAACGCCAGGCACACTGGCGCGAAGCCATCGAATACAGTGAACCGCAGGTGATGGTGGCGCTCGACGCCGGTCAGATCGTCGGCTTTGTCGGCTTCGACCGCTCGCGCGACGCCGGCACGCCACCAACCACCGGCGAGATCTGGGCCCTCTACCTGGCGCCCATGCATCAGGCCAAGGGCGCCGGCCTGGCGCTGTGGGACGCGGCGCGTGAAGGGCTGCTGGAAGAAGGTTGCACCCAGGTCACGGTCTGGCTGCCGCTGGCCAACGAGCGCGCGCTGCGCTTCTTTGAACTGGCCGGCTTCAAACGCCAGATGAACAGCATCCGCACCGTGCCGTTTGGTGGCGTGCGGATCGAGGAAATGCGCCTGAAACGCGCGTTGAGTTGATCAGGTGCGGCGCACGATCACGCTGCCGATCGAATAGCCGGCGCCGAACGAGCAGATGACACCGACCTGACCGGTTGTGAAGTCATCGTGGTGGCGGTGGAAAGCGATGATGGAGCCGGCCGATGCGGTGTTGGCAAATTCGTTCAGGATCACCGGAGCGTCGTCGGCTGTGGCATCGCGCCCGAGTAACTTGCGACCAATCAACTGGTTCATCGCCAGATTGGCCTGGTGCAGCCAGAAGCGGCGCACGCCGGCGGGTGCCAGGCCGTGTTCGGCCAGGTGGCTGCTCATGTGCTCAGCCGCCATCGGGCACACTTCCTTGAACACCTTGCGGCCTTCCTGGTAGAACAACTGGTCGCGGTCGTCCGG
The DNA here is from genome assembly GCA_903914175.1 of uncultured beta proteobacterium. Taxonomy (GTDB): domain Bacteria; phylum Pseudomonadota; class Gammaproteobacteria; order Burkholderiales; family Burkholderiaceae_C; genus Rhodoferax. The sequence continues at coordinate 7,684 of CAIWNX010000197.1, read as the reverse complement.
GTTGCGGTCTTCGCTGCGCGACATGAAGCCGGCGTTGTTGCGGATGTTGTTCGAGAACGTGGTCTGCAGCTTGGTGCCCAGCACTTCAAACGCGCCGGCTGGTGCGTTCTCCAGACGCTCAACCAGGACAGCGGTGCAGACGTCACCAAAAATGAAGTGGCAGTCGCGGTCTTTCCAGGCCAGGTGCGGTGAGGTGATCTCGGGGTCCACCACCAGCACGGCGCGCGCCGAGCCGCACTTGACGGCGTTGACCGCCATCTCGATGGCGAAAGTGGCCGAGGAGCAGGCCACATTCATGTCAAAGCCAAAGCCTTTGATGCCCAGGGCGGTCTGGATCTCCACTGCCATGGCCGGGTAGGCGCGCTGCATATTGGCCGCCGCGCAGAGCACGCCGTCCACATCCTGCGCCGTCTTGCCGGCGCGTGCCAGCGCGTCGCGCGCAGCGGCGACGCCGATCTCGGCCATCATCGAAATTTCGCTGTCGGGCCGGGCCCGGAACTTGGGACGCATGCGTTGCGGATCGAGCACGCCGGACTTTTCCATCACGTAGCGTTGTTTGATTCCCGAGGCCTTCTCGATGAACTCGACGCTCGACTGCGGAATCGCGGCGCGCGTGCCGGCTTCGATTTCGGCGGCGTGCAGCGCGTTTTCCTGATTGGCAAAGAGGTTGAAAGAGGCAACCAGTTCTTCGTTGCTGATGACTTCGGGTGGAATAAAGATTCCGGTGCTACTGATGACGACACGATGCATGGCTTGGGTCCTGTGTAATTTCCGGGCGCGGTTTGCCCCCCATGGCAGCGATTATCGGCTCAGTCGCTCAGCTCTTGATCCAGACCACCTTCTGGCCGTCACGGCTCCATTGCTCGTACTGCTGGGCGAAGGTTTCCTCGATGCGGTTGCGTTTGACTTTGAGCGTTGGCGTGACAAAGCCGTTTTCGGGCGTCCAGGGTGTTGTTACCACGACCAGACAGCCGATTTTTTCGTGTGGTTCGAGTTTGCTGTTGATCGTTTGCAGGTGCTGCTTGAGCGACTCGGTGGTGGCATCTTTGGCAGCCTCGCTGGCGTCGCAACGGTTCACGGCGTCTTGCGACAGCATGACCAGCCCGAGCGGCTGCGCCAGGGTGGCGCCAGTGACGACGCAGGCTTCGATGTCCGGGTGCATCACCAACACGTCTTCGATCGGCGCCGGCGCCACGTACTTGCCCTTGGTGGTCTTGAAAATGTCTTTCACGCGCCCGGTGATGGTCAGGCAGCCGTCGGCCGCGATGCTGCCTTTGTCGCCGGTGCGCAGCCAGCCGTCGGCCGTCATGGCAGCGGCGGTTTGCTCGGGTTCCTTGTAATAGCCCTTCATCAAGGCGCCGCTGCGCATCTGGATTTCACCCGTGGCCGGGTCGATGCGCTGCTCCACATCGTCGTAGGGCAGGCCGACGGTGCCCACCTTGAGCGAGCCCGGCAGGGTGGCGTGCGAGATGGCGCTGTTTTCGGTCATGCCGTAGACCTCGATCAGATCGAGGCCCAGGCGCCGGTACCAGTTCAGCACATCGGCCGGCATCGGTGCTGCGCCGCCGGCCGCGATGCGAACCTGGTCCAGCCCCAGGCCCTTGAGAATCTTGTGGCGCACCAGTCGTCCGATCAGCGGCAGCCCCAGCAAGCGGCTGAGTTTCTTGGCCGGCATCTTGGCGTGTACGCCTTGTTGGAACTTGACCCACAGGCGCGGCACCGAGAAAAAGATGGTGGGCCGTGCGCGTTGCAGGTCCTGCAAAAAGGTGTCGAGCGCCTCGGCAAAGAAGATGCGCCCGCCGTAGCGCAGCGCGCCCTGCTCAATCAGCATGCGCTCTGCCACGTGCGCCAGCGGCAGGTAGGACAGGTAGCGGTCCTCGGTGTTCATGGGCACGCGCCGTGTGGCGCTGGACAGGGCCCAGGCCAGGTTGTGGAATGTGTGCACCACGCCTTTGGGTTTGCCGGTGGTGCCCGAGGTGTAGATGATGGTGCAAATGGTCTCGCCGTCGGGCGTGGGGGAATCTTTCAGCGGCGCGTTGGCGGCAATCAGATCATTCCATTGCAGCGCCTTGATGCTGGGTGCCAGTGGAAGGGCGATCACCGGCAGATCGGCTGCCAGACCGGTTTTCAAATTGTTGATGTCGTCCATCTTGCCAACAAAACAGGCGCGTGCCTCGCTGTGCGCCAGGATGTAGGCCAGCGCTTCGCCGTTGAAGGTGGGGTAGATCGGCACCGAGACATGGCCCGCCATCTGGATAGCCAGATCGGCCAGTATCCAGTGCGCGCTGTTCTTGCCGATGAGGGCAACGCGACTGCCAGCGCTCCAGCCCTGGGCTTGCATCCAGGCGGCCATGCGCCGCACCTGGTCACCCGCTTCGCGCCAAGTGATGTCCTGCGTGGCGCCGTTGCCCGTGGGCTGGGTCAGGAAGATCTGGTTGGCGCGCTCGCGTTCCCAGCGGTAAAAGCATGGTAGCGGCAGATCGCCGGCGCTGACGGTAACGGGCTCGGTCATGGTTTGCTCCCTGGAATGGAAAACTGCATTCTTGGAGCAATGCCGCACTCGCGGCAATAGGATTGACCCTAGGTGACGTGAAAGATCGAGATCAGGCTTCGCCGCCGAAACGCTTGGTCAGGTTGTCGATGTACTGCTCGATCATCTTTTCGAATTCACTCTCGACCACCGGTGCTACCACCATTTTCATGAGGCCGGGCAAGGGGATGCTGAGTTCGCCCTGGATACTCAGCACGACGTGGGTTGCCTTCTTTTTGCTGCTGATCTTCCAGTCGCCCGACACCAACGCGTTGCCTTCGCCCTTGACGGGCGTCCAGACCACCGTGCCCTTGGCCCGATTGGAGACGTACTTGGAAGCGTAAATGGTTTGCAGATTGATCTGCGCCAGGCCGATCTTGGCCATTTCCCAGCGGTAGGCGCCGCCGCCCAGATCGACCAGTTTGTCCACTTTGGGGAAGTGACTGGCCGAGGTCGGCACGTCGGCCAGCACGTCAAAAACCTCGTCGGTGCTGGCTTTGACGTCAAATTCGTAGCCGAGATCAATGTTCACGATGATGGTCATGGGAGCCTCTCTGGTTGCGGATGGGAAGGGTGCTTGTCGCCGCAAAGTATAGAGGGCAAGTGTGCTCCGGGGCAAATCTGCATCGTGGCATTTGGGGCGGCTGCGGCAGGCTAAACTCAGCCGCTGTTGCATCAAGGAGATTGACCATGGCATCCGGAAAAATACTCGTCGCACAGGGCGGTGGCCCGACCGCCGTCATCAACCAGTCACTCGTCGGCGTCGCCATGGAGGCACGGCGCTTTGGCTCGATTGAGCGCATTTATGGCGCGCGCCACGGCGTGCGCGGCATCGTCAATGAAGACTTTGTCGACCTGACGCAGGAGACGCACCATAACCTCGAACTGGTGGCCAGTACGCCGTCCTCGGCCCTGGGCTCGACGCGCGACAAACCCGATCTGGCCTATTGCCAGGAAATTTTCAAGGTGCTGCGAGCGCACGAGATCGGGCACTTCTTCTACATTGGCGGCAACGACTCTTCCGATACGGTACGCATCGTCAGCGAGGAGGCGCGCAAGGCCAACTACGCGCTGCGCTGCATGCACATTCCGAAAACCATTGACAACGATCTGGTCGGCAACGACCACACACCCGGTTTTCCGTCAGCCGCGCGCTTTGTCGCGCAGGCCTTTGCCGGCGCCAACCTGGACAACGCCGCACTGCCCGGTATTTATGTTGGCGTTGTGATGGGGCGCCACGCTGGCTTCCTGACCGCGGCGTCCGCCCTGGGCAAGAAGTTCCCTGAAGACGGCCCGCACCTGATTTATTTGCCCGAGCGCACTTTTGTGCTGGAAAAATTTCTGGCCGACGTGAAAGCGGTTTATGAACGTTATGGCCGCTGCGTGATCGCCGTCTCCGAAGGCATTCACGACGCCAGCGGCGCGCCGATTGCAGCTCTGCTGGCGAAGGACCTGGAACACGACGCGCACGGCAATGTGCAGCTCTCGGGTAATGGCGCGCTGGCCGATCTGCTGTGCGAGGAAATCAAGTCCAAGCTCAAGATCAAGCGCGTGCGCGGCGACACCTTTGGCTACCTGCAGCGCTCCTTCATCGGCTGCGTCTCCGACGTCGATCAGCGCGAAGCGCGCGAGGTCGGCGAGAAGGCGGTCCAGTTTGCGATGTGGGGCAATCAGAGTGGCTCGGTCGCCATCAAGCGCACCGGTTTTTATTCGGTTGACTACGAGTTGCTGGCGCTCGACGCCGTAGCCGGCAAGACGCGCGTGATGGAAGATGAGTTCATCAGCGCCAGCGGCACCGATGTGACCGACGCTTTCCGGCTCTATCTGCGCCCGTTGCTGGGATCGGGCATGCCCGACGCCTTCCGCCTGCGCCATCACCCGGTGGCCAAGGTGCTCAATCGCGGCGGTTGAGGCCGCGCCCTGTTTCATGGCAACAAAGGGGGATACAACATGACAATCGATTTCAAAGGCCGCGTGGCCATCGTGACGGGGGCGGGGGGTGGACTGGGCCGTGCCCATGCACTGGCACTGGCGGCGCGCGGCGCCAAGGTACTGGTGAACGATTTCGGCGGCGCGCGTGACGGTAGCGGCGGCTCCAGCACGGCGGCTGAGGCCGTTGTGGCCGAGATCCGCGCCAGCGGCGGCGAGGCCCTGGCCAACAGCGCGTCAGTGACCGATTCTGTGGCGGTGCAGGCCATGGTGCAGCAGGCGGTTGATGCCTGGGGCCGGGTCGACATTCTGGTCAACAACGCCGGCATCCTGCGTGACAAGAGTTTTGCCAAGATGGAAGTGGCAGATTTTGCGCAGGTGGTCGATGTGCACCTGATGGGCGCCATGCATTGCTGCAAGGCGGTCTGGGCCATCATGAACGTGCAGAAATACGGTCGTATCTTGATGACGACTTCATCCAGCGGCCTGTACGGCAACTTCGGCCAGGCCAATTACAGCGCGGCCAAGATGGCGCTGGTGGGGCTGATGCAGACGCTCGCGATCGAAGGTGCGAAGAACGACATCCGTGTCAACTGTCTGGCGCCAACCGCCGCCACGCGCATGACCGAAGGCTTGATGCCGCAGGCCGTGCTTGACGCCTTGAAGCCTGAAGCCGTGGTGCCCGCCATGCTGGTGCTGGTGGCGCAGGAGGCGCCGAGCCGCACCATCCTGTGCGCGGGTGCCGGCACCTTCGAGGCCGCGCACATCACCATGACACAAGGTGCCTGGATTGGTGGCGACGCGCAGGCGCCCGAGCGCCTGCTGGAGCGACTGGCGGAGGTCACGGACCGCAGCGGCGACATCGTGCCCAAAGACGCCTCGGCGCAGGGCACGAACGAAGTCGGCCTGGCGATGAAGAACGCGGCGCGCGGCGCAGTCTGATTCGTTAGCGCATTCATTCACCCCGAAAGACCATGATGACCTCAAGCCTTGCCATTGAAACTCCGGAGTCACCGCTCCAGATTGAGCGCGACGGCGCCGTCGTCACGCTGCGCTTCAACCGGCCCAAGGCGCTCAATGCTGTTGATATTCCGATGGCGCAGGCTTTTTTGCGCGCGGTGCGTGAACTGGCCGTGGATCGCTCCGTGCGCGCGGTGGTGCTGTGCGGCGCCGGGCGCGGCTTTATGGCCGGGGGCGACCTGGCCACGCTGCGCGCCAATCCGCAGCAGGGTGCCACCGAGTTGATCGGTCCGCTGCACGAAGCCATCACCTTGCTCGCTGGCATGGACGCGCCCTTGATTGCGCAAGTGCACGGTGTGGCTGCCGGTGCCGGTTTGAGTTTGATGCTGCAGGCTGATTTCATCATCGCGGCCGAGGGCACGCGCTTTAGCCTGGCCTATTCCAACATTGGCACCAGTTGCGATGTGGGCGCGTCCTGGGCCTTGCCGCGGCTCGTTGGCCTGCGCCGCGCGCTTGAAATTGCCATGCTCGGTGAAACGCTGACCAGCGATGACGCATTGCGCCTGGGTCTGGTGAACCGGATTGCGCCGGTGGCCGAACTCGATGCGCAAGTCAAGGCCTTCGCCCAGCGACTGGCCAGCGGGCCGACGGTGGCCTTTGGCCGTTTGCGTCGGCTGATGCGCGAGTCTTTCGGGCGGGATCTGCCGGGGCAACTTGCGGCCGAGGCGCAGGGTTTTCTTGACTGCGCCGGCACGCAGGATTTCAAAACCGGCATCGACGCCTTCTTTGCCAAACAGCCGGCGCAATTCGAGGGCCGCTGAGGCGTTTGCCCACAGCAGGCCAGCAGCATGCAGTCCCTGAAGTCGCGCGTTCTCTACCACGTCGTCAAGTACCAGTTGGCCAAACTGGGCCAGCGTCAACTGGCGCTGCCCGAGTACCGTTTGGCACGCGATGCGGCGGCCCAGCGCATGTTCAAGATTCCAACCGACGTCGGCATCAATGTCGCTGAGGTGGGTGGCTGCCCGGGCGAATGGATGCGGCCGCCGCAGCCGCATGGGCCGGGCCTGATCCTGTACCTGCATGGTGGCGCCTATACCGGTGGCTCCTGCATCACGCACCGAGCCGTGGCAGCGCGGCTGGCGCTGGCAGCCCGGCACAGCGTCTTCAACCTGGCCTACCGGCTGGCGCCCGAGCACCCGTTTCCCGCTGCGCTGGACGATGCGCTTGCCACTTACCACGGACTGCGCGCAACGCACCCGGTCACGCCCATCGCACTGGGGGGTGATTCGGCCGGCGGTGGTCTGGCACTGGCGCTGGCCGTGCGCCTGCGTGAGCAGGGCGCCGAACCACCGGCGGCGCTGGCACTGATGTCGCCCTGGACCGATCTGGCCCTGCGGCATCGCACGCACATCAGCAAGGCCGCGGTCGATCCGTATTTCCCGACCAGTGAGCGCCTGCGTGTGGCCGCTCGCCACTACGCCAGCAATGCGGAATTGACGCATCCGCTGATCTCACCACATTACGCAGAGTTGCACGCGCTGCCGCCAGCGCTGATTCATGTGGGTGAGCACGAGGCACTGCTCGATGATTCCCTGCTGCTGGCAAAGCGCCTGGATGCACAGGGCTCGCAGGCCAGCGTCAAGGTCTTTCCCGGCATGTGGCACGTCTGGCAGATGCTGGGCGGCTGGATGCCCGAGGCGGACCGGTCGGTGCAGGAACTCGGCGAGTTTCTGGCGCGGCGTCTGGCTGCGTCGGTTGCAAGCTAAACGGTCATCAGCGCGCCGACGGACCTTGCCTAAGGGGTTCGATGGGCGGCTAACCTCAGTCTGGCGAGAGCCGGTACACGTAGAAATACTCTATGCGGCGATAGGCTCCGGCAGCGTCATACGTTTGATCCGCTTGCGCTCTTTGGCGGTCTGTCGTGCGGTCCACAAGTCTCTCTGGCTTTGCAGCGCCAACCAGTAGCCGGGTGTGGTTCCAAGTGCCTCGGCTACGGAAATGCGTAAAAAGTAGATCCCAGAGGGACGGCGAAAAAGACCTTGCATGGCACACCTTTGTATGAGTGTGCTGTATGTGGAGCTAAAAAGTCTATTTCTCCAATGAAATCAACAACTTAGATGCAAGTGGAGCGGGTGAAGGGAATCGAACCCTCGTATGAAGCTTGGGAAGCTGCCGTTCTACCATTGAACTACACCCGCGTTTTGTAACTATTTGATTTTCTTGAAATTTTTCTGATAAGTGCTTGATTTTAAATGTTTTTTAGAC
>CAIWNX010000196.1 GCA_903914175.1 uncultured beta proteobacterium | reverse complement strand
TCCACGTATGCCGGAAACTTCATCAGCAGCCAGGTCTCATTGTCAATCTCGATGGTCTTGAGTTTGTACGGTGCCGGATGGCCGTTGGCGGCACGCTGCTTGCCAAACTGTGGCTAGCTGTGCAACCCGATCCGCAGGCCATTGCGCAATTGCTGCCCTTGCTCCAGATATGGCTTGCTGCGGCAGATTGGTCTGCGCTATTTGGCAAAGGCCAAACAACCCCCTTGCTCAACCTGCTTTCCCACTTGCCAGCCGAAGTCCGCCAGACCGGTTGGCAAGCAGCGCGCAGTGCGATGTGCAACAGCGAAGATGCAGCTGCCATTGCGTTGGTGTGCCAGACTGACTGCGAAGCTGCCGGCGTACTCAATGCCAAGCCTCGGCAGCTATGTCAGAAAATCGAACAGATTTGCTACAGCGAGATCGACCGGGCTGGGGACGAATATCACATTGGCGCAGTGTTGGGCGACATCGAGACCATCGAAGCCGCCCTGGGCATCAACTGCGCTGAGGCTAAGGCCTTGGGCAACGCGCGGCTGGAATCTATCTTTGCTGGGCAGGAAGACGAAGATGACAACACAGTAGATTACTTTGCGGTAGTTGATTCCACTGATGATCGGCGCTGGGCGGGTTCGGCGGCACCGGGCGATGTGGCGGCCATTGATCGGCTGTTTGAGGAGTGGGCGGCGTGAGGACGTGCTTGTGACCCTTGACATCCTCGGACTCTTGGAGCGAAGTATTTTTTGCACGCGTGAAGAGCACGTCAGTGTCTTGCTGGGTGCCTTCCACCATAGATGGGCCGGTTCCGGGACGCAAGTTGCTGTAGTTACCTGTGGCTGTTACACCCGTTCCGCACAAAAAAACGCCCAAAGAGGCTTTTTGCTTGGCGTAGGTTTTGGCGTAGGTTTTTGGCTTAAAAAGCCTGTTTTCATTGGTAGGCGGACTTCTGCCATTGAACTACACCCGCATTGGATGGGTACCGCCAGCGGGTCGTGCAGGCCCGAGGGGACGGCTGGAGTATAGAGCATGGGTCCGGCCTAGACCAAGGCCTCTAAAGATTGCTGCACTGCAGCAAAACCCTTGCTTGATGTCAAAACCTTCCTATAATTCGATCCATGCTGCACTGCAACATAAATTGCATTCCAGCGGTTGCCAAGCAATATCCGATTTTTTTTTAAGGAACACATCATGAACTTCAACGCCGAACAATTTACCGCCTCCAACAAAGCCAACGCCCAAGCGCTGGAAGCCCTGACCACCAATGCCTACGCTGGCTTCGAAAAGCTGGTTGAACTGAACATGGCCACTTCCAAGGCTGTTTTGGGCGATGCTTTCAGCCAGTACCAAGCCGTTCTGGCTGCCAAGGACCCGCAACAATTCATGGCGCTGCAAACCGGCCTGTTCCAGCCTGCCGCTGAAAAGACCGTTGCCTATGGCCGTCATGTTTACGCCATTGCAACCGAATCCACTGCTGAGTTGACCAAGTCGTTTGAAGCCAAGCTGGCCGAAGCGCAAGACACATTCAGCGGCGTGGTGGAAAACCTGGCCAAGAATGCCCCGGCCGGTACCGAATCGGCTGTTGCTGCATTCAAGCAAGCCCTGAACGCCAGCCAAACCGCCATTGAATCGGCCAAGGGTTCGGCCAAGAAGGCTGCAGAAATGGCTGAAGCCAACTTCACAAACTTGACCAACCAAGCTGTCAAGGCCGCTACCACCGCGACCAAGAAGCGTTAATCACTGCGCTGCTCTGCAGCCAGAAACAAGAACGGCACTCATCAGTGCCGTTTTTTTTGCCTGATTGGTTTGTCAGCTCGCCAGTGGCGAACTGATCAAGTCGATGCGCGCCATGATCTCGGGCGTGAGCTTTGGAATGACGGCGGTCGCGGCCAGGTTGTCACGCAACTGCTGCAGATTTGAGGCACCGGTGATCACCGTGCTGACAGCCGGGTTGCGCGCGGCCCATGCGATGGCGAGTTGGCTCAGGCTGCAACCGAGTTCGGCGGCGATGACTTCGAGCGGGGGCAGGGCCGCGTTGCGCTCGGCATCGGTCAGCCCCTTCACCAGGAACTCCATGCCAGCCAGGGCGCCGCGGCTGCCGGCTGGCACGCCCTTGCGGTATTTTCCGGTCAGCAAGCCGCTGGCCAGCGGGCTCCAGGTCGTCAGGCCCAGACCCGTGTCCTCGATCAGGCGTTTGTATTCCTGCTCCACGCGTTTGCGGTGAAACAGGTGGTACTGCGGCTGCTCCATCACTGGCTTGTGCAGGTGGTGTTTGTCGGCGAAGTTCCAGGCGGTGCGGATTTCATCGGCTGACCATTCGCTGGTGCCCCAGTACAACGCCTTGCCCTGGCTGATCATGTCGCTCATGGCCCAGACGGTTTCTTCGACCGGCGTGAAGGGGTCCGGCCGGTGGCAGTAGACCAGGTCGATGAAGTCCAGGCCCATGCGACTCAGTGAGCCGTCGATGGCCTGCATCAGGTACTTGCGGTTGAGCGTGTTCTTGCGGTTGATGGAATCGCCCTCGCGGTCCAGCCCCCAGAAGAATTTGGTCGAGACGACGTAGTTCAGGCGCGGCCATTTGAGTGCCTTGATGGCGTCGCCCATCACCGATTCGCTCTTGCCTGCGGCGTAGGCTTCGGCGTTGTCAAAGAAGTTGACGCCGGCGTCCATGGCCGCCGCCATCATTTCACGCGCCGCCGCCACGTCGACCTGGGTGTGGTAGGTGACCCAGGAACCGAGCGAGAGTTCACTGACCTTGAGGCCGCTGCGGCCAAGACGACGGTATTGCATATTTGTTTCCTTTCAAAATTGGTCATTGCGTCCCCGGATCAGGTCCGGGGTTTCGGCACCCTAAATCCATGGATCCCGGATCAAGGTCCGGGATGACAACCCTTCTCGAGTCCGGCATGACAAGCCTACACCCGCTGCCCGCCGTCAATCGCGATTTCGGCGCCGGTGATGTAGGAGGATTTCTCGCTGCACAGGAACTCGATCAGGTCGACCACTTCGCTGACCTCACCCAGGCGGCGCATCGGGATGTTGTTGTCGACGATGGTTTGCGTGCCGGGTGACAGGATCGAGGTGTTGATTTCGCCCGGTGCGATGGCGTTGACACGCACGTTCATGGGCGCCATGTCGGCCGCCATCTCGCGCGTCAGGGCCGCCAGCGCCGCTTTGGAGGTGGCGTAGGCGGCACCGGCAAAGGGGTGGACGCGGTAGCCGGCAATCGAGCACAGGTTGACCACCGAGCCCCGGGCGTTGGAGAGTTCCTGCGCGAAGCCGCGCGTCAGGATCAGTGGCGCATAGAAGTTGGTGTTGTACATCTCCTGCCAGACCTTGAGGTCGGTGGTGAGCGAGTTGACGCGCTCGCCCGATGGCCCTTTGGGCGAGATGCCAGCGTTGTTGATCAGCGCGTGCAGTTTCGAGCCGCCCAGCAGCGGGCGCAGTGCGTCCACCGTTTTGGTGATCTGGTCCAGATCTGCCAGGTCGAGCTCGACGTGTGTGTTCTGCTCGGCATGCCAGGGGCACTGCGCCGTTAGCGCCTGGCGCGAGACCGTGATGACACGCCAGCCCAGATCGCGAAAGCGTTGCGCCACGCCGTGTCCGATACCGCGACTGGCACCGGTGACGATGGCGGTTTTCTGTTCTGTCATGCGTGTGATGCTCTGGTGGGGATTGAATTGCGGGGGCTGTGAACAGCCGGGGCTGCCACGCTTCAGGGTAGTTTTGCCGTCGCCTTGCGGGTGCGGCGCTGCAGCGTTTGCATCAGCAGGAACAGGGTGGTCGAAAAGACAATCATGATGGTGGCGACTGCCGTCAGCGCCGGCGTCATGCTGTCGCGCAGCCCGGAGAACATTTCGCGTGGCAGTGTGCGCTGGTCAGGCCCGGCAATCAGCAGGGCGATCACCACGTCATCAAAGGAGGCGGCAAAGGCAAACAGGGCGCCAGAAGCCATTGCCGGCATGATGCTCGGCAGCGTCACGCGCATGAAGGTCACGCGCGGCACAGCGCCACAGGCGGCGGCGGCACGTGCCAGATTGGGGTCGAGCAATTCGAGCGCCGTCAGCACTGGCACCACGACAAAAGGCACGGCGATCACGGTGTGCGCAATGATGAGCCCGAGATAGGTGCTGGTGAGCGAGAGCGGCGCCAGGAAGAAGTAGGAGGCCACCGCGATCAGGATCACCGGCACGATCATGGGGGACAGCGCGATCATCTTGACCGTCTCGCTCCACCAGGCTTTGTGCCGCATCAACCCGAGCGACGCCAGTGTGCCCAGCAGCACCGAGAAAATGGTGGCGAAGACGCCAACAAATAGCGAGTTACCCAGCGCGCTGAGCCACTTGCCGCCACCCAGCACCTCGTGGTACCAGCGCAGCGACAGACCGGGCAGTGGGTAGGTCAGAAAACTTCCGCTGGAAAACGACAACGGAATGATGGCCGCGATTGGCGCCAGCAGAAACACCAGCACGCAGGCGCACAAAAACCAGTACAGCGGCTTCCAGGGGAATTTGAAGGGCTTCATGGTTTCGTCGCCGGGCCGCCCCAAGGCGAAACAGCCCCCGCGGGGGGCAGCGTAGTACACGAAGTGACAAGCGTGGGGGTCATATTCAGCCCATGGAAAGGGCTCGGCCGCCAGACAATTTGTGCGCTACCGCGTACAAGGCCAGCGTCGTGACCAGCATCATCAGACCCAGCGCCGAAGCCAGGCCCCAGTTGCCGGTGTCGGTGGTGTAGGTGGCGACAAAGTAGGACAGCATCTGATCGGAGCCGCCGCCGACCAGTGCCGGTGTGATGTAGTAGCCCATCGCCAGAATGAAAACCATGAGCGAGCCGGCCATGATGGCGGGTGCGGCCATCGGCAGGTAGACGCGCACGAAAGCCACCAGCGGCGGTGCGCCCAGGCTGGTCGCGGCGCGCATGTAGTTCGGGGGGATGCCTTTGAGCACGCCGTAGAGCGGCAGGATCATGAAGGGCAGCAGCACGTGGGTCATGGCGATCAGGACGCCGGTGCGGTTGTAGATCAGGGTCAGCGGCTCAGTGATCAGGCCCAGACGCATCAGCAGCGTGTTGACCATGCCTTCACGCTGCAGCACGACGACCCAGGCGGCGGTGCGCACCAGCAGCGAGGTCCAGAACGGCAGCAGCACCAGAATCATCAGCCAGTCTGCCGTTTTCGCCGTGACCTGTGTCAGCAGCATGGCCACCGGAAAGCCCATCAGCAGGCACAGCAGCGTGACGCTCAAGCTGATGCCCAGTGTGCGCAGCAGCACGTCAATGTAAATGCGGTTCGCCTCGGAGACACGTTCGATTTCACCCTTGGCATTGCGCGCCAAATCGAAGGCGGCGAGCAGGTAGTAGCTCGACACCGGGCCGCGTGCGCGCTGCACGGCGGCAAAAAATTCAGGGGTGGTTAGCGTCGGATCGACACTGTTGAAAAACTCGGCGCCAAACACCGTGTCGGGCGCGGCCGATCCCACTTCGCGTGCGGCGCGCATCAGGGTGCTGCGTACGCCATTGACTTCGTAATTGAGACGTCGTGCGGCGTCGGCTAGCGTGCTGGCGGCGCGCGCTTCGACCAGATCCTGCGCGAAGCCGGGAAACACCTTGGGTGGGAGCGCCTGGCCGCTCTGCCATGTTTGCAGCACGGCCAGCGTTCGCGGCAGTGCGCGCGGCACCTCGGCCTCGCGCACCGCCAGCGAAAGCAACCAGACCAGCGGCGCCACGAAGAACACCAGCAGAAACCCGGACAGGGGCAACAACAGTGCAGATCGTTGGCGCGTGGACATGGTGCTATCAGTCTCAGGTTCTTACTTGGTACCGGCCCACTTGGTCCAGCGCTCGGCCAGCTTGTCGCCGTTGTCGATCCAGAACTTCACGTCTTCGGCAAAAGCCACTTTCAGATTGTCCGGATTGGTCGGCAGGTCACCGACCAGCGACTTGTCGATCAGCGGTGCCGCAGCAGCAGCGGTCACACCGTAGCGCACGAACTTGGGCAGCTTGGCTTGATTGTCCGGGCGGCCCAGGAACTCAACCAGCTTCTCGGCGTTGGCCTTGAGCGGTGTGCCCTTCATGATGACCCAGCTGTCCATGGTGTAGGGTGTGTCTTTCCAGACCATCTTGAAGTTCTTCTTGTCCTTCTCGTTGGCGGCAGTGATACGGCCGTTGTAGGCGGTGGTCATGACGACGTCGCCGGCAGCGAGCATTTGCGGTGGCTGTGCGCCGCTCTTCCAGAACACCAGGTCACCCTTGATGGTGTCGAGTTTCTTGAAGGCGCGCTCCACGCCTTCAGGCGTGCGCAGCACCTTGTAGACGTCTTTCGAGGAAACGCCGTCAGCGATCAGTGCCACTTCGAGGTTCCACTTGGCGCCGTTGCGGATCGAGCGCTTGCCGGCGATCTTCTTGGTGTCGAAGAAATCGCTCCAGCCGTTGGGTGCAGCTTTCAGCTTGTCGCCGTCATAGGCCAGCACCAGGTTGTAAATGATGGCGCCAACGCCGCAGGCGTGCACCGTGCCCGGCAGGTAGCGCGCAGCGCCGCCGATCTTGGTCACGTCAAGCTTTTCGTACAGACCTTCGTCGCAGCCGACTTCGAGTTCATCGGCTTCCACCTGAACCACGTCCCAGGTGCTGTTGCCGCCCTTGATCTTGGTGCGCAGCACGCCCAGACCGCCATCCCAGGCTTCGTCGGTGAGTTTGACGCCAGTGGCATTGAAGGGCTTGAAGAAAACTTCCTTCTGGCCGTCCTGATAGGCGCCGCCCCATGACACGATGTTGAGGTCGCGTGATTGTGCCTGTGCCTGTCCGCTCAGACAGACCAGGGCGACAGCGCCCGCAACCGTTGCCCATATTTGCTTCTTCATACCCGTGCTCCTAAAAAATTGAAATTAGTCAACCATCAAAAAACCCATGCATCCTCGGGCTTGAACCCGAGGGACACATTTTGCCCAACAACCAGCCCGGGTGGCAGGGCCCCCGGACTGACTTTTGCAAACCATTGCAGCGGCGCGCTGTGGGGGCCGCTCTCCAGCGCGCTCAGCCGCACCACCGCGCGCCAGTGATCGCCTTGGTGAATCAGGTCGACCAGGGTGCCGTTCAGACAGTTCGGTGTTGCCAATGCCGCGCAGTCGGCACCAACCTGTAGAAACTCGGGGCGGACGCAGAGCTTGACGGCCGCGTCGGCTGCCAGTGTGGTGCTGGCAGAAATGCGTGCCTGCAGCAATTGCCCGTTGGCAGTCCGCACACCACCTGCGCTGTTAGCGCTGGCCAGCGTGCAGTTGAGCATGTTGTTGTCGCCCAAAAAACTGGCGACGAACGGATTGGCCGGCGCGTCGTACAGCGCTTGCGGCGAAGCCAGTTGCTCAATGCGGCCATGGTTGAAAACGGCGACGCGATCCGACAGCGTCATGGCCTCGGATTGATCATGCGTGACAAAGACCATGGTGACGCCGAGCTCGCGGTGCAGGCGGCGGATCTCCAACTGCATTTCTTCGCGCAGTTTCTTGTCCAGCGCTGACAGCGGCTCGTCCATCAACACCAGACGCGGCTCGAACACCAGCGCGCGCGCCAGTGCCACGCGCTGCTGTTGGCCGCCGGACAACTGATTGGGCTTGCGGTGCGTGAAAGTCTCCAGATGCACCTTGGCCAGCGCCGCGGTGACCTTGTCGGCAATCACCGACTTGTCGACCTTGCGCACCGACAGCGGGAAGGCGACGTTCTCGGCCACCGTCATGTGCGGGAACAGCGAGTAGCTTTGAAATACCACGCCCATGTTGCGCTGGTGCGGCGGCAGCGATTCGATCGACTGGCCGTCGAGCCGGATCGTGCCTTCGCTGGGCGCCTCAAAACCGGCCAGCAGCATCAGCGTGGTGGTCTTGCCAGAGCCCGACGGGCCGAGCAGGGTCAGAAACTCGCCCGCCTCAATGTGCAGATTCAGGTCGTCCACCGCGGCGTTGCTGCTGCCGGGGTAGCGCTTGAAGACATGTTCGAACTCAATCAGTGCCATCGTAGGTGCGCCTTCGCAATCGTCGCTGTCAGTGGGTCAGGTACGCCAGCTGTTGACCCATGCCAGGGTGTCGGCCAGGGCCAGGTTGGTGCGTTCCAGCAGGGCATCGATCTCGGCCTCGCTGATGATCAACGGCGGCGAGAAGGCTATCACATCACCCATCAGCACGCGCACGATCAGGCCATGCACTTGCGCCCGATTGACAAAATAGGCGCCAACGCCGCGTTTCGGGTCAAAGGGTACGCGCTTGGCAGGGTCGGCGGCGAACTCGATGGCGCCGATCAGGCCCAGGCCGCGCGCGTCGCCGATCAGTGGATGACTCTTGAGCTTTTGCAGACCCTGCTGCAGACGCGGCGCGACTTTCTGCACGTGCTCAAGTACCTTGTCGCTCTCGTAAATGCGCAGGGTTTCCAGTGCCACGGCGCACGCCAGCGGGTGCCCACTGTAGGTGTAACCGTGACCAAAGACGCCGATCGTGGCGCTGGCGTCAGCGATGGTCTGGTAGATCTCGTTGGAGACGTAGAGCGCGGACATCGGCACGTAGGCCGAGGTCAGCATCTTGGCCACCGTGAGCATGTCGGGCTTCAGGTCAAAGACCTGGGTGCCGAAGTTCTGGCCCAGTCTGCCGAAGCCGGTGATGACTTCATCGACCAGGAACAGGATGTCGTACTTCTTCAGGATCGCTTGCACGCGGGCAAAGTAGCCCGGCGGCGGTATCAGCACACCACCGGCACCCTGCACCGGCTCGGCGATGAAGGCGGCTACCGTGTCCGGGCCTTCACGCAGGATGGTGTCTTCCAGTTCCTGCGCCAAGCGGTCAACGAACTGGGCTTCGGTCTCACCCGGCAGGCCGAACTGGTACAGGTGCGGGCAACTGACACGCACGATGCCCGGCAGCGGCAGATCGAAGTTCTGGTGCATGGTGCCCAGGCCCGACATGGACGCAGCGGCAGCGGTCACGCCGTGGTAGGCCTTGTTGCGCGCGATGATTTTTTTCTTGAGGGGACGACCCTTGGCGTTGTTGTAGTAGCGCACCAGCTTGAATGCGGTGTCGTTCGACTCGGAACCCGAGTTGGCAAACAGCACACGCGCCATCGGCACCGGCGCCCACTTGATCATGGCCGCCACCAGTTCCGTCACCGGCCCCGGCACCTTGCCCGAGAACGAGTGGTAGTAGGGCAGGGTGTTCATCTGCTTGTAGGCCGCTTCGGCCAGGCGCTTCTCGGAGAAGCCGAGTGAGGCGCACCACAGACCGGCCATGCCTTCGATGTAGGCCTTGCCGTCTTCGTCAAAAACTTCAACGCCTTCGCCGCGCACGATCACCAGCGGCCCCTCTTTTTCAAACTGGCGCAGTTGCGTGTACGGATGCAGGTGGTGTTGCAGGTCGCTTTTTCCGGCGGCCGAAAATTCGGATTTCAGGTGGGTCATGGTTGTTGTGGTTTTATTTCAGGATGTCGCCAATGCACAGGTATTTGATCTCAACATAGTCGTCGATGCCATGGTGGGAACCCTCACGCCCCAGGCCGGACTGTTTGACACCGCCAAAGGGCACGTGCTCGGTGGCCAGGATGCCGACGTTGATGCCGACCATGCCGTATTCGAGTGCTTCGCTAACGCGGAAAATGCGGCCCACGTCGCGGCTGTAAAAGTAGCTCGCCAGGCCGAACTCGGTGTTGTTGGCAGCGTCCACCGCTTCCTGCTCGGTCTTGAACTTGAACACCGGCGCAAACGGGCCGAAGGTTTCTTCCTTGGCGCACAGCATGTCAGCGGTGGCGTCGGCCACCACGGTGGGCTCGAAGAACTGGCCCGGCAAGCGCTTGCCACCGACCAGCACACGCGCGCCCTTGGCCACGGCATCGTCGACATGGCGTTGCACCTTGACCAGCGCCGCTTCCTCGATCATCGGGCCTTGGTTGACGCCGTCCTCAAAGCCGTTGCCGACCTTGGCGGTCCTGACCTTGGCCGCGAACTTGGTGACGAATTCGTCGTAGACGCGTTCCTGCACGTAGAGCCGGTTCGAGCAGACGCAGGTCTGGCCGGCGTTGCGGTACTTGCTGGCAAATGCGCCTTCGACCGCGCTGTCGATGTCGGCGTCCTCAAAAACGATGAAGGGCGCGTTGCCGCCAAGTTCGAGCGACATCTTCTTCACGGTCGGCGCCGATTGCGCCATCAGGATGCGCCCGACTTCGGTGGAACCGGTAAAGCTGATGTGGCGCACCACGTCGCTGGCGCACAGCACCTTGCCGATGGCAATCGAGTTGTCGGCGTCAGCCGACAGCATGTTGAGCACACCGGCCGGGATGCCGGCGCGGATCGCCAGTTCGGCAACCGCCAGCGCGCTCAGCGGTGTGAGTTCGGCCGGTTTGATGACGACGGTGCAGCCAGCGGCCAGCGCCGGTGCCACTTTGCGTGTGATCATGGCAACCGGAAAGTTCCAGGGCGTGATGGCAGCGCAAACGCCAATTGGTTGGCGCAGCACCATCAGACGCCGGTTGTTGTCGAACTGCGGCAGCGTTTCACCGTTGATGCGTTTGGCTTCCTCGGCGAACCATTCGACAAAGCTGGCGCCGTAGGCGACTTCACCCTTGGCCTCAGGCAATGGCTTGCCCTGTTCGGCGGTCATGATGCGGCCCAGGTCGTCCTGGTTTGCCATCAGCAGATCAAACCACTTGCGCAAAATGGTGCTGCGTTCCTTGGCGGTTTTGGTGCGCCAGGCCGGCCAGGCGGCATTGGCGGCGGCAATCGCTGCCTGTGCGTCGGCTGGGCCAAGGTTGGCAACGTCAGCGAGTTTGAGACCGGTGGCGGGGTCCAATACGTCGAAGCGGCTTGCGCCTTTGAGCCACTGACCATTGATCAGTGCGTCGGTCTTGAGCAGGCTGGGGTCTTTCAGCAGCGATAGGGGAGAAACAGGTGTGGTCATGGCTTTTCGTAAAGAAAGGTTGGCGGCATTGGCGGGCAGGTTTGCACTGCGTGACTGTAACGCCATGCAATAGGCATGCCCGAATTGGGCGTTAGCTGCGGATCAGGCGGATTGAACTGCCGTCAGCGCCGCATCGATGATGGCCAGGCCTTCATCAACAATGGCGTCGCTGGCAGTCAGGGGCACCAGAATGCGCACCACGTTGCCGTAAGTGCCGCAGGACAGCAGAATCAGACCGCGTTTCGTCGCTTCAGCGCACAGGC
>CAIWNX010000195.1 GCA_903914175.1 uncultured beta proteobacterium | reverse complement strand
TCATCCGGGATGGAACATCGATCAGCAGGTGTCCGCCGACCTTCAGTGCGCCGGCGGCAGCCCTAAACGCTCTGATCAGTGATGCTTCATCAAGCAGGTAAATCACTACCGTGAACACACACATGGCAAGATCAAAATGAACGTCCGAGGTGAAGTCCTGCATCGCGCATTGCACACAAGTTACCTGCGCCCCTATTTCAGAACCACGGATGTGGTCGAGCATCGCCGAGCTGGGTTCGACAGCCGTTACTCGATACCCTGCTTTTGCGAGCGGAATAGCCAATCGCCCGGTGCCAGCACCAAAGTCAACAATTCCTGCATCGGTCGGGGCAATTCTTTTGACCGCTGCCAGTGTGGTGTCGGTAATGTATTGATAAAGTTCGCCGAACTCCTCGTTGTACGCGAGGTCATAGACCTCCGCCCAGGAATCATGCGGCAGCTTCAATCGAACACCAGAATGCCACGACGGGCAAAATAGCCGACCTTATGCCCGGCACATACCTCATTGCCAACAACCCCCACGGCGTTGGCTAATCCCAGCGTCATACCCAACAGTCCTGGCAAACAGCCGCACCGCAGCATGAAGTCCATAGAGCCAATGCCTGCTGGCACATCGTGCGTTTGCGTCTCGAACTCACCCATACCAGGAAAGAAATCCTTCAGCACGCCGCGTGTTGGAAAGCTGCTCAAGGCGTCGTCCTGAAAATAAGAAATCTGTGCCCCAGTGTCAAAAAACATCCGATGCACCTGGTCACCAATCTTGACCGCGATGATCGGTATGGACATGAATTCCTCCATCTGCAGAACCTCGCCCTGCAAGTCGAAGCTGTCCCTCGAAAAAGTTACCAACCCACGCCCAATGTCAACCACCACATCAATGCTGTTGAGAATGTCTGCGCCTATTAGCCCGGCAACCGACTGGCCCAAGTAGCCTGACAAGAGCTTGCCTGAGAGCCCCATGTAGTCGCTGGCAACCGGAAATTTCTGACCATCCAGGGTAATTACGCCTGCGTCACCAAAACTTGACGGCGAACCGGTATCTAGAAGCCAAGGCTGGCCCTCTATGGTCATCAGAAGGTGGCCAGATGAGAATACGAGTGGTAGTGCTTGCATGAGTGAAGTTTAGCGGCCCAACCACCTATCAAGTACTGCCGAGACATATCGCTTGTCGAGCATATGTCCTCCACCCGGCACCACAGTTGCATTCAACCCAAGGAGCCCCGCAAGTTTTGTGACGTTGGTCGGATTACTCTGCCAGTCATGTTCGCCCACATGAATTTCGCAGTACCGGGGAACAGGGTATGTTCCACTTCCCGCAAGTTGCGCCAATCGCCCGGAGTGCGGAGGAATAAAACCCAATCCGTTGTCTTCGTTTGAAAACTCCCCCACGATGGGTGAGAGCAACAAGACTTTGCCAACATAGGGCCTCATGAGGGCCTGAGCATTAAGGAACAAGTAGGCGCCGAAAGAGTTGGCAATGACACGCGCTTCCTCATGCCAATAATGGGTTTTCAGGTCTTCTGCAATGATCGCGACCTGTTGTGAAAACGGAATGTCCTTGAACTCACCCACAGTTTCCCGGCCAGACACGTTGTAGCCACGGCTCAGAAGCGCTTCTCCAAGCCCTGTCCCCAAGCGGCCTCCGTGCCCTGGAAGGTAGTAGATGGATTTGGGTGTCATTAATAGAGGCCGACAAGCGGCCACCCTTGTGGATAAACGTACTGATGCTTGCGCTCGTCAAAGACCAGCTTCCACGCGGTTGAATTGACCTGCTTTCCTTTGTACCTGCCGTTGACCGTGACGAGGAGTGGATAGAAGCCGGCGTTTGATGAAACAGGCTCAGTGCGAACGCTGGATTTGAATGCAGACATGGATTGCTCGCACTTCCTGTCCTCGCAGTTGCCGGTATCGTCGTAGTCTGTGGGCACCTGCGCAAGCTTGTGAATGGATCCGTCGTGCTGCCCCAGGAAGATGGTCTCATCGATGCTGAAACCATTTTGCTGGTAATGTTCATGAGCCGTCCAGCCCCAATTGCCCTTGCCGCCAAGCAGCTTCAACTTCCAGTTGTCGGGTGCCTCGCCCCATGAACCCATTTGAAGCCGGGGGGACTTTGCTGCCAGTCTGGCGTGCCCACCTTTGTCGTCAACGATAAACGCTTCAACCAGGCCTGGTGTGACATGAGCGCTATTGATGGCGCGTCCTGTAGCTACTGTATACAGTCGCTTGCCGTCTGCGGTCTTCTTGATGACTGAGTGTGCAATCTCCATGCAGTAGAGGTCAGTACCAGCGCTGACCAAGCGGCAGCCAAGGGTCTTGTCGGAGGTTCCATACACTTGATCAAGCAGCACAGTCGTCAAGGTGCCGACATCAGGTAACTCAAGCAGATTCGGCGGCATCACCCCCATTGGCAGTCCTGATTCAGGAGACGTCATTCTGGCCATGGTGGCAAGCCTGTGCACCAAAGGGCTACGCTCGGTTAGTCCGACCGACACGGCATGGGCGTCGTCGGCGCTGACTGCAGCAAAATGAATTTCAGTTCTTAGCTGCCCACCATCCACCTTGACCGTCTCCGCCACCCCAAGATTCCTGGCAAGACTACGCAGACGTGTTTGATGATCCTCCTTGCCGGCCGACGGGTTCAGACTGGCAACCAAAGTCCCCGTACAAGTTACCGTTTTTTTGGCATCGTCGGTGTTGGTAGTGCGCAGACCTTCCACGTGAAGCTGGAACACCTTTCTGGCACTCGCCAGTAGAGTTGGCTCGGTGATCTCTGCTGACATTTCACTTTCCACAATCTCGTTGATAGTTCTCTCAATGGCGAAAATCACCGATGGATCGTTGCAATCAGGTGTTCGGTGTGAACTGCATCCAGCAAAAATCGCCAGGGCCAAGGGAAGCAGGACCAAACCGAGCGCACGGCCCCCAGTGGACTTTATTGACTCAACTTTCATTTTCTGCTGCCTATTTGTTTGTGCATATTTGGCTGTCTTGTTCCATGATACGGATCCCGAGGCTCACTCAGTGAGCCTGCCCCTTTTCTCAAGCAGGAAAAAGACCGCATGGATAGACTCGCGTCGTGAAGATCTAAGTAGCATCGCAAGCCCGTCCAGTAACATTCGTCTCATGAGTCGCACATTTAGACTAGCCAAGGCCGCCCACGTCTCTATCCTTCTGGCCTTCGGTGGTGGATGTCATGCAGCAGAAGACTTTGCCGCCTGCCCCCAATTCTTCGCTAACGCAAGAACACCCGTCGTCTCAGTACGACCGACTCACCGAGCCCTGTGCTACGACGCCTTCGCCATCCTGCATTCCGGCGAGAGCAAGACGCCAGTATTTGTCGCAGAAAAGCTGAACCGTGCGTCCGTGGCCGATGCCCACGAAAAGCGCACCAACAGGTTCTTTGCTGACGCAAGGCTGCGATCCGCCGAGCGGGCCACCCTTGACGATTACAAGGGCAGCGGTTTTGACCGAGGTCATATGGCGCCAGCAGGCGATATGCCAACAGCCCAAGCCATGGCACAAAGCTTTTCTTTGGCCAACATGGTGCCTCAGGCACCAGAACACAACCGAGGCGTTTGGGCCAAGTCAGTGGAGATGGCAACCCGAAACTATGTGAAGCGCGCGCAGGGAGATGTTTTCGTCATTACCGGGCCAGTCTATGTTCCTAGCATCGCCCAGAGATCG
>CAIWNX010000194.1 GCA_903914175.1 uncultured beta proteobacterium | reverse complement strand
CCATCACGGCCACCTTGAGTGCAGTGCTGGGCGCAGACCACTTGTATGGCTCGGTGAACGATGGCACAAGCTGGATCGACCTCGCCACCAAGGTCAGCGGCACGGCGATCAGCTGGGACGGCGCCACGCTGGCGGGCAGCAGCGGCATCACCTTCAAGGTCACCGACGCCGCTGGCAATACGGCTTACAGCGTCAGCCAGGCTTATGTTCTGGACACCACGGCGCCGACCGCGGGCACGTTGAGCCTTAGCGATTTGACTGATACGGGATCTTCCAGCAGCGACGGCATCACCAGCGACAAGAGCTTTGACCTGACACTCAGCGGCAACGAAGTCGGCTCGACAGTTGTGTATCAAGTCTCCACCGATGCCGGTGCGAACTGGGCGCCAACGACATCCGCTCAGACCAACCTGGCTGATGCGAGCTACCAGTTCCGCGCCGTGGTCAGCGACGCGGCGGGCAACAGCGCGACCACAACACCACCGATTCTGGTGACGGTTGACACCACGGCGCCGACGCTTGTTTCCAGCAGCCCGGCCGACAACGCGACGGACGTCGCCGTGAGCAGTGACATTGTGCTGACGTTCAGCGAAGCCGTGCATTTTGGCAGCCACGCGTCGTTCCAGGTCAGCAACGATTTCCGAATCGCGCCGATTTCCGGTGCGTCATATCTTGGCGCCACCGTTACCCTCCCGTTGACGTTCGGTCTTTCAGGTGGTAGCAATTACACGGTGCGGACAAGCGCTGGCTCGCTGCTCGATGTCGCGGGCAACGCCTATGCAGGGCTACTGGATGACACGACTTTGAACTTCAGCACGATGGTCAACTCCATCGATGTGGCTGCCATCGCTGCGGGGGACGGCGGCTTCGTCATCAACGGGCAGGCTGCGTATGACGCAAGTGGCTGGAGTGTTGCCAGCGCCGGCGACGTCAACGGCGACGGTTTGAGTGACCTGATCGTCGGGGCGCCGCGTGCCAGCACGTATGCGGGACACAGCTATGTGGTGTTTGGCAGGCCAGGCACTGATGCCGTCGATCTCGCCACTATCGCGGCTGGAACCGGCAACGGCTTCGTCATCAACGGCCAGGGGGAATATGACTACAGCGGTTTGAGTGTGGCCAGCGCGGGCGACGTCAACGGCGACGGTTTCAGCGACCTGATCGTCGGTGCGCCAGGTCTCAGCGGGAATAGTGGGACCAGCTATGTGGTGTTTGGCAAGGCAGGCACTGGTGCCGTTGAGCTTTCGGCGTTGGGTACCGGCGGCTTCGTCATCAACGGCCAGGGTGCGAGTGAGAAAAATGGGTGGAGTGTCGCCAGTGCGGGCGACGTCAACGGCGATGGTTTGAGCGACCTGATTGTCGGTGCGCCGGGCCCCAGCGGCAATAGTGGGACCAGCTATGTGGTGTTCGGTCACACCGGTACGGGCGCCGTCGAGCTTTCGGCCATCGCTTCGGGTAGCGGCGGCTTCGTGATCAACGGCCAGGGTGCGAGTGACCAGAGTGGTTGGAGCGTGGCCAGCGCTGGCGACGTTAATGGCGACGGTTTCAGCGACCTGATCGTCGGTGCGCCAGGTCTCAGCGGGAATAGTGGGACCAGCTATGTGGTGTTTGGCAAGGCAGGCACTGGTGCCGTTGCGCTTTCGGCGTTGGGTAGCGGCGGCTTCGTCATCAACGGCCAGGGTGCGAGTGAGCAAAGTGGTTGGAGTGTCGCCAGCGCTGGCGACGTCAACGGCGACGGTTTGAGCGACCTGATCGTCGGTGCGCCGCATGCCAGCTCGGATGCGGGGCGCAGCTATGTGGTGTTCGGCCAGGCCGGAACAACTGCCGTCGATCTTGCCGCGATCGCGAACGGTAGCGGCAGCGGTTTCGTCATCATCGGCGAGGGTTCGAGCGGTTATAGCGTCGCCAGTGCCGGGGACATGAACGGTGACGGCCTGGGTGACTTGATTGTCGGGGCGCCGAGGAGAGACGGCGCCGACGGTTGTAGTGGCACCAGCTATGTGGTATTCGGAAAGACCGATAGCACCGCGGTTCAACTCTCAGCCGTAGAACTTGACACGGGTGGCTTTCCCATTTCGATGCGGAGTTTGAATTTGATGTATTTGGGCGGTAGCGTCGCCAGCGCCGGCGATGTGAATGGCGATGGCCTGGCCGATCTGATCGTGGGCGCAAAGAACAATAATGGCTTTGTCGGTAGCAGCTATGTCATCTTCGGCTCGACCAGCGGTGCTTTCAGGCAGACGGCGGTGGACCAGCTGGGTGGCAGTGCTGAGGATTCCCTGAACGGGACAACGGCCGCTGAAGTCATGGTCGGTGGCGCCGGCAACGATACGCTG
>CAIWNX010000193.1 GCA_903914175.1 uncultured beta proteobacterium | reverse complement strand
TCCACGTATTGCTGTCGTTGCATAGCGAAGACTCACCCGATGCCATCTGCTGCAACTGTGTGGGGCGCCAGCGCACCTGAGTGGGACCACTTCGACCTAGTGCTCGGTCTTGGCGCCGATCTGCTACCGGTTGTCTCCAATCCAAAGGCGCAAATCTCTGCCCAGTCCAAGATCAAGGATATTGGCAAGACGCCAAGTCGCTACAACCGACAGGACAAGGTTGTCGGCATCACGGACTGGACGGCCAAGCAGGCCAGCTTTCAGGAAATCACCCTGTGGGCCAGTAAACCCGATTACGGCATCTGCTTGCAAACCCGTGAGGTCAGGGCTTTCGACATCGATGTGCCCGATCCGCTGGCCTCCAAGGCGCTGGTGGATTTCATCAGCAACTTCCTGATGCGCAAGTTGCCAACGCGCCAGCGCCCCAACAGTGGCAAGACCTTGCTGGCTTTCCGGCTCAGTGGAGAGATCGCCAAACGCACGATTCCAGTTCAGGGTGGTGTGATCGAGTTCCTGGGCACCGGCAATCAGTTCGTAGCCATCGGCACACATCCCAGCGGTGTGCATTACGACTGGGCCGGCGGGCTGCCGTACGAGATACCCGAGATATCCCTGGTCGAGTTCGAGGAGGTTTGGGCTGAGTTGATCAAGGTCTACGCCACCGGTGAGCCCACTGGGTCTGAACTCAGTGCGCGCAAGAAGGGCGACAACGTAATGGCGCCCGACCCGGTGGCAGACTTTCTGGAAACCGAAGGCTTGCTCTTGGGAGCGGACCGCGATGGTTCTCTCATAGTGGCTTGCCCCTGGAGTGCAGATCACACCACAGGCGAGGCTGGCGACAGCTCCACCATGTGGTTCAGGGCCGGCACCAAGGGTTATGAGCGTGGCCATTTCAAGTGTTTGCATGGTCATTGTCAGAATAAGGCTGACGGTGACTTCTTTGCAGCCGTCGGTTATGTCGAGCCGGCCGACAAATTTGAGCCGGTGGTTCTGGATGCCGCGGAAATGCTGGAAGTGCAGAACGCAGGACCGATTCTGCGCAAGGGCAGGGGCGGTTATCTCGCCACGGTCGATAACGTGACCAAGGCTTTGCGTCATCCCCTGTACTGCGGCATGCATATCCGCTTTGATCAGTTCCGCGACGAGATCATGTACGCGGCTCCCAACAGGCGCAGTGAGGTTGGCATACCGGCCAACGCCCAGTGGCTGCCCCTGACGGACGCCGACTACACGCGATTGCGCATCACGCTGGAGAAAAAGAAATTCAAACCGGTGGCGCGTGAGTTGATTCGCGACACGGTCTTGCTGGTGGCCATGGACAACCCGTTTGATTCGGCCATTGAATGGCTTAGCCAGCAGCACTGGGACGGCGTCAGCCGGGTGGAAATGTTTCTCAGCACCTATTTCGGTGTGCCGGATTCGCCCTCTGCCAGAGCGGTATCGCGCTACCTGTGGACGGCCATGGCCGGTCGTGTGATGCAGCCGGGCGTAAAGGCAGACATGGTGCCAATCCTGATGGGTGCACAGGGCGCGCGCAAGAGCACTGCGGTCAAGGACATGGTGCCCGATGAGGCGTTCTTCACCGAGCTCAGTTTTGATGAGAAGGATGACGACCTGGCGCGCAAGATGCGCGGTCGCCTGGGGGCAGAGATCGGTGAGCTGCGCGGCCTGCACACCAAGGAGCTTGAATCGATCAAGGCCTTCATCACACGCACC
>CAIWNX010000192.1 GCA_903914175.1 uncultured beta proteobacterium | reverse complement strand
TTCAAACGCTGGTGCAAGCGCACCAGTTCGTTGCGGGTGTTGACGCGCAAGGCCGCATCCAAGTTCGACAGCGGCTCGTCAAACAGGAAGACCTTGGGCTCGCGCACGATGGCGCGGCCTAGCGCCACGCGCTGGCGCTGTCCACCCGAGAGCGCAAAAGGCTTGCGCTCGAGCAACTCGTCCAGGCCGAGGATGGCGCTGGCTTTCTTCACCCTTTCCGCAATTTCGGTCTTGGCCACCTTGCGCCGCTTCAGGCCGAAACTCAGGTTCTCTGCGACGGTCATGTGCGGGTAAAGCGCATAGGACTGGAACACCATGGCAATGTCGCGGTCCTTGGCGGCGACCTCGTTGACTTCACGGCCATCGATCTCCATGCTTCCTCGCGTAATCGATTCGAGGCCGGCAATCATGCGCAGCGTGGTCGACTTACCGCAACCCGAAGGGCCGAGCAAGACCATGAATTCACCATCGTTCACCGTGAATGAGACGTCATCGACAGACAGTGCAGTGGCACCGTGGTAACTTTTACAGATATTTTTCAGAGTGACGTTAGCCAATGGGGTATCTCCGTTGTGCGGGTGTGGATAGAAGCTGTAGGCCTATTTCACTGCTCCAGCTGTCATGCCCTGAATCAGTTTTTCCGAGAAGAAGGCGTAGACGATCAACACGGGTATCACGGCGATCATCATTCCCGTAGCGATCATTCCAATATCCTGGAAGTAGTCGCCCATGAAGGCGCGGATGCCGATGGGCAAAGTGCGCAGACTGGGATCGCTGATCAACACCACCGCAAACAGGAACTCGTTCCACAGTTGAATGAAGTTCAGGATGATAGTGGTGGCAATGGCGGGCATTCCCACCGGCAGAACGATCTTCCAGAAGATCTCGAAATCCGAATAGCCGTCAATCTTGGCGGCATCGAACAGGTCCTGCGGAATGCGCGCGAAGAAGCCTTCCAGCAGGTACACGGTGAGTGGCAATTGCAAGCCCACGTACACCAAAGTGAGACCCAGGCGTGTGTTGTAAAGCTCATAGTCCACCAGCACCTGAAACAACGAGATCAGGATGATTTGGGGCGGGAAAACGATGGAGCTGAACAGCGTGAAGTAGATGAGACGATTGCCACGAAAGTTGTAGCGCGCTAGACAGTGCGCAGCGGCTGCGCCGAACACCGTCACCATGGCCACGGCAGCGCCCACGATGACCGTGCTGTTCCAGAAATACTGGGCAAAGTTGGAGTCCACCCAGGCGATGCGGAATTTTTCCCAATGCATGGTCTGCGGCCAGGCGAAATGCGCCGCGCTGATCTCGGGCGTGGTGCGTAGCGACATCGCACCAAGCCAGACGAAAGGCATCGCCGAGTACAGGGTGTACAAGGTGATGATGGCCATCAGACCGCCCTGCCGCAGCAGGCGTGACGCCGAGTCGCCGTAGGAAGGGGTAGCACGCATAGTCATCAGTATTCCAGGCGCTCGCGCCGGCGAAACAGCAAGTTGAAGAACACCACGAAGCCCACGACCACAAAGAACCATACAACGGCGATCGCCGACGGGTAGCCCAGATCGAAAGTGTTCCAGTTAAAAGCGCGCTTGTAGACATAGGTGGAAACCGTTTCGGTCGCCCACATGGGGCCACCTTCGGTCATGACCCAGACCAAGTCAAACACCTTCATCTTGCCGATAAAAGCCAGGATGTAGAGGTTGAGCAGTGTTGGCCAGAGCATGGGAACGATCACGTGCACCAGCTTGTCCCACCAGCCGCAGTTGTCCAGTTCCGCTGCTTCGAGCACTTCGGAAGGCAGCGAGTGAAGCGCGGCCAAGCAAACTACCATGTTGAAGCCCGCCCATTTCCAGGCGTGAGTCACTATGAGCGAGGCCAGCGCGAACTTAGGGTCGCCGATCCAGGCTTGCACCCAATCGCCCAAGCCGACGTTGCGCAGTGCGACGTTGACTACACCCCAATCGTAGTTGTAGATCCAGACCCACATGATGCCCACCACCACGTAGGACAGCAGCACCGGCGCGAACCAGGCCACGCGAAGAAAGCGCGCGAAAGGAACACCCGCGTACAGACAGAGCGCCAGCAGCAAGCCCGTTCCCACATCGAAGAATGGTGCAACCATGGACCAGATCGCCGTGTTGCGCACCGCTGCCAGAAAAGTGGCGTCGTGAAAGACCTCGGCGAAATGGGCTAGCCCGACAAAATCCGAAGAAACGATGTCGTTGATGATGAAGAAGCTGTTGTAGAAAGTCCGCACTACTGGGTAGGCGGTGAGCGCCGCGTACACCAGCAGCGCCGGCGCGAGAAACAGCATCAAGGTCGGCCACGATGTGCGGCGCGAGTCCGCCTCAGGTGGTACCAGCAGGGAATCGAGTTGCTGGCGCCACCGAGACTTGGCTGCAGGCGAGGCGCTGGGGACAGGTATGGGCGCCATTGCAAAAATATCAGGACGCCACTTTGCAGGCGGCGTCCATCTGGACGGCCGCATCCTTGACGCTGATCTGGCCGGCTGGGAAGGCGCGATTGAGTACCTGCGAGAAGGTGTCCCCGCACTTGCCGCTCATAAAGTGCAGCGGTGTACCGATGAAGTATTTCGCACCAATGCTGCGCTCCTGCAGGTCCTTGAAATACTGTGCGTGGATGCTCTGAATGCGCGAAGGATCGGTACGCACGCCGGTCTGCAGCAACACGCTCTCCATCCACTTGTTGCCGTTTTCGACTGTGGCGATGGAGTTGAGGACTTTGCCTGCGCAATCCTTGTTTTTGCTGCGCGAGTACATCACGTAGCTGCCGCCGACGGCAAGCGTCTTGCACTCAGGGCATTTCGAGCCGTTCATCGCCGGATACTTCATAAGGCCTAGTTGGAAGCCTTGAGGTTGTCCGCCTTTCTCAGCTGGCACGAACGCGCGCCCGGTGTACCAACTGGCGATCGGGAACATCATGGCGCCCGGATTGGTGTGGAAGTAGTAGTGCGATTCACCTAGTTTGAGGTTCGAAAAGCTCTTCGGATAGGCGCCGGCATCGACCAGCTCTTTGACCCAGTTCATGCCTTCTATCACACGAGGGTCACTGAACGAGAGCTTGCCTGTGAGCAGAGAACGATAGTCGTCAAGCCCAAGTTTGCGCAGCAACACCTCTTGCAGAAAATAGGCGCCAGGGTAAGGACGATCGCCCACGCCTGAGGCCACCGGCGTGATGCCGGCGGCGGCAGACTTCTTCACGAGATCGATGAATTGAGCCTGCGACAGTTGCATGCTCGGCGGGAGGGTGACGCCGACCTTTTTCAGCAAGTCCTTGTTGTAGTACAGCTCGACGGTATAGGCCTCCACTGGCAGTCCGTAGACCTTGCCGTTGTGGGTCCAGGCCTGGCGCGCCCAGTCTTCCAGGTTGTTCAGGTTTATGTAGCTGTCCAGCGGCTCCAGGAACCCGCTTTTGGCAAAGGCAATTTCGTCGGGCTCAAGCCAAAAGATGTCGGGTGCCTGCCCCGTCCGCACCGAGGTCTTGACCGACGCGTAGAGGTCGGATTTCTGGATGAATTGCAGGTTGACCTTGCACTGCGGTGTGGCCGCCTCAAACTGTTTTACGCGCTCTTCGATGAAGCTGCGCTTGGACTGTTCGTCCGGCCAATGACTCCACATAGTGATGGTCTGCTGCGGGGCCTGAGCCAGTGCGGGGCCTGCCAGCGCCGCACTGGCGAGAGCGACGGCCAGAGCGGGCGCGAAGCGTTGCCTGAAGGTTGTGCAAGAAAGGAATTTGGGCATAGTCATGTTTGTCTCCTGGATGGAATAGTTGATTGATGGAAATGCTGGCACAGCGCTGCGACGGTTGACGGTGGCTTCTCTCTTGATGGGCTGTTGGTTTCCCCGTGGTTGGTGATTTTTTCTTCAGACCCAGTGCGCCGGTCGCCTAACTGCGCGGATAGCCCGGCATGCTGAACAGCGCCTTGCGCAAGGCCGCCAGCACGCTCTCGGTGTTGGCACCGTTCAGGGCGCACAGAGGCGGGCGCACCGTCTTCCAGACCGGATCGCCGGAAAATTCCGCGACCACCCGCTTCATCGCCGGGATCATGGGAACAGCCTGGAAGATGTTGCGGATCACGTCGGCGCTGGCCTGCAGGGTTTCTCCCTGTGGCGTGTTCCAGCCTTGGTAGAGCGAGTGGATGCCGGCGGGGTTCATGTTCACAGTGGCACTGATGCAGCCCACGGCGCCCAGCGGCAATGCTTTGGAGAGCAGCGACTCGCTGGCAGGGAAAACGTCAAAACCGTCTTTGGCAAAGTTGTCGATCATTGCTTTGGTGTTGTCCCACACTCCCGAAGAATCCTTGGCGCCAACCACCGTGTCGGGGTAACGCTTGCGCAGCATCTCGATGAGGTTCAGCGTGATCGGCACCTGCGTGAACTGGGGAATGTGGTAGAGATAGACCTTCAGGCGATCGCTGCCCACTTGCTCGATGACTTCGGAGTAGTAGGCGTATAAGCCCTCGTCCGACACGCCCTTGAAGAAGAATGGTGGCAGCATCAGCGCACCCGCAGCGCCGTTTTCCACCGCGTGCTTGGTCAACCGGATGGAGTCCGTGATCGAGCAGCCGCCGGTTCCCGGCATGAGTCGTGCCGCTGGAATGCCCGCTGCCAAAATCGCGTCGGTCAGGTAAATACGCTCGTCAACCGACAGCGATGCGGCCTCCGAGTTGGTGCCGAAGATGGCCAGACCGACCTGCTTGTCGATCAACCAGCGGCAGTGCGCAATAAAGCGCTGAACGTCGGGTTTCAGTCGCTCGTCAAATGGTGTGAGCACGGGGGCCAGAACGCCGCGAATTCGGTTTGACATGGTGGTTCCTTGGAGGGGTGACTGAAAAGTTGACGGCTGCAGGTGTTCAAGCAGGTCTGGGTTCCAAGACGACGAAATGATCCATTGGCGGTTCTACGAATGAGTTTACTTGGCAAATAG
>CAIWNX010000191.1 GCA_903914175.1 uncultured beta proteobacterium | reverse complement strand
TGTCGTAAAGGTAAAAGTCGTCGGCCAGCACGATGCGCTGCTCGGTCTTGGTGATGCCCGCCTCGTCGCCGGTCTTGGCCGCGCGCTTGCCCTTGAGCGTGTTGATCAATGTCGATTTGCCAACGTTGGGGATGCCGCAGATCAGCACGCGCATCGGCTTGACCATGCCGCCGCGGTTCGGCGCCAGCTCGAAACAGGCCTGCGCCAGGGCCCGGGCCGGCGCGCTGACGCTGGCGTCCAGGCCCAGTGCACGTGTGCCACTCAGGGCGTTGTAATGCGCCAGCCACAACGCGGTGCGTGTCGGATCCGCCAGGTCCTGCTTGTTGAGAACCTTGAGGCTGGGCTTGCCCGCGGTGAGTTCGGCCAGCATCGGATTCGCGCTGGAGCCCGGCAGGCGCGCGTCGAGCAACTCGATCACCACGTCGATGTTTTTGATGCGCTCGACGATGGCTTTCTTCGTCAAATGCATGTGCCCCGGAAACCACTGAATCGCCATCTTGTCCTTTTGCTGCTGTCGCTGCCCCAGTGCGGCTGCGCCGCGCCGGGTGGCAGCATTATGGTTCAGGCCGCCTGCGACTAAACTGGTCGCCTGCCAAACCATCTGAATCATCTACATGACCGACGACGAAATCATCAGCCTGTTCAACCAGCACCGACCGGCGTGCGTGCAGACCATCAACGGCCGCGTGCTGAGCTTTGCGCGTGACAAGGGCGAGTTGTCGATGCAGTTCGAGCCGGGGCTGAACTGCTGCCATACGGTTGATATTGTTCAAGGCGGCTTTATCACCGCCATGCTCGACGCCGCCATGGCGCACGTTGTCATGGCCGTCGAAAAATTCCAGATCACGCTCTCGTCAATCGACATCAACGTGAGCTTTCTGCGCCCGACCCGTGCCGGCAAATTTGTTGCCGTTGGCAGCATCGTCAAACTGGGCAAGAACGTTGGCTATCTGAAAGCCGAACTGTTCAACGAGCAGGGTGAGTTGACTGCCAGCGCGACTTCCTCGGCCTACCTGAGTCGTAAAACCGAGAAAAAATCAGTCGGTGACACGCCCGCGCAAGGCTTTGGTCTCTGAGCGCTGGCTCTTGGCCGCGCGCAATCGTTGTTTCGAGCCGTAACTCGGTTTTGTGGCGCGCCGCTTCTTGGGTGCCACGGCCACACTGTTGACCAGTTCGTGCAGGCGCAGCATGGCGTCGAGCCGATTCATTTCCTGCGTGCGCTGCTGCTGCGCCTTGATCACCAGCACGCCGTCCTTGGTGATGCGGCTGTCATGCAGCGCCAGCAGGCGCTCCTTGACGTCGTCCGGCAGCGAAGATGCCGGAATATCGAAGCGCAGATGAATCGCCGTCGAGACCTTGTTGACGTTCTGCCCGCCCGCGCCCTGGGCGCGGATCGCCGTCAGTTCAACCTCGTCCTCGTTGATCTGCAACAGTGCGGGCGTGGCGTCAGCCATGACGCGATGCGGTTGTCATTGCGGGCCCCGACCCGCAATCCATGCCGCAGAAACCATGGATGCCGGATCAAGTCCGGCATGACAACTACTGGGTCCGCAATGACAATACGTGGTCATGCTTGAGGCAATTCGGCATCTTCTGGCGCCGTCAGATAGCGCGCGACAAAGGCGCCTACCGAACTGGCAGGCAGCGGCAGCCAGACGGTGTGCCCACTGCCTGGCGCCACGGTCATGGGCTCGGCCTCGGTGTTTTCCATTTGCGTTAACTGCACATCGCTGTTGCCACCGGGCTGGATGATTTCCAGCCAGTCACCGACGGCAAAGCGATTCTTCACCGTGACTTCGGCCAGGCCACGCGCGGTGTCGAAGGAAATCACATCACCCACATAAAGACTGCGGCCGGACTCGGAATAACCGCGCAGGTAATTCTGCGTCTCCTGCGGCGTGTGGCGCTGGAAGAAGCCCGAGGTGTAGCCGCGATTGGCCAGGCCTTCAAGCTGCCCGAGCAGGGCCGGGTCGAGCTCGCGCCCGGCCACGGCGTCGGCGATGGCACGGGCATAGCTCTGCACCGTGCGCGCCACATAGTACGGGCTCTTGGTGCGGCCTTCGATCTTGAGCGAATCAACGCCGATCTCGACCAGGCGCTGCACGTGCTCGATGGCGCGCAGGTCCTTCGAATTCATGACGTAGGTGCCGTGCTCGTCTTCCTCGATCGGCATGTAGCTGCCGGGGCGCTGGCCTTCCTCGATCACATAGACCTCGGCGCGCTCACGCTCGGCCGCTGCCTGCGGCGCCAGGATGTCACCTGACGCATCCACAACACCGGGCTGCGTTTTGTAGTCCCAGCGGCAGGAATTGGTGCAACTGCCCTGGTTCGCGTCGCGGTGGTTGAAGTAGCCCGATAGCAGGCAGCGCCCCGAGTAGGCAATGCACAGCGCGCCATGCACGAAAACTTCGAGCTCGGTGTCAGGACACTCCTGGCGGATCTGCGCCACCTGGTCAAGCGAGAGTTCACGCGACAGAATCACGCGTGCCACACCCACACTTTTCCAGAAACGCACGGCGGCCGAATTGACGGTATTGGCCTGCACCGAGAGGTGAATCTCCATCTCCGGCCAGGTCTCGCGCACCATCATGATGAGGCCGGGGTCGGACATGATGAGCGCGTCGGGCTTCAAGGCAATGACCGGCGCCATGTTCTGCACATAGCTCTTGATCTTGTTGTCGTGCGGAAAAATGTTGGAAACCAGATAGAACTTGTGCCCCAACTGGTGTGCCAGATCGATGCCCTGCCCCAGCACCTCCAGCGTGCCAAAGTCGTTGTTGCGCACGCGCAGCGAATAGCGCGGCTGGCCGGCATAAATGGCCGTTGCGCCGAAGGCAAACGCCGTTTCCAGCATCTTCAGCGAGCCAGCCGGTGCCAGCAGTTCAGGAGTTTTCAAAGTCATGGCCGGATTATCGATGTTGTCGTGTTCCGGACATGCCGCAGGGTCTTGCATGCCGCACAATGGCCTACAAGTGAAAACAAAATATTTTGCACAACTGCTCGCGCTCTCCGCTCTGTGGGGCGCCTCCTTCACGCTGATCCGCATTGCCAGCCCGCTGCTCGGGCCCAATGTGCTGGCAGCCCTGCGCATCGGTGTGGCAACCCTGACGCTGGCCGTTCTGATGCGCGTTATGCGGCACAGCTGGCCATTGAACCACTGGCGCGAAATCGCCCTGCTCGGCACCCTTTCCGTGGCCTTCCCTTTCCTGCTGTTCGCCTGGGCCGCGCTGGAACTGCCATCTGGCTATAGCGCCCTGCTCAACACGACGGCGGTTGTCTTTGGCATCTTCGCCGCCGCCTGGCTCAAGGAAGACACGCTGACCCTGCGCAAACTGATCGGCTGTATCTGCGGCTTTGCCGGCGTCGCCTTGATTGTGGGTCTCGGGCCCGTCAAGCTCACGCTGCAGGTCGTTTTGGCAGCGCTGGCCTGTGTTGTCGCATCGGCCTGCTACGGCATTTCAACGCCGCTGATGAAACGCGCCATCGGGCGAATGAAGCCGCTGCAAATTGCGGCCGGCATTCATGGCGTGGCAACGCTGCTGCTTCTGCCCGGCGCGATCTGGAGCTGGCCGCAGGCGCAGTTCACGCCCGGCGCACTGGCGGTGGTGGCCGTCATGGGCGTGGTGACATCGGGGCTGGCCTACTGGCTGCACCTGCGCATTCTGGTCCATGTTTCGCCGGTCGCGGCCATGAGCCCGACTTTTTTGATCCCGGTGTTCGGTGTCAGCTGGGGCCATCTGTTTCTGGGCGAACAACTGAGCAGCGGCATCTACCTCGGCGGCGCCTTGGTGTTGCTGGCCAGCGCCCTGGTGACGGGATTCAACCCCTGGCGCCAAGCGCTGGACGTGGTTGACGCCGAGCCCTGAGGGCCTGGGTTAGACCGAGGCCTTGATCGGCGCCAGGCCACTCACCACATCACCGCACTGCGCACGGTGGTTGAGCGCGTGCTCAATCAGCACCAGCGCCAGCATGGCTTCGGCAATCGGTGTGGCGCGGATGCCGACGCAGGGGTCGTGCCGACCCTTGGTGCTGACCTCTGTCAACTGACCCTGCACATCAATCGAGGCGCGCGGCGTCAGGATCGAACTGGTGGGCTTGACCACCAGCGAGACTTCGATGTCCTGCCCGCTGCTAATGCCACCGAGCACACCGCCGGCGTTATTGGCGGCAAAGCCCTGCGGTGTCAGCGAGTCACCATGCGTGCTGCCACGCTGCGCCACGCTGGCAAATCCGGCGCCGATCTCGACGCCCTTGACAGCGTTGATGCCCATCATGGCGTAGGCTATTGTTGCGTCGAGCTTGTCAAACAGCGGCTCACCGAGACCAACCGGAACATTCGTGGCACAGACGCGGATGCGCGCACCACAGGAGTCGCCTGCCTTGCGCAGCGCTTCCAGATAGGCTTCCAGCGCCGAGACATCGGCCACCGGCGCGAAGAACGGATTGGTTGGCACATGGTCCCAGGATTCGAAGGCGATTGGCAACTCACCGATCTGCGTCATGCAGCCGCGAAACTGGGTGCCGTAACGCTCGAACAACCACTTCTTGGCCACCGCGCCGGCGGCGACCATGGGCGCCGTCAGGCGTGCGCTGGAGCGGCCACCACCGCGCGGATCGCGGATACCGTATTTCTGGAAATAGCTGTAGTCAGCATGGCCGGGGCGGAACGTGGCGGCGATGTTGCTGTAGTCCTTGCTGCGCTGATCGGTGTTCTTGATCATGAGGCAGATCGGCGTGCCGGTGGTTTTGCCCTCATAGACACCGCTGAGAATTTCCACCGTGTCAGGCTCGTTGCGCTGCGTCACAAACTTGGAAGTGCCGGGGCGCCGCCGGTCCAGATCACCCTGGATATCGGCTTCGCTCAGCAACATGCCAGGCGGGCAGCCGTCAATCACGCAGCCAATGGCCGGGCCATGGGATTCACCAAAATTGGTGACCGCGAAAAGATGTCCGAAGGTGTTGCCGCTCATGGGCGGGATTATCCCAGAGGATTCGCATTCGTCGGGAACCCTCCCGGCTGTCATGCCGGACCCGATCCGGCATCCATGCCTTATGACAGCGCCGCGCATGGCCTGGATTGCGGGTCGGAGCCCGCAATGACAGTTCGGCTATGACTGGATAATGACGGCTGTCACACAAAATACGAGGAACACCATGTCTGGCTATTCAGATCCCGGTTTTGACACGCTGTCGCTGCACGCCGGCAGCGCACCCGACCCGGCCACCGGCGCGCGCGCTGTGCCGATTCATCTCACCACATCCTTCGTCTTCGAGTCGAGCGAGCACGCCGCCGCACTGTTCAATCTGGAGCGTGCCGGTCACGTTTACTCGCGCATCAGCAACCCGACCAACGCGGTGCTGGAGCAACGCATCTCGGCGCTCGAAGGCGGCATTGGCGCCATCACCACCGCCAGCGGTCAGGCGGCGTTGCACCTGAGCATTGCCACGCTGATGGGCGCGGGCTCGCACATCGTGGCCTCGACCGCCCTTTATGGCGGCTCACAGAACCTGCTGCATTACACGATGCGTCGCTTCGGTATCGAGACCACCTTTGTCAAGCCCGGCGACATCGACGGCTGGCGCGCTGCTGTGCGACCCAACACCAAGCTGTTCTTCGGCGAGACCGTCGGCAACCCGGGGCTTGATGTGCTCGACATCGCCACTGTCTCTTCAATAGCGCACGAAGCCGCTGTGCCGCTGCTGGTGGACTCGACGTTGACCTCGCCCTGGCTGATCAAACCCTTCGAGCACGGCGCCGATCTGGTGTATCACTCGGCCACCAAGTTCCTCAGCGGTCATGGCACGGTGATCGGCGGCATCGTCGTTGACAGCGGCGCTTTCGATTGGGACAAGTCGGGCAAATTCCCCGAGCTCACCAGTCCTTATGAAGGCTTTCACAACATGGTGTTCAGCGAGGAGTCAACCGTCGGCGCCTTTCTGTTACGTGCGCGGCGCGAGGGTCTGCGCGACTTCGGCGCCTGCATGAGCCCGCATTCGGCCTGGCTGATTTTGCAGGGCGTCGAGACCCTCTCCTTGCGCATGGAACGCCACATGAGCAACACGCGCAAGGTGGTGGAGTTTCTCGCTGCCAATGCCTTTGTCTCGCGTGTCGGGCATCCGATGCTCGAAAGCCACCCGAGCCACGCGCTGGCGGCGAAGTTGCTGCCGCGCGGCGCCGGCTCCGTCTTCAGCTTTGA
The DNA here is from genome assembly GCA_903914175.1 of uncultured beta proteobacterium. Lineage (GTDB taxonomy): Bacteria > Pseudomonadota > Gammaproteobacteria > Burkholderiales > Burkholderiaceae_C > Rhodoferax. The sequence continues at coordinate 4,504 of CAIWNX010000191.1, read as the reverse complement.
CTTGAAGGGCAGTCGCGAACAAGGCAAAAAGTTTGTCGAAAGCCTGAAAGTTTTCAGCCACCTGGCCAATGTGGGCGACTGCCGCAGTCTGGTGATTCACCCGGCCAGCACGACGCACTTCCGCATGAGCGACGAGGCGCTGGCGGCCGGTGGCATCACGCAGGGAACGATCCGGCTTTCGATTGGACTGGAAGACCCGGATGATTTGATTGACGACCTGAAGCGCGCCTTGAAGGTCGCAGAAAAGGCAGGTGCATGATGAGAATCGATGTCAAGGGACACAGCACCTATTGCTACACCGGCGGCAAACCGTTCGACGCGGCCAAGCCGACCGTGATCTTCATCCACGGCGTGCTCAACGACCACAGCGTCTGGATTTTGCAGACGCGCTTTCTCGCGCACCACGGCTGGAACGTGCTCGCCATCGACCTGCCGGGCCACTGCCGCAGCGCCGGCACACCACCGGCCAGCGTCGAGGATGCGGCCGACTTCATCATCGCGCTGATGGACGCGGCCGGGTTGAAACAGGCGGCACTGGTTGGCCACAGTTTCGGCTCGCTGATCGCGCTGGAGACAGCGGCGCGCGCGCCGCAGCGCGTCAGCCACCTGATTCTGGTCGGTTGTGCCTACCCGATGAAAGTCTCGCCGGTACTGCTGGAAAACTCCGTTGTCAAACCGATGATGGCGATCGATCTGGTCAACACCTTTTCGCACTCGACACTGGCGCCGCCGCCCTCGACGCTGGGCCCGGGAACCTGGCTTTATGGCGGCTCGCGCGCGCTGATGAAACGCGTGCTGGCAAGCAACCCCGAGCAGAACGTGTTCCACATCGGCTTCAAGGCCTGCAACGACTACCGCAACGGCGAAGCCGCCATGGCGCAGGTCACGGCGCCGACGCTGTTCCTGCTGGGCCGCCAGGACCAGATGACGCCACTCAAAGCCGCGCAAGCGCTGATCGACATCGCCGCACGTGCCAAGGTGGTGCAACTCAATGTCGGTCACGCGCTGATGACCGAAGACCCGGACGGCGTGCTGTTTGCCATTCGCGATTTCCTGCAAGCCTGAGACCTTTTTGACATGCCCATGAATCAACTCAATGCCAGCGCCACAGGCGTGTACCTGATTGCCGTGACACCGTTCTGCGAGGACGGCACGCTCGACCTCACCAGCACCGATCGCATGGTCGATTTCTATCTGGAATGCGGCGTCACCGGCCTGACCATTCTGGGCATCATGGGCGAAGCGACCAAGCTCACGGCCGAGGAATCGCGCGTCTTTGTCAAGCAAGTCTTGGCACGGGTGGCGGGACGCGTGCCGGTGGTGGTGGGCGCGTCGGCCAGCGGCTTTGCGCCCATGCGCGAGCTGACGCAAAGCGTGATGGACCTCGGTGCCGCCGGTGTCATGGTGGCGCCGGCGACTACCGTGCGCAGCGATGAGCAGATCGTGAGCTACTTCGACATGGTCAGCGAAACGCTGGGACCCGATGTGCCCTGGGTGCTGCAGGACCACCCGGTTTCCACCGGCGTGCAAATGCCCACCAGCGTGATCCTGCGCATCATCGAGCGCGCTGCCAACTGCGTCATGCTCAAGCACGAAGACTGCCCGGGTCTGGCCAAGCTCGCTGCGATTCGCGCTGCCAGTGCGCGCGGGGAGCTGCGGCGCGTATCGATCCTGACCGGCAACGGCGGTGGCCTGTTCCTGCCCGAAGAGCTGGCGCGCGGCGCCGATGGTGCCATGACCGGCTTTGCCTACCCCGAGATGATGGTGGAAGTCTGCCGCGCCTTTGCTGCGGGTGATCGCGACCGTGCGCAGGATATTTTTGATGCCTACCTGCCGCTGGCGCGCTACGAGCAGCAGGCCGGCATCGGTCTGGCGGTGCGCAAGCACATCCTGCGTGAGCGCGGCGTCATCGCCAGCGCCGCCATCCGCAAGCCCGGGCCCAAGCTGTCTGCGGCTGACATGGCCGACATCGCGTGGCTGACAACGCGACAGCAACGGCGGCTGGCGGAAATCGGGTGATCACCTGAAAACACGCGTTGCTTCATTCATTCCAACCCCGCATTACGCTGTGCTACATGCGGGCTACGCACCGCGTCATGCGTAGCCCGTATGAAGCCGAAGGCGCAATACGGGAACACCGCCAAGTCACAGAACCTCGTCTAACCGCAACTCAGCCCAACGCCCCTTGGCCCACAACTTCTCTACCGCCGCATCACGCTCCAACAACAGTTGCTGCATCAACGGCGCCAGCGGCGTGGTCGCGGGCTCTGCCAGCAGCACGTAGCGCGATTCATCGGGTAGGTCGCCCTCGCCGAGCTGCTGCACCCAATCCAGCGTCGCCAGAGTCTCCAGCACCGGCTCCAGTTGCAGGGCGTCAACACGCAACGCCGCTAGCAGTTGCGCCATGGTCAGGCCGTGTACCGGGGTTGCGCGCGCCTGGCGCAACTGTTGCAAAACTTCCAGCGCCAATTGGAACGGCCAGCCCGGCGCGCTGCTGCGCCGCACCGCCGTGGCGAGCAAGCTGGGCAGATACGCCGCGATCACCGCGCCCCAAAGCACGATGACCCAGGCCGTGTAAATCCAGATCAGCAGAATCGGCACCGTGGCAAAAGCGCCGTACATCAGCGAGTAACTGGGCACCTTGCTCAGGTACAGGGTCAGCAATTTCTTCGCGACTTCCAACCCGGCCGACACAAACAGGCCGCCGGCCCAGGCGTGCGACCATTTCACCTGCACATTGGGCACATAGTGGTAGAGCGCTGCCATGCCGCCGGCCATCAAGAAAAACTGCAGCGCATCCAGCAGCAGTTCAACGCCGCCGGGCATGCCGGAGACCACACCTTTGGAGGCGGAAATCGCGTAGGACATCAGCGTCAGGCTCACACCCAGCAACAGCGGCCCCACCGTCAGCGTGGCCCAATACACCAGCAGACGTTGCCCGAAAGGCCGGTGCGTGCGCACGCGCCAGATGCTGTTGAGCGTGTGGTCGATCGTGAACACCAGGGCCAGCGCCGTTACCAACAGCAAGGCGACACCCGCCACACCGAGCTTGCTGGCCTGACCGGCGAACTGTGTCAGGTAACCCATGACCTGGCGCGCGATGTTGTCCGGGATCAAGCTCTCCAGCAGCCATTTCTGCAAGACGCCCTGAAACTTGGCAAACATCGGAAACGCCGTGAAGATCGCCAGCGCCACCGTAAACAAGGGCACCAACGCCATCGTGGTGGTGAAGGTCAGACTGCTGGCACTCAGGCCAAGACGGTCCTCACGGAAGCGCTCGCGCAGCGTGAGGGCGGTGCTTTTCCAGGGGAAAACGGACAGGTCGTGGAACAGGGTTTCCAGGCGTTCAATCCATCGCAGGACGGGTGTGGGGCGCGGGGCGGAGGACGGGCTCATGGCCGCTATGATGCCATTGACATGCACACCGAACAAAAAACCCCCTCCCCCCTGGTCGCCGCCAGCCGCATTCTGGCCGTTGGCAGCCTGCTCGGGCTGATCCTGCTCAGCCTGCTCTGGGAGTTGTGGCTGGCGCCGCTGCGCCCGGGTGGAACCTGGCTCGCCATCAAGGCGCTGCCACTTTGCATTCCGCTGGCGGGCCTCTTGAAAAACCGCATGTACACCTACCGCTGGGTCAGTCTGATGGTCTGGCTTTATTTCACCGAAGGCGTGGTGCGCGCCTACAGCGACCAAGCCCCCAGCGCCTGGTTCGCGCTGGCGGAAACGCTGCTGTGCCTGCTCCTGTTCACCGCCTGCGCCCTGCATGTGCGCCTGCGCCTCAAAGGCTCGGCCTGAAGGAAGAATCATCCCATGCAAACCCTGTTACACAGTCTGCGCGCCATTGTTGGCGACAGCCATGTACTCACCGATGGCGACCTCAGCGCCTGGACACACGACTGGCGCCAGCGCGAGCGCGGCCATGCCCTGGCCGTGCTGCGGCCCGGCTCTACCGAGGAGGTTGCGCGCGTCGTAAAAGCCTGCGCTGATTACGCTGCCACGCATCCCGCATCCGGCGTCAGTCTGGTGCCGCAGGGCGGCAATACCGGCCTGGTGGTGGGGAGCACGCCCGACGAATCCGGGCGCCAGATCGTGCTGAGCCTGCAACGCATGAACACCGTGCGCCAGCTCGACGCCGCAAATCTGACGATGACGGTGGAGGCCGGATGCATCCTGCAAAACCTGCAGCAAGAAGCCGAGGCCGCGCAACTGCTGTTTCCGCTGAGCATGGCCTCCGAAGGCACCTGCACCATCGGCGGCAACCTGGGTTGCAACGCCGGCGGCACGCAGGTACTGCGCTATGGCAACACACGCGATCTGTGCCTCGGGCTCGAAGTGGTCACGGCGCAGGGCGAGGTCTGGAACGGCCTGTCGGGCCTGCGCAAGGACAACACCGGCTACGACCTGCGTGACCTCTTCATCGGCTCCGAAGGGACGCTGGGCGTCATCACCGCCGCCACTCTGAAGCTCTACCCGCTGCCGGCCGCGCGCCTGACGGCCTGGGTTGCCG
>CAIWNX010000190.1 GCA_903914175.1 uncultured beta proteobacterium | reverse complement strand
GTGTTCTGGTCGCTCTGGCGATCGCCCATGGCGTGGAAGATGTTGGGGTTCAACACCGTCTTGCCCTTGTTGATGAAGTTGACGAAGCCCTTGACGCCGCCGGCGCCGGAGAAGTCGTCTTCCTTGCCGCTGCGCTCGTCCTTCAGGCGGATGCGCACGCCGTTGTTCAGGAAGCTCAGTTCGCGCAGCCGCTTGCTCAGGATCTCGTAGTGGAAATCGTTGTTGGTCTGGAAGATGTCCAGGTCTGGCAGAAAGTGCACTTCGGTGCCGCGCTTCTCGGTCGCGCCGATCACCTTCATGGGTGAGACTTCGACGCCGTTCACGGTTTCGATCAGGCGGTTCTGCACAAAGCCGCGCGAGAACTCCATCACATGGACCTTGCCGTCGCGCCGGATCGTCAGGCGCAGCATCTTGGACAGCGCGTTCACGCAGCTCACGCCCACGCCGTGCAGACCGCCCGAGACCTTGTAGCTGTTCTGGTTGAACTTGCCGCCCGCGTGCAGTTCGGTCAGCGCGATCTCGGCGGCAGAGCGCTTGGGCTCGTGCTTGTCGTCCATCTTCACGCCGGTGGGAATGCCGCGTCCGTTGTCCACCACGCTGATCGAGTTGTCCGAGTGGATCGTCACCAGGATGTCGTCGCAGTGCCCGGCCAGCGATTCGTCGATCGCGTTATCGACGACCTCAAAAACCATATGGTGCAGGCCCGTGCCATCGGACGTATCGCCGATGTACATGCCGGGGCGCTTGCGCACGGCCTCAAGGCCCTTGAGCATCTTGATGGAGTCGGCGCCATACGCATTGATATCCGGCTCTTGATTCTGATCTGACATTTCTAAATCCGCATGGGCATGACGACGTATCGGAACGATTCGTCGTCAGGCAGGGTAAGCAGGGCCGAGGCATTTGCGTCCGGCATGATGGACCAGCGCACGTTCTCAGTCTTGATGTTGGAAAGGAAGTCGAGCAGGTAGCTCACGTTAAAGCCCACGTCGAGGGCTTCGAAACCGTAATCGATGTCGATTTCCTCCTGCGCCTCTTCCTGCTCGGCGTTGGTGGAGGATATCTTCATCAGGTTCTCGCCGAGTTGCATCCTGACGCTGCGAAACTTGTCGGTCGTGAGGATCGCCGCGCGCTGCAGGCATCCAAGCAACACATCGCGCGACACGTCGAAGTGCCGCGTATAGGTGGTCGGGATGACACGGTTGAAGTCGGGGAATTTGCCCTCGACAAGCTTGGAAATGAGTTCGACCTGCCCGAACGTGAACCGGATCTGCCCGGCCGCGACATCGATCGTGACGGGCTCGTCGCTGTCATCGAGCAACCGCTGCATTTCCAGAACGGTCTTGCGCGGCACGATCACCTCGTGGCGCGTCTCGATGCCGTCGGCGGGCGTGGCGCTGTGCGCCAGCCGGTGCCCGTCGGTCGCCACGGCACGCAGGTGCCCCGGCTCGAACACCAGCAGCATCCCGTTGAGGTAGTAGCGGATATCCTGCTGCGCCATCGCGAAGTGCACCATATTGAAGAGGTGCTTGAGCGTCTTGCGCGGCAGGGTCAGGGTAACGTCCCAGCGCTCGGGCTGCGACATCGTGGGGAACTCGGTCGCCGCCAGCGTCTGCAGGGAGAAGCGGCTCTTGGCCGACTGGACGGCCAGCTTGCCCCCGGCCGTCGCCAGGCGGACATCGCCGGTATCGGGCAGCGCACGCAGGATATCGACCAGTTTGCGCGCCGCGACCGTCAGCGCCTCGTTATCCTTGCCAACGCCAAAATCCGCATGCGTCGTGATCTGCACCTCAAGATCGGTCGCGATGAACGAAACGGTCGGCCCCTGCTTGCGCAGGAGGATGTTGGCCAGGATCGGCAGGGTATGTCGCCTTTCGACAATCCCGGCCACCGTGGACAGGGGTTTGAGCAGCGCATCGCGAGTGGTCTGGACGAGTTGCATGGATTAGCCCTTTAGAGTTTGTTCGAGTACATGCAGGGTATGGTTGAGTTCGGCCTGCTTGCCGCGCAGATCCGAAATTTTGCGCACGGCATGAAGCACCGTCGTATGATCGCGCCCGCCGAAGTGTTCACCGATTTCGGGAAGGCTTTTTTGCGTCAGCTCCTTGGCAAGGTACATCGCCACCTGACGCGGCATGGCGATGTTGGCAGGCCGGCGTTTTGAAAACATATCCGCGACCTTGATCTTGTAGAAATCAGCCACCGTCTTCTGGATGTTCTCCACGGTGACCTGTCCGTTCGACACCGACAGCAGATCCTTGAGCGCATCCCTGCAAATATCGACCGTGACCACTTCGCGCCCGTGGAACCGCGCATAGGCCAG
>CAIWNX010000189.1 GCA_903914175.1 uncultured beta proteobacterium | reverse complement strand
GATCTGTATAGAGCAGCTCAGGCGCCACGGCGGCTGACAGAATCAGTTTCACGCGCCGGTCATACAACACATCGACCAGCAGGGTAAAGCGTCGCGCCTGTGATGCCATGTTGGCCGACATCTGCGGCACATCGCTCAGCAGCACGGTGTGGAATTGCGCGGCCAGTTCCAGATAATCGTTCTGTGATCGCGGCCCGGCGCACAGCGTGTTGAAATCAAACCAGACCAGCGAACCGGCCTTGCGTCGCGCACGAATTTTCCGCGCCTCGATGTGCAGATGAGGATCTTCGTCGTGCGTTGCCGCCAGTCGCACGAAGGCATCCTCCATTGCGGCATCGGCCAGCGGCCCCAGCGGTGCATGGTAAATCTGCAGTTGCGCCAGCGTGTGTTGGCGGTAATCGGTGCCGTTATCGACATTGACCACATCCATTCGCGCACTGAGCAAATCGATGGCGGGCAGGATGCGGTCGCGATGCAAACCATCCGGATAGAGCTCAGCCGGTTTGAAATTGGAGGTGGCAACCAGGCCAACGCCATTCTCAAACAGCGCCAACAGCAGCCGGTGCAGGATCATGGCGTCGGTGATGTCGGCAACATGAAACTCGTCGAAGCAGATCAGCCGGTACTTCTTGGCAATGCGCTTGGCCAGCACATCAAGCGGGTTCACCGTACCCTGCAAGCCAACGAGTTCCCGGTGCACCTCACGCATGAACTCATGAAAATGCAACCGGGTCTTGCGCTTCAGAGGCAAGGCGGCAAAGAAGCAGTCCATCAAAAAACTCTTGCCGCGCCCGACGCCGCCGTGCAGGTAAACACCGCGCGGAACCAGTGGACGGTTGATCAGCTTCTTCAGGGCATTGGATCGCCTGGCCTTGAAGTTCGCCCATTCGTTGGCGCAGGCGTCGAGCACCTCGACCGCGCGCAGTTGCGCCGGATCAGCCGCGAAACCCCGCAGCCGCAGTTCGGCGTCGTAGGCTTGTCTGACGCTCACGAGCGATCAGAAGTTGAGCGTGCGCTTGTCCACCGCCAGCGCCGCTTCCTTGGTCGCTTCGCTCAGCGACGGATGGGCATGGCAGATGCGCGCAATGTCTTCGCTGCTGGCGCGAAACTCCATCGCCACCACACACTCGGCAATCAGTTCGCTGGCCATCGGGCCGACGATGTGCACGCCCAGAATTTCATCGGTCAGGGCATCGGCCAGCATCTTGACCATGCCGGTGGTATCGCCCAGGGCACGGGCGCGGCCGTTGGCCAGGAACGGAAAGGTCCCGGCGCGATAGGCGCGGCCGGCGGCCTTGAGTTGCTGCTCGGTCTGACCGACCCAGGCGATCTCGGGGTTGGTGTAAATGACCCACGGGATGGTGTTGAAGTTGACATGGCCGTGCTGGCCCGCCATGCGCTCGGCCACGGCAACGCCCTCCTCCTCGGCCTTGTGCGCCAGCATCGGCCCGCGCACCACGTCACCCACCGCCCAGACGCCGGGCAGATTGCTGCGGCAGTCGCCATCGACCACAATCGCGCCACGCTCGTCGAGCTTCAAGCCAACCGCATCCGCGTTGAGGCCCACGGTGTTGGGCACGCGGCCAATCGAGATGATCAGCTTGTCAACGTCGAGCGTCTGCGCCTCGCCCTTGGCATTGGTCCAGGCCACGCTGACGCCCTTCTTGGCGACCTTGATCGCACCAACGGCGACGCCGAGTTCGATCTTCAAACCCTGCTTGACGAAAGCCTTGTGCGCTTCCTTGGCGATCTGCTGATCCACCGCTCCGAGAAACTCCGGCAGCGCTTCCAGGATCGTGACCTCGGCGCCCAAGCGACGCCAGACCGAACCCATCTCCAGACCGATCACGCCCGAGCCGATCAGGCCGAGCTTTTTCGGCAGCGTACCGATGCGCAGCGCGCCGTCATTCGAGAGCACCTTCTCTTCATCGAAGGGTGTACCGGGCAAGGCCCGCGCGGTGGAGCCGGTGGCCAGCACGATCTGCTTGCCCACCAGCGTTTCCTCAGTCGCGCCGCTGACCTTGATCTCGTAGCCGCCGTCGACCGCTTTCACAAACGCGCCACGACCATGAAAAAAGCTGATCTTGTTTTTCTTGAACAGGTACAGGATGCCGTCGTTGTTCTGCTTGACGACACCGTCCTTGCGCGCGACCATCTTCGCCACGTCCATGCGCACGTCGGAGACGGCGATGCCGTGCTCGGCGAAGTGGTGATGGGCCTGGTCAAAATGTTCGGACGACTGCAGCAGCGCCTTGCTCGGAATGCAGCCGACGTTGGTGCAAGTGCCGCCCGGCGCTGGGCCGCCCGCGCTGTTCTTCCACTCGTCGACACACGCCACGCGCATGCCCAGTTGTGCCGCCCGAATGGCAGCGATATAGCCGCCGGGACCGGCACCGATGACGATCACATCAAATTGTTGGCTCATGATTTTCTCAATAGGTTCAGGTCATGACGCAAAGGGCGCCGGATTTGTCATCGCGTTCGAATTCGTCATTGCACCCCAACCTTGTCATTGCGGGCTTGACCCGCAATCCATGCTGCGTGTGGCACTGTCATAACGCATGGATCCCGGATCAAGTCCGGGATGACAGCCAGCGCGGGATGACAACCATCGTCCGGGATGACAGCCATCGGGCGGGAAGACAACAATGGGGCTGCATGACAGAAGTGGGTCTGCATCTCTCAAATATCAAACAGAAGGCGCGCGGGATCTTCCAGTGCTTCCTTCATCGCGACCAGGCCGAGCACGGCTTCGCGGCCGTCGATGATGCGGTGGTCGTAGCTCATGGCGAGGTAGTTCATCGGGCGGATCACGATCTGGCCGTTTTCCACCACCGCGCGGTCCTTGGTCGCGTGCACGCCCAGGATGGCCGACTGCGGCGGGTTGATGATGGGCGTGGAGAGCATGGAGCCAAAGGTGCCACCGTTGCTGATGGAGAAGGTGCCGCCGGTCATTTCTTCGATGCCCAGTTTGCCATCACGTGCCTTGACGCCGTACTCGGCAATCTTCTTCTCGATATCGGCAAAACTCATCTGATCGGCGTTGCGCAAAATCGGCACCACCAGGCCACGCGGTGAGCCAACGGCAATGCCGATGTCGAAGTAACCGTGGTAGACGATGTCATTGCCATCCACCGATGCATTGATCACCGGGAACTTCTTCAGGGCATGCACCGCCGCCTTGACGAAGAAGCTCATGAAGCCGATCTTGACGCCGTGCTCCTTCTCGAACTTGTCCTGGAAACGCTTGCGCATTTCCATCACCGGCGCCATGTTGACCTCGTTGAAGGTGGTCAAAATCGCGTTAGTTGATTGCGATTGCACCAAGCGCTCGGCGACGCGTGCGCGCAGGCGGCTCATCGGCACGCGCTGCTCGGGGCGCTCACCGAGCGACACGGCGGGTGCCGTCACAGCCGGCAGGAAGCTGGCTGCGGCCTTGGCTGGCATCGCCGCCACGGGTGCGGCCGCCTTGGGTACAGCAGCGCTGGCCACTGCGGCCAGCACGTCACCCTTGGTCACGCGGCCGTCCTTGCCAGTGCCGGCCACCGAACCTGCGGCCAACTGGTT
>CAIWNX010000188.1 GCA_903914175.1 uncultured beta proteobacterium | reverse complement strand
GGTTGAAGTCACGCCACAGCGCGTCGAGGTCGGGTGGCCCCTGATTGGCTCCGCGTCGGGGCTCAGGGTCAGCTTTGGGCTGCCCCTGCGGCGCATCACCCTCGGGCGGCTCGGCCTGCGCCTTGCTGCCATCGCTCGGTTTGTCCTCGCTGCGACCCCAGCGCGAATCATTCAGGTTGAACATACCCCTGATCCGCCCCGGGACATCGGCCCAGCGAAAGATGCGTAAATGAAGTTTCATTTCGTCTTCTCTTGTGTAAGTAAACCCGATTGTGCCCAAATCAGAAAGGTGTTTCGCCGGCGGGGTCAGAAAACTGCTGTTCCTGCGGCGCCAGACTACCGCCACTGACAATACGCGCCAGGCATTGACGCAGCAGGGCCAGGCCCTCGCCCTGCGCCGCACTCAGGAATATCCGTGGCGTTTGCACGCCCGCCAGATCGTAGCTGTCTTCGAGTTGCAGCGGACGCACGGCGGCATCCAGCGCGTCAAGTTTGTTGAAAACCAGCACCTGCGGTATCTCGGCAGCACCGATCTCGCGCAGCACGCGCTGCACTTCGGCAATCTGCTCCAGAAAATGGGGGCTGGCCGCATCGACCACATGCAGCAACAGATCGGCATCAACCGCTTCCTGCAAGGTGGCCTGGAAAGCGTTGATCAGGCCATGCGGCAGATCACGAATAAAGCCGACGGTGTCGGAGAGCGAAACGGAGCGCCCGGCTTCGCCAAGGTAGAGTTGGCGCGTGGTGGTATCAAGCGTGGCAAACAACTGATTGGCGGCGTAGGCGCGCGCCTTCACCAGCGCATTGAAGAGCGTGGTCTTGCCGGCGTTGGTATAGCCAACCAACGAGATATTGAAAGCATCGCGCCGCTCGCGCTGGCGGCGCTGGGTCTGGTGCTGGCGCTTGACCTTGACCAGGCGCTCCTTGATCTTCTTGATGTTGTCGTTGATCATGCGACGATCGAGTTCGATCTGGGTTTCACCCGGGCCACCGCGCATGCCGATGCCCCCGCTCTGACGCTCCAAATGCGACCAGCGCCGCACCAGGCGCGTGCTGAGGTATTGCAGCCGGGCCAGTTCGACCTGCAGCTTGCCTTCGTGGCTGCGCGCGCGCTGGCCAAAAATCTCAAGAATCAGGAGCGTGCGGTCATTGACCGGCAACTCCAGATGCCGCTCCAGGTTGCGCTGTTGCGCCGGGCTCAGGCTTTGATCGAACAGAATCTCGACCGCACCGTGTTGCGCTGCCAGCAGTTTGATTTCATCGGCCTTGCCGCTGCCCACAAACAGCGCTGCATCGGGCGCCTTGCGCTTGCAGGTGATGCGCGCGACCGGCGTCAGCCCCGCGGTCTGCGCCAACAGCCCGAGTTCTTCGAGTTCGCCGTCGAAATTGGGTAAACCGAAGTCAACCCCAACCAGGATGGTCGGGGCCGATGCCGAATCACGGGGCTGCAGGTTCGTCACCCTCGCCGCTGGCAAAATTCACCGCGCGCCCGGGCACGATGGTCGAGATGGCGTGCTTGTAAACCATTTGGGTAACGGTATTGCGCAGCAATACGACGTACTGGTCAAACGATTCGATCTGGCCTTGCAGCTTGATCCCGTTGACGAGGTAGATGGAAACCGGAACGTGTTCCCGACGCAGCGCGTTGAGAAATGGGTCCTGGAGTAACTGGCCTTTGTTGTTCACGATATTCTCCGTGTTCAAGAAATTGATAAGGGGCTCACGATACCACAGCCCAGGGCCTGTTTAAGCCCAACGGGGTAAAGCCCGGATGAAGTTAACGGGGACCGCGCGCTCACGACCCCGCTTTGTCGGCGTAAGGGTTGGCCGCAGTCTTGAACTCGATGCGCATCGGTGTGCCCACCAGATCAAATTCCTTGCGGAAACGCCCTTCCAGGAAGCGCTTGTAGGCGTCACTCACGTGATCCAGCGAATTGCCGTGGATGATGATGACCGGCGGGTTCATGCCGCCCTGGTGTGCATAGCGCAACTTCGGGCGGTACATGCCAGCACGCTTGGGGCTCTGGAACTGCACTGCCTCCAGCAACAAACGCGTCAGCACCGGCGTCGACATCTTGCAGTTGGCGGCGCGGTAGGCCTGCGCGATGGAGGCCCACACCGGCCCCAGTCCCTGGCGCTTGGTGGCCGAGATCAGGTGCAGCGTGGCAAATTTCAGGAACGGCAGCCGGGTTTCGATGGAACGTTTGACCAACTCGCGCTGGTATTCATCGACCGCGTCCCATTTGTTGACCGCCAGCACCACGGCGCGGCCATTTTCCAGGATGAAACCGGCGATGTGCGCGTCCTGATCCGTCACGCCCTGGGTGGCGTCGATCAACAGCAGCACAACATTGGAGGTCTCGATTGCCTGCAGTGTCTTGACGACCGAGAATTTCTCGATGGCTTCAAACACCTTGCCGCGCCGACGCAGGCCTGCGGTGTCGATCAACTCAAACTTTTGCCCGTTGCGCTCGAACGGCACGGAAATGGCATCGCGCGTCGTGCCCGGCAAATCGAAGGCGACCAGCCGCTCCTCGCCGAGCCAGGTGTTAATCAGGGTGGACTTGCCGACATTGGGTCGGCCCGCCACAGCGAGCTTGATGACGCCGGGTTGCGTTTCCTCGGCCACATCCTCCAACTCATCGAGTTGCAGCGGTTTGAGCGCCAGTTCCAGCAGCGGTTGAATGCCTTGGCCATGTGCGGCTGAGACCGCGTGCACTTCGCCCAGACCGAGTTCAAAAAATTCAACCAGTTGGGCACCGGCAGTCATGCCTTCGGCCTTGTTGGCCGCCAGCACACAGGGTTTGCCCAGGCGACGCAGGAATTTGGCGATCTCGTAGTCCTGCGCCGAAATCCCTTCGCGCGCATCGACGACAAAAATGACGACGTCGGCCTCGGCCACGGCCTGGCGTGTCTGTTTCGCCATCTCCTTGAAAATACCGCTGGTAGCGTCGGGCTCAAAACCGCCGGTGTCGATGACGATAAATTCGTGTTTACCCAGGCGACCGTTGCCGTAATGCCGGTCACGCGTGAGGCCAGCGAAATCGGCAACGATGGCGTCGCGCGATTTGGTCAGCCGGTTGAACAGCGTCGATTTACCGACATTGGGACGGCCCACCAGGGCCAATACAGGTTTCATCGCCAGGAGCCCGACCGTTACTCGGGCTTGAAGCCGAAAATTCCACCATTGCGGGTTACCACAACGAGCGTCCCAGCGGCAAGCACCGGTGCCGTCACGACCGCTGAACCATCGGTTGGCATGCGCGTCAGCGCCGCACCGTCATCACGCGAGAGCCAGTGCACCAGACCGGTTTCCTCGCCAACCACGATGGCACGGCCCGCCAGCAGCGGCGCGCCCAGGCCACGAAAGCGCAGGCTCTCGGAAACCCAAGCCCGTTCACCATCGGCGCGGCGCCAGGCGATGAGCTTGCTGTCGCCCTCAACGCCAAAAACATATTTGTCATCGCCCTGCAGGCCCACCAGACCGACTGCCGGTTTGGTCCAGAGCAAGGTGCCGCGGGTCGCGTCAACGCAGCCAACAGCGGACTGAAAGGCACGCGCACAGATTACGCTGCCGTCGCGCGCCGCCGGACCCACCAGATCTACCAGGCGTTCGATGTCATTGGTGCCGCGCGGCGAGGCGACGGGCAGGTCCCAGCGCACCGCGCCATTGGCCGGATTGAGTCCGACCAGACGCCCACCCATGCCGACCACGACGCTGTCGCCAACCGCCAGCAGAACGCCGGCCTGACGCAACACCAGCGATTCACCCGGGCGTTGCTGGGTCCAGAGCTTGCGCCCGGATGCGCCGTCAAAAGCTGCAACCGAGCGGTCCGCTGCCAGCAGGAAGACGCGCGCGCCTGCCACCAGTGGCGCGGTATAGCTCGGTGCCGTCAGTCGCTGGCGCCACAGTTCACGCCCGGCCTCCAGCACCACAAGTTCGTTCTCGCGCGTGACCACGGCTGCAAGACGGCCGTCGCTACCGACACCGGCGGCCAGCGACCCCAGGCTGGGACTGCGCCACAAGGAGGCGCCACTGCGCGCGTTAAAGGATTGCACCACGCCGTCCGAACTGGCCAGCGTCACCGCGTCGCCGTTGACCTTGACATCGAGCGGAAAAGCGACCGCGCCGATCTGGGCCGTCCAGGCCTGGCGCACACGCAGCAGACCCGGGTTCGCTGTCAGTTCAGTCGGCTTGGGTTTGTCGGGGCCGCTGGCGCAGGCTGCAATCAGCGTTGCCAGCAGCAGGACCGGGACCAGACGCATGGCTGCGGTCAATCGAAATACAGGTTTCACTTTTTACCTTCCGGCGCTAGGACGTCCGTGCTCTTTGGATCGACTCCCAGCGAGTTCAGTTTGATCTCCACCAAACGACGGTACTCTGTGCGCTCATCAAAACCCTTGAAAGCCTTGCCGTACTCGGCCAGGGCTTCCTTTTTCTTGCCCTGGTTCAGCAGGATATCGCCCTTGCGGTCGGCGGCCAGTGCCTCGAACTGCGGTGGGAAACTGGCGCTCAACTGTTTCAGTGCTTCGTCGTAGGCCTTGCTGTCGAGCAGCAGGCCCGCCAACCGCAGCCGCGCCACCGCCTGGTAACCCGGGTCAGACGACTTGTCGGCCACCCAACTCAAGGCGGTCTTGGCCGCATCGGGCTTGCCGGCCGCGTAATACTGTTTGGCGACCAGCAATCCGGCTTGTTGCGCGTAGGTGGTAGAGCCAAACTTGTCCTTGATGTCGCCAAAGACACGGTCAATCTTGGCCACGTCAGCCGACTTCACGGCGCGCTCGACCTCATCAAACATGGCCGCGGCTTGTTGCGCCTGGCTGCGCTGCCAATACTGGTAGAAATTCCAGCTGGCATAAGCGCCCAGCACCGCGATCAACACCCAGGTGATCATGTTGCCGTATTGTTTCCAATAGTGCTTGAGCTGGTCAAGTTGCTCTTGTTCTTCGAGATCGAGTTGATTTGCCATGAATGTTCTTTGCTCAGTTGCTGTCAGCACCGGGGCGCCATCGGGCCCGCGTTCAAGACCGTGATTGTAGGGTGGACGCCCAGCCGGCGATGTTGTCCAGGGATTCACGCCGTTGCGCAGCACCGCCGGCGCGCAAGGCCTTGACCGTGACTGCGTTGTCGGCCAGTTCGTCACCGCCAAATATCAGGGCGTAAGCGGCGCCGCTGGCGTCGGCCTTCTTGAACTGCGTCTTCATGCTGTCAGCGCCGGGCGTCAGACTGGCGTGCATCTGCACGCTGATACCGGCACCGCGCAGCGCCTGCACCGCCTGCATGGCGCGCGGCAGGGCCGCCGCATCGGGCAGTACGGCGTAGGCATCGGGTGCTGGTGCGGCCGGCGTCTGGCCCTGCTGCTGGATCAACTCCAGCACGCGTTCGAGCCCCATACCCCAGCCCACGGCCGGCGTCGGTTTGCCGCCGAGCAGGGCAAACAGGCCGTCGTACCGCCCGCCACCACACAGCGTGCCCTGGGCGCCGAGTTCATCGGTGATGAATTCAAACACGGTGTGGCTGTAGTAATCCAGACCGCGCACCAGGCGTGGGTTGACACGCCACGGCACACCGCAGGCACTCAGCAGCGTCTTGACGCTGTCAAAGTGCTGCAACGAGGTTTCGCCCAGATAGTCCAGCAGTTGCGGCGCAGCCTGTACCAGCGCTTGCATGGCCGGATTCTTGGTATCCAGAATACGCAGCGGATTGAGATGCAGGCGGCGCTGCGCGTCGGCGTCCAGCAATTCGCGGTGCTGCTCGAAATAGGCAATCAGCGCGCGGCGGTGTGCCTGGCGTTCAGGCGCGACACCCAGGCTGTTGAGCTCGACGCGCACATTGCGCAGGCCAAACGCCGCAAACAACTCGTGCACCAGCAGCATCATTTCCGCGTCCACCTCGGGTCCCGCAAAACCCAGCGCCTCGGCGCCGAGTTGGTAGAACTGGCGATAGCGGCCACGCTGGGGCCGCTCGTGCCGGAACATCGGACCCATGTAGTACAAGCGCTTGCCGCCGTCGTAGGTCAGGTTGTGTTCGATCGCGGCGCGCACTACGCCCGGCGTGTTTTCCGGGCGCAACGTGAGTTCCTCACCGTTGAGCTTGTCGGCGAAGGAGTACATCTCCTTCTCGACGATGTCGGTGGTCTCGCCGGTGCCACGCACAAACAGCGCGGTCGGCTCCACGATGGGCGTGCGGATGTTGCGGTAGGCGTAGCGCCCCATCAGCACGCGCACCTTGTCTTCGAGCCACTCCCATTGCGCCGAATCCGGCGGCAAAATATCGTTCATGCCCTTGACGGCGACGAGCTTGCCAACTTTGGCTTGCGTTTCTTTTTCGGTCATGACTTCAGTCACGCGGCACTGGCAGCGTGCTGCGCGCCAAAGCGTGTTTCAACATAGGTTTGGACAATCTTCTGGAATTCCTGCGCAATGCCATCACCGCGCAGCGTCATGCGCTTCTCGCCGTCGATGAACACCGGTGCCGCTGGCGCCTCGCCGGTGCCGGGCAGGCTGATGCCGATGTCGGCCTGCTTGCTCTCGCCCGGTCCGTTGACGATGCAGCCCATCACCGCAACCTTGAGCTTTTCAACGCCCGGGTACTTGTCACGCCAGACTGGCATCTGGGCGCGCAGGAAATCTTCGATCTGCTTCGTGAGTTCCTGAAACACGGTGCTGGTGGTGCGACCACAGCCGGGGCAGGCCGTGACGCTGGGCACAAAAGAGCGCAATTCCAGCGCCTGCAGGATCTCGCAGGCAATCAGCACTTCCTGCGTTCTGGATTCGCCCGGCTGCGGTGTCAGCGAAACGCGAATCGTGTCGCCAATCCCCTCCTGCAACAAGAGCGCCAGCGCCGCTGTCGACGCCACGGCGCCCTTGGTCCCCATGCCGGCCTCGGTCAGGCCCAAATGCAGCGGGTAGTCGCAGCGCCGTGCCAGTTCGCGGTAAACCGAAACCAGATCCTGCACGCCACTGACCTTGCAGGAGAGCAGCACCTGGTTGCGGCTCATGCCCATCTCAACGGCACGTTCGGCCGACTCGATGGCCGAACTGATCAGGGCCTCGTACATCACCGGCTTCACTCCCCAGGGCGGTGTGCGGCGGCTGTTTTCGTCCATCAAACTGGCCAGCAGTTCCTGATCCAGGCTGCCCCAGTTGACGCCAATTCGCACCGGCTTGTCCCAGCGCAGCGCGGCTTCGATCATGAGCGCGAACTGCTTGTCGTGTTTATCGCCCTTACCGACGTTGCCGGGGTTGATGCGGTACTTGGACAGGGCCTGCGCGCAGTCCGGAAAATCGGTCAGCAAGCGGTGCCCGTTGTAGTGAAAGTCGCCGATCAAGGGCACGGCAATGCCCATGCGGTCGAGTTGCTCGCGGATGTGGGGCACAGCCTGCGCCGCTTCCGGCGTGTTGACGGTCAGACGTACCATCTCGGAGCCGGCCAGCGCCAGTTCCTTGACCTGGATGGCTGTGCCGATGGCGTCTGCCGTGTCGGTATTGGTCATGGACTGCACCCGCACCGGCGCATCGCCACCCACGGTGAGCACAGAATCGCCCCAGACCACGCGCGCCTGGCGCGAACGCCGGGCTGCCGGCATGGCGCTTTCAATGGCAATTTTGGAACTCAAGGCTTCACCTCAAAACGGGCCACATTGTCGCGCGCGATGGCGCTCAAATCGAAGGGCTTGCCGTAGGCCTGCACCTCGGTCAGGTCGGCGCGCCCGACCACCACGGAGAGCGGCGCAAGGCCCGAGACGCCAACGGTCTCGCCCTGGCGCAGCATGCGGCGCAACTGCACCACGCCGGTGGCATCAATGACTTCAACCCAGGATGAACCTCGCACACGGAACACCAGGGTGCCAGTGCTCAGCCCCGAGCCTTCCACGGTCGCGCCCGGCGCGCTCGCAACACCGCTGGCGGCCGATGCGGCCGCAGCAGCGGAACTCGCAGCAAGGGCCGCCGATGCCGGTCGGGTTTCAAGCACACTGGGAAGGACAGTCGGAGCCGGCGCGACCACCTCGTCGTGGCTTATGGCCAAGCCGGGGACGCGGTCAAAAAAAGTGAGCAGCGCCAGCACCACGACGCCCACCAGCAACACCAGCCCGAGCAGCACATAGGGCCTCGAAAACGAATCACCCAGAATGGAGCCGGTTGCGCTGGCACTGGCGTGAAACGGAACATTGATGCCCGCCTCGTCGTTCCTCAGATGCGGTGCGCCGGTTTGCGGCAGCCTCGCCAACACCGCAGCCGGGTCAATTTGGAGAGTGCGACAGACGCTGGCGGCCAACGCGCGGACAAAGACCATATCGGGCAACTGATCAAAGCGATCGGCTTCCAGCGCTTCGAGTTTCTTGACCGGAACGCGCAAGGAAACCGCCAGCGCACCGATGTGCAGACCGGCCGCTTCGCGCGCTTGGCGCAACATGGCACCGCCAGAAAGACGGGTCTCTGTTGCCGGCAACACAGCCTCACTCATCAAAAGCCCCTCGTTGGTAAGCATCCGCCTGACGTGACTGCGGAAACCGTTTGAGCAATTGTGCACCGAGCTGCTGCACAGCGGTACGGTTTTCCAGGCGCCGCTCGACCTTGATACCGAGCCAGAGCGACTCTTCATTGGCCAGGTCGCTGTTGTTCAGGCGCCGCACATAAAACTGCGCGCCAGTCCATTCGCCGCGCTGGAACATCAGTGTGGCCAGGTTGTAGGCAGTTACCGGATTGCCGGCATCAAACTCGTAGGACTTGAGCAGGCTTTGCTCGCCCTCCTCACGCTGTCCGGCCCGGACCTGGCACAGGCCCTGGGCGCGCAGCGTCTTGGCGCGCTCGCGGTATTGCGGATTGGCCAGCGCCTGCGAAAAATGCTGCTGCGCCTGCGTGTAGCGGCCGTCCTGGCAATAAAGCCAGCCCAGGTTGTGCATGACAGTCGCGTCCTGGGGTTCGAGTGTGAGCGCCTTCTTGAAACTCTCTTCGGCAATGCGCAAATCGTTCAGGCGCAGGTAAATCAAACCGCGCAGGTTGTAAGCCGCTGCGTAGTCAGGGTCGGCCGTGATCGACTGCTTGAGTTCGTCCAGGGCAATATTGGTTTGCCCCTGCTCAAAATAACCGACCGCGAGTTCAAGCCGGATGCGGGCACGCTTGCGGATCGTCGGCTCGTCCGAATCGGTCACGATTTCAGAGCCCTTGCCGTCTGCTGCGCTGCCACCGCGCGAAGCGCAGCCCGACATCGTCACCAGCGCGGCCGCCAGCAGACCGACTGCCAACAGACCCAGACGCCATCCTCTTACTGCATTGCTATTCATGCGTCAATTCTCCGTCACCACGGGCTTGCCTGTCGGCACCGGTGTAATCGTCCAGTTGCGTTGGCGTGCGATGCGCTCGCCAACGCGCGTGCGGTCCTTCACGTCGCCGGCGAGTTGGCCGCAGGCAGCGTCGATGTCGTCGCCACGCGTCTTGCGCACCGTCGTGACAATACCGGCATCAATCAAAATCCGGGCGAAGGCCTGCACCTGCTGCGGCGCCGAGCACCGCAGGCCCGAGGCCGGAAACGGATTGAAGGGAATCAGGTTGAACTTGCACCAGACACGCCCGGCACTGGCATAACGCCGCACCAACTGCACCAGTTGCTGCGCATGCTCGGCCTGGTCGTTGACACCGTTGAGCATGCAGTACTCGAAGGTAATGAAGTCGCGCGGCGCATGTTCCAGATAACGGTTACAAGCCTGCATCAGTTCATCAAGCGGGTACTTCTTGTTCAGCGGCACCAGGTCGTCGCGCAGGGCATCGGTCGGCGCGTGCAGCGACACCGCCAGGGCCACCGGGCATTGCTCGGAGAGCAGGTCCATCTTGGGCACGATGCCCGAAGTCGAAACGGTGACGCGCCGGCGTGACAGGCCATACGCATGATCGTCGAGCATGACGCGCAGCGCCGGAATCACTTCGGCATAGTTTTGCAGCGGCTCGCCCATGCCCATCATCACGACGTTGGAGATGACGCGCTCATCGCGCTGCAGGTGTTTTCGCAGAAAGTGCTCGGCAAACCAGAGCTGGGCCACGATCTCGCCACTTGTCAGGTTGCGGCTGAAGCCCTGATGCCCGGTAGAACAGAAGCGGCAACCGATGGCGCAACCGGCCTGCGAGGAGATGCACAACGTGCCACGGTCTTCCTCGGGAATGAACACGGTCTCGATGGCGTTGCCAGCGCCGACGTCAAACAGCCACTTGATGGTGCCGTCGGCCGAGATGTGCTGCGAGATCAGATCGAGCGCCTTGACCTGCGCCACGCCTTTGAGCTTCTCGCGCAAGGACTTGGCGAGGTCGCTCATGTCGTCAAAATTGGACGCGCCTTTTTGGTGGATCCAGCGAAACAACTGGACCGCGCGGAAACGTTTTTCACCGAGCCGCTCGCAAAAGAGCGCCAGTGTGTCGAGATCGTAGTCAAGCAGGTTGGCCGTCATCGCAGCGATGCGGCCGCCACTCGCTCCAGGCGTGCTGCAAGCGCCCGCGAGGGCAGCGTGACGCCGTGGAGTGAAAGGGCCATGCTTTAGCGGGAAGAGATGTTCATGCCGGGGAAGAAGAAGGCAATCTCCACGGCAGCGGTTTCAGCAGCGTCGGAACCATGCACGGCATTGGCGTCGATGCTGTCGGCAAAGCTGGCGCGGATGGTACCGGGCGCAGCCTTTTTCGGATCCGTCGCGCCCATCAGGTCGCGGTTCTTCAGGATTGCGTTCTCGCCTTCAAGCGCTTGCACCATGACCGGGCCGGAGATCATGAATTCGACCAGATCCTTGAAGAAGGGGCGCTCCTTGTGCACGCCGTAGAAAGCCTCGGCTTCGCGACGCGACAAATGCATCATGCGGGCGGCAACGATCTTCAGGCCAGCGGCTTCAAAGCGGGCATAGATTTGGCCGATCACGTTCTTGGCAACGGCGTCGGGCTTGATGATGGAGAGAGTACGTTCGATAGTCATAAGTTTTTCCTGAGCTGGATGTATTGTTTTGCCCGGTGGACAAAGTGCTGGATTTTAGCCTGACCGTGCGCGTCAGCGATCACGTGGACCCCGACGTTGTCCGCCACCTGGGCCACCACCGGAACCACCGCCACGGCGCTGCCCCTGTTGCTGACGCTGGCGCGTGAAACTGTCGGCACCGATATAGCCAAAAGAGGTCTTCATCGGGTCTGGTTGCGCGGCACCCGTGGGCCGGTCACCCGGCTCGCTGCGGTTTCTGCGTCCCTGCCCGGCGTTGTTGGCGCCGCCGCCAGTATTGCGCGGCGCATTGCCAGCGCCACGCGGGCCGGCACCCCGGACACCGCGGCGCCGGTTGCGTGAAGCGTTGTCCTGCTCAGACGCTGGGCGGCGTGTCGGGTCGCTGCCGGCACCCGCTTCGTCGCCATGCCCGCGCGCATCACGCGGACCAGCGGCCTGCGTCAGCGCTCGGATGTCGGCGTCGTCAAGTTCCATCCAGGCGCCGCGCTTGAGGCCGCGCGGCAGCAGCATGGCGCCATAGCGGATCCGGATCAGGCGGCTGACCGCATGGCCAACAGCCTCGAACATGCGGCGCACCTCGCGGTTGCGGCCCTCGGAGATGGTGACGCGGTACCAGCAGTTCGAACCCTCACCGCCGCCTTCTTCAATCGAGCCGAACTGGGCCACGCCGTCGTCAAGCTTGACGCCTTCGAGCAGCTTTGCCTTTTCTTCCTTGTTCAGGGCGCCGAGCACGCGCACGGCGTATTCGCGCTCCAGGCCGAAACGCGGGTGCATCAGCCGGTTGGCCAGTTCGCCCGAACTGGTGAACAGCAGCAGACCCTCGGTATTGAGATCAAGCCGTCCAACCGACTGCCACTTGCCCTGAAACAGTTTGGGCAGGCGCCGAAACACGGTGGGACGGTTCTGCGGATCGTCGTGCGTGACGACCTCGCCCGCAGGCTTGTGATAGGCAATGACGCGCGGCGGCGGCGCCTCGATGCGGAACTTGATCGGCTTGCCGTTGACCTTGACGTGATCGCCAAACTGGATGCGCTGACCGATGTGGGCCGGCTCATTGTTGACCGTGATGCGGCCTTCCATGATGAGCTGTTCCATTTCGAGCCTGGAACCCATGCCGGCCTGCGCCAACACCTTGTGCAGCTTGGGTGCCTCGGCTACCGGTGCCAGCACGCGCTTGGCTGGTGCCAGCGCCGGGCTTTCCTCGTCGGCATCAAACTGCCCGGACACCACGGCTTCGAATAGATCGACCGACGGCGTGAACACCGGCGCCTCGTCCTGTGCCGCTTGCAGTGCCACAACCGCAGGGACAAGCGCCTCGGCTTGCGGCGCAGGCAGCACCGGTTCGTCCCCGCTGGGGTCTTGTTCACCGCTGGTGTTTTCGCTCATGCTTGCGTTCCTGTCGAAGAAAATAATTCACCCTCGCCGCCCTCGGCTGCGGGGTTGGTGACCGCTGTATCCTGCACCGCAGCGCTCTCGTTGCCAGCTGAGAGTTGCAGTTCCAGCGCATCCATCACGCCAGCCTGCTGCTCGGCGCTTTCCATCTCGGGCAACTGGTCCAGAGAGGCCAGGCCCAGATCGTCCAGAAAATGCCGGGTCGTCGCAAACAACGCGGGACGTCCGACCGTATCGCGGTGACCGATGACTTCAATCCAGCCACGCTCTTCCAACTGCTTGATCAAGAGGGAATTGACCGTCACACCACGTATGTTTTCGATGTCACCACGCGTCACCGGCTGCCGGTAGGCGATGATGGCCAGGGTTTCCAGCGTGGCACGGGTGTAGCGCGGCGGCTTTTCGGGATGCAGGCGATCGAGAAACGGCCGCATTTCTGGGCGGCTCTGAAAGCGCCAGCCGGTGGCCACTTTGACCAGCTCGACGCCACGCAGCGCCCAATCCTGCTGGATTTCCTGCAACATGGCCTCGATCGTCTCCAGCCCCAGCGTGTCGTCGAACAGCACGCTCATGTCGCGTGACTGCAAGGGCTGTTGCGAACAAATCAAAGCGGTTTCTAGTACGCGCTTGGCATCCGCCGTATTCATGGTCCTGCGATTTCCGGGAAGAGCACCCTGAAGGTGCGTAATCAGTATGAATCAGTGGGTCGCGGCAGGCAGATTGATAAATCCGCAGCGCCCGCCCCCGACAGCTGGCCGGGGTACTGGTTTTGAGGACCAGTACGAAAATTATAACGAAGAACCCGATGTTCCAAAGTTCCACGCCTGCAGGGCCTGACTGAAGTCGCTCGGCGGCAACGCCTCAAACCGCATTGCCTGCTGCGTTACCGGGTGCGCCAAACTGAGCCGAAACGCATGCAAGGCCTGGCGTTGCATGCCGGCTGCGGGACGGCCGCCATAGACCTCGTCGGCAACCAGCGGATGCCCGATGGAGGCCATGTGGACGCGAATCTGGTGCGTGCGGCCCGTGTGCAGGGTGCAACGCACCAGGCACGCCTGATCGCCGTTGTCCAGCAATTCAATGTCGGTACGCGCCGTCTTGCCCGGGTTCTTCACGCCATCGACCACCGCCATGCGCAACCGGTTGCGCGGATCACGGCCGATCGGCGCATTGACTTCGCGCCGCGCCGCGCCGCTCCAGCGGCCATGCGCCAGCGCCAGATACTGGCGTCCGACCTCGCGCGCGGCAATCGCGCGCACCAGCGCGTCCATGACGGCACGCGTGCGGGCCACCACCATCAACCCGCTGGTGTCCTTGTCCAGCCGGTGCACGATGCCGGCGCGCGGCAGGCTCATGGCTTTGGCATCGTGGGCCAGCAAACCGTTGAGCAGCGTGCCGCTCCAGTTGCCGGGCGCCGGATGAACCACCAGCCCGGCCGGCTTGTTGACGACCAGCAGGTGTTCGTCTTCATAGGCCAGCTCCAGCGCCATGGCTTCGGGCTTGAAGGCCTGGCTTTGCGGCGTCGGGCGCAACTCGATGCAGCCACGGTCGCCGGCCTTGACTCGCAATGAGGCCTTGCGCACCACAGCATCGTTGACGGTCAGTGAGCCGCCATCGATCAACTGTTGCAAATAGCTGCGCGAAAACTCCGGAACCAGGTCCACCAGCGCCAGGTCCAGCCGCTGTCCGTGCTGGGCCGCGCCAAAAACCAGGGGACGCAACTCCAGCTCCGCACCAGTGTCGGATCGGTCTTCGAACTCATCGCTTTCGAGAGCGCTCGATATAATCTGATCGGAATTCTTCAAGAAAGTTGTCCCTCATGCTTCGAACCAAATTATCGGTGGTCTGCGCTTGCGTGCTGGCTGGCGCTGCCGCCTTGCTGTCAGGGTGTTCAAGCACCCCCGAGGACAAATCTGCCAACTGGAGTCCAACCAAGCTCTACAGCGAAGCCAAGGACGAGATGAGTTCCGGCGCCTACGACAAGGCCATCGGCTTGTTCGAAAAACTCGAGGGACGTGCCGCTGGCACCCCACTGGCGCAGCAAGCCCAACTCGACAAGGCCTACGCGCAGTACAAATCGGCCGAGGCAGCGCAGGCGATTGCCACGCTCGACCGCTTCATGAAACTGCACCCGGCCAGCCCGGCGCTCGATTACGCGCTGTACCTCAAAGGCCTGGTCAATTTCAATGACGACCTGGGCTTGCTGTCCTATATTGCACGCCAGGATCTGGCCGAGCGCGATCAGAAAGCGGCCAAGGAATCATTTGAGTCCTTCAAGGAGTTGCTGTCGCGCTTCCCGGATTCGCGTTACGCGCCGGACGCCAGCCAGCGCATGAACTACATCGTGAACTCGCTGGCCAGCTATGAAATGCATGTGGCACGCTTCTACTATGGTCGCGGCGCCTATGTCGCGGCAATCAACCGCGCGCAGTTGGCCGTGACCGATTACCCGGGTGTTCCGGCGATCGAAGAGGCGCTCTACATCATCGTCAAGTCCTACGAAGCACTGGGCATGACAGCGCTGCGTGACGATGCCATGCGCGTGCTCGAAAAGAACTTCCCGCGCTCCGAGTTCCTGAGCAAAGGCTTCAGGGCGAGTGAGCAGCCGTGGTGGAAGTTCTGGTAAGCGCTGCCAGCGCTTCGTCGAACTCGATCTCGGTCCCGATTCTTCGCATCGGCGGTAAAGCGGCCAGCAGACGCCGGCCGTAACCCATGCGCACCAGCCGCGTGTCGCAAACCACCAGCACACCGCGATCAGACTCGCGCCGGATCAAGCGACCGGCACCCTGCTTGAGGGCAATCGCCGCCTCTGGCACGAAGTAGTCGTTGAAGACGCTGCGCCCCTGGGCCTCAAGCCGGGTGCAGCGCGCTTCAACCAGTGGATCGCTGGGCGGCGGAAACGGCAGCTTGTCAATCACCAGCAACTGCAACTCCTCACCCGGCACGTCAACGCCCTCCCAGAACGAGGCCGAGGCCACCAGCACGCAGCCCGCACCGCCGTCGCGCTGGCCGCGCCGAAAGCGCTCCATCAACTGGTGCTTGGGCTGCTCGCCCTGCAGCAGAACCTGCAGGTCACCCGAGCCGGCAAAGCGACGCTGCAGAGACTCACCGATGGCGCGCAAGGCGCGCAGCGTCGTCGTCAGGACCAGGGTGCGCCCGCCCATCTTCAGCGCCGCATCGGCCACAAATTCCGCCACCTCACGGCTGTGCGCAGCGTCAGATGGTTTTGACAGGTGCAGCGGCACGTAAAGCGCCGCCTGCAGGCCGTAGTCAAACGGACTTTGCACCTGCAGCACCTCGGCCTGGTCCAGGCCACAGGGCTCGGTAAACCAGCGCAGGCTGGCTTCTGCGCCCAGCGTCGCCGAGGTAAAGATCAGAGCCGGCTGCGTTGTCGCGCCATCACCGGCGCCGGTCAAACGCGAACGCACGGTATCGGCAATGTCCAGCGGCGACTCCACCAGGCGCAGTTGCGTGCCAACATCGACCCAGCGCACCGACTCTGCGGCACAGGGTGCAGCGAAGAAGGCGAGCCGATCCAGAAAAGCACTGGCTCGCTCGGCCAGACGCTGCAAGTCGGGCTGCGCTTCGCTGACACCCTCCAGCGCCGCCAGGGCACGGCTGCAAGCGGCGTGCAGTTCGGCCAGGGCCGAGCGCCATTCGTCGCGGTCCAACTGCTCGGGCGCCCCATCGATCCAGCGCAATCGTGCACCGGTCGGCGCTTGCCCCACGACCAACCGCAGATCGCGCGCCGCGCGTTCGCTCTCGCTGGCAAGCGTTGGCCAGTCGCACAGACCGCGCGCGTGCTGTTGCCCCGCCAGCAGCAGGTCGCGCGCAAAGTCGAGGACCTGCGCGGTCGTGATTTGCTGGCCCAGAAACTGCACGCCGGTCTCGTTGAGCTGGTGCGCCTCGTCAAAAATCAGGGTCTGCACCGTTGGCAGCAACTCGGCAACGCCGGCCTCGCGAATCGCCAGATCGGCAAAGAACAGATGGTGGTTGATGACCACCACGTCGGCCGCCAGTGCCTCGCGCCGCGCCTGATTGACGTGACAGCTGCGCAGACGCGGGCATTGCGCGCCCAGACAGTTGTCGCGGTTGGAACTCACCAGCGGAATCAGGGGCGAGCGCTCGTCCAGGCCCGGCAATTCGGCCAGATCGCCACTGCGCGTAGCTTGCGACCAGGTTTCAATCCGGGCCAAGGAACGCAGCAGCGTGGCATCCGTCACTTCCCAGTTCTGTCGCGCCTCTTCCATCCGATGCAGGCAAAGGTAGCTGGAGCGACCTTTCAGCAAGGCACTGCGCAGCGGCAGACCCAGCACTTTGAGCAAGCGCGGCAGGTCACGCGCGAATAACTGGTCCTGCAAGGTCTTGCTGGCGGTGGACACCAGAACGCGGGTGCCGCTGAGCAGGGCTGGCACCAGGTAGGCATAGGTTTTGCCGATGCCGGTACCGGCTTCGACCACCAACACACCCCCCGTTTCAATGGTGCGCGCCACGGCGCTGGCCATCTCGGTTTGCCCCGGCCTGGGCTGAAATTCATCGACCATGCGGGACAACAGTCCTCCTGGCGCGAAGGTCTCGCGCACATGGTCTTGCAGGCTCATCCGTCAGGCAGGCTGGTCCGGATCGAGCTGGCGCTCGATGCGAGCGATCTCATCGCGCAGACCCAATCGCTTCTTCTTGAGTCGTCGCATCAGCAGTTCATCGAGCGGGGTCTGGCCACTGGCGCGGTCAATCATGGCGTCGAGATCGCTGTGTTCGATGCGCAAATCGATCAGCCGACGTTCGGGTGAGTTCAAGTTGGAGTCCACGGCATCATCAAGTAGTTGGTCTTGGGATCGCCCCACGGTGCTTCATTCCCGGGGTGGCCTGATAATACGTCCAAACAGTACCCTCTTGGGAATCTTCGCTTACCATCGCCACCACATGTCCAAAGGTTATCGACTCAGCGCATCAACCGGCATCCACAAGGGTGACCGCGATTACCAGCAGGATCAGGTCACCCTGATCAGCCATCCCCATGTCAAGGGCTGCCTGCTGGGAGTGGTTGCCGACGGTATGGGTGGACGCAGTGGTGGGCGCAAGGCCTCGGACCAGGTCATGATGACGGCCAAGCAGTTGTTTGAACGTTACTCGCCCGAGACCGATGACGCCACCTCGTCCCTGGTGCAACTGGTGCACGAAGCCCATATGGTCATTCGCCTGACCGCCGTTTCATCGGAACAGGAACCGCACAGCACGATTGCGGCGTTTCTGATCAACCCGGGCGGCGACTGTCACTGGGCGCATTCGGGCGATTCGCGTATCTACCATTACCACGGCGACAAACTGGTCAAGCGCACCAGTGACCATTCCTACGTCCAGACGCTGGTGGACAAAGGTGAGATCACCGAGGAAGAGGCCAACAACCACCCGAAGTCCAACATCCTGGTCGGCTGCCTGGGCGCCGACAGCGAGCCGCCGGTGGGCACGCACCTGATCCCGACGCTGCGCGCTGGCGACGTTCTGATGGCCTGCAGCGACGGTGTCTGGCACTATTTCACCAGCGAAGAAATTGGCTCGGTCCTGTCCGCCCTGCCAGCCCGCGAGGCAACCGAATTCCTGATCGAAAAAGCCCGCTCCCGCGCCCGCGGTGGTGGCGACAACCTGTCGCTGGTGGTGATCAAGGTCGAGCCTCTGGGCTGAATGGGTCGTTGCGGCCCGCCCCAAAATCCAGGACTAATCTGATTTGTCATTGCGGGCCCCGACCCGCAATCCAGGGTGTGCGTGGCACTGGATCCCGGATCAGGCCCGGGATGACAACCGGGGACGGCTTCAAGTCAGACTGGTGTCCACCAGCCTGCGTTCCTGCGAGAGAAACTGCGCTGACTGCATTTCGTTCAGGCGCGAAACGGTACGGGAAAACTCGTGCGCCAGCGCACCTTCGGTATAGAGCAACTCAGGCGCCACGGCGGCTGACAGAATCAGTTTCACGCGCCGGTCGTACAGCACATCGACCAGAAGGGTAAAGCGCCGCGCTTCAGAAGCATGATTGGGCAACATCTGCGGCACATCGCTCAGCAGCACGGTGTGGAACTGCGCCGCGAGTTCCAGGTAGTCGTTCTGCGAGCGCGGCCCGCCGCACAGCGTTTTGAAATCAAACCAGACCAAACCGCCGGCCTTGCGGCGTGCACGAATCTTTCGCGCCTCGATGTGCAGATGCGGATCTTCGTCGTGCGTTGCTGCCAGTCGCACGAAGACGTCATCCATTGCGGCATCGGCGCTCGGCCCGAGCGGTGCGTGGTAGATCTGCAACTGCGCCAGGGTGTTTTGACGGTAATCGGTGCCATTGTCAACATTGACGACAGCCATTTGCGCATTGAGCAAATCGATGGCGGGCAGGATGCGATAGCGATGCAAGCCACCCGGATACAGGTCAGCCGGCTTGAAGTTGGAAGTTGCAACCAGTCCCACGCCGTTCTCGAACAACGCCAGCAGCAAGCGGTGCAGGATCAGGGCATCGGTGATGTCGGCCACATGAAACTCATCGAAGCAGATCAGCCGGTACTTCTTGGCGATGCGCTTGGCCAGTACATCGAGCGGGTTCACCGTGCCCTGCAAGCCAACGAGTTCGCGGTGCACCTCGCGCATGAACTCGTGAAAGTGCAGCCGGGTCTTGCGCTTGAGGGGCAAGGCGGAAAAAAGCAGTCCATCAAAAAACTCTTGCCGCGCCCGACGCCGCCGTGCAGGTAAACACCGCGTGGGACGAGCGGACGGTTGATCAGTTTCTTCAGCGCGCTGGAGCGCTTCTGCTTGAAAAGCGTCCACTGCGCGGCGCAGGTCTCAAGCACTTCGACGGCGCGCAG
>CAIWNX010000187.1 GCA_903914175.1 uncultured beta proteobacterium | reverse complement strand
TCAGGGCCATCGGGCGAGTCCGGGCAACCAGACAGACTACGAAATCAAGGCCGGATATAAGTAAGCAGCCGATTCTTTTACAGAACAACACAAATTCTTCTTGCTATCCGGGAGGCATCCATATAAGTCCGCAATGACAAGTCAAATTTGTCACCCGGTCTCGGGAGTTGTCATCCCGGACCTGATCCGGGATCCAGTGCCGTGGCCCTACGTTGCCCAGATGCGTGGAGGTGGCGCCGTCAGTTGCCAGAAGTGCGCGCGCCAGGTGGCCCAGAGTTGGCGCAACAAATCCATGGCCGGCTCCACCACCGGCGAGAGCACCCGCAGCACGACAACTTGCGCGCACGGGCTGGTGACGCCAGCCAGATCGCGCAGCGGGTGCGCCGCGATGATGTCGCGCGCTGCGTCCAGCGCAGTTTGCCGGCGCTCGCGGGTCAGGGGGCTGCCGGCAACAAAAAACAGGGATGCCATGCAGCGTTGTCCGGCCAGACCGAGTGCGCCGTCCATCAGGCGTGTGTCGTCGGCGCGGATCAGGCCGTGCTCGAGCCAGACGCCGGGCACTTCGATGTGCTGCAGAAAACTGCCGCGCGCAAACGGCAGATTGGCCAGTGGCAGGCCCAGCGCCGTGACATCCCAGCCAATCATTTCAGCATCCGGTGCGAGTTGCAGCGTCAAATGGTTTTCAGCGCGGCAGTCGCTGTAGGCGATGGCTTCGAGCGGTAGCCACTCCAGCCGCGCGCCAGCGGCCAGCGTGATGGCGCTGCGCTGCACGGCCACCTCGCCATTCGAGCGGTAAAAACGCGTGGCGCCGGGCGTCGTGATCAGGCCGTGCGCGCCCGTGTCTGCCGTTACGCGCAGGTCGAGCGTGTCGCCGCCGACCAAGCCGCCAGGCGGATGCACCAGCACGTTGTGGCAGATGGCATCGCCTTCGGGGTACAGGCTTTGCAGAATACGCAAAGGCCCGTCGTGCACGTGCCGCGCTACTGAGCGCTGCGCCTCCAGCCGGTAATCGAGTTGCAGTGAGGCGTGCCAGGACACCGGGCTATCCAAAGAAGTGGAACATCACCCAGACCAGCATTGCCAGTTGAACAAAATTGATCACCATGCCGGCAATGTGAAGACGGCGGAAATCGGTGATGGCCATGGCGTCGCCGCTCTCGATGCGAACGCGCAATTCGTCCATGCGCGCCAGACCTGCCTTGCGCAGATAAAGGGCCAGCGCGGCGATTGCCACCATGCCCGTTGAAAATGCAAAACGACCCACCAGCGCGTAGCTGATCGTTGGAATCGTGGCCGTGCACACCACTCCCATGTAGTAGGTGTTGAAGAAGCCGCGGATGAAGCGCGAATCCATCGGTGTGTCGTGTTTCAGAATCAGCAAGGGCAGCGAGCCCATGAAGAAATAGCCCATGCACATGAGCAATGGAATGGTGGAGAACAGTGCGGTGTTCATCGGATGTGGGTTTGGGCCAATGGTGCGGACCCCAAATATTACCCTGCGGTCAAAAAAAGCCCCCCGGGCCTTGCGGCGCGGGGGGATAAATCCTTGGAGAAACTTCGAGACGATGAAGTTGTTTAACGGCTGTAAGCGGTTTCGCCGTGCGAGGAGATGTCGAGGCCTTCGCGCTCTTCCTCTTCGCTGACACGCAGACCGATGGTCATGTCAACGATCTTGTAGGCGATCAGGGAAACAACACCCGACCAAACCACAGTCAGCAGCACAGCCTTGAGTTGGATCCAGACCTGGTCTGCAACCGGCACTGACGAGACCGCGGCCGTGACCCAGTCACCCACCAGGCCGGGACCACCGAGGGCCTGGCTGTTGAAGACACCGGTCAGCAACGCGCCGACGATACCGCCGACACCGTGCACACCGAAGACGTCAAGCGAGTCATCCGCGCCGAGCATTTTCTTCAGACCGTTGACGCCCCAGAGGCAGGCAAAGCCGGCGATAAAGCCGATCACGATGGCGCCCATCAGGCCAACGTTGCCGCAGGCCGGGGTGATTGCCACCAGACCCGCAACCGCACCGGATGCAGCACCCAGCATCGAAGCCTTGCCACGCATCAGGCCTTCGCCCAGGCACCATGCCAACACGGCAGCGGCGGTGGCCGAGAAGGTGTTCATGAAGGCCAGCACGGCGGTGCCGTTGGCTTCAAGTGCCGAGCCGGCGTTGAAGCCGAACCAGCCAACCCACAGCAGCGAGGCACCCACCATCGT
The DNA here is from genome assembly GCA_903914175.1 of uncultured beta proteobacterium. GTDB lineage: Bacteria > Pseudomonadota > Gammaproteobacteria > Burkholderiales > Burkholderiaceae_C > Rhodoferax. The sequence goes on along the minus strand of CAIWNX010000187.1, from coordinate 38,176 downwards.
CAGCGTCAGGCTGTGCGGGGCCATCGATTCCTTGGCGTAACCGGTGCGTTTGCCGAGCACGAAGGCGCCGACCAGGCCGGCCACAGCGGCGTTGATGTGCACCACAGTACCGCCGGCGAAGTCCAGCGCGCCCCACTGCCAGATCAGACCGGCCTTGGCGTTCATTGCATCAACCACTTCCTTGCCGGTGTAGGCGTCCGGGCCCATCCAGAACCAGACCATGTGGGCCATCGGCGTGTAGCTGAAGGTGAACCACAGGGCCATGAACAGCAGCATGGCAGAGAACTTGATGCGTTCGGCAAAGGCGCCGATGATCAGGCAGCAGGTGATGGCAGCAAAGGTAGCCTGGAATGCCATGAACAGCAGTTCCGGGATGACAACGCCCTTGCTGAAAGTGGCCGCCATCGCGAACTCGCCCTTCATCGGATCAAACAGCCCCTTCATGAAGAGCCGGTCAAAGCCGCCGATGAACTGATTGCCCTCGGTGAAGGCCAGGCTGTAGCCATACAGGCACCACAGCACGACGATCATCGAGAAGGTGACGAACACCTGCATCAGCACCGACAGCATGTTTTTGCTGCGCACCAGGCCGCCGTAGAACAGGGCCAGGCCGGGGATGGACATCATGATGACGAAGGCGGTGGCGACGATCATCCAGGCCACGTCGCCCTTGTTCGCTACCGGAGCGGGAGCGGCCGAAGCAGCTGCGGCTGGGGCTGAAGCGGCGGCAGCAGCCGGTGCTGCGGCAGCCGGGGCGGCTGCTTCTGAGGCTGCAGCAGCGGCGGGTGCTGCAGTTGTCTGGGCCATCACGGCGCTGCCGCCGAAGAGCAGGCTCAAACCCAGGGTAAGGGAGGCAAGTAGTTTTTTCATGTTGAGGTTCTCGTGTCGGTTGTGCGAGGGCGTTACAGCGCTTCCTTGCCGGTCTCGCCGGTGCGGATGCGAACCACTTGCTCAAGGTTGTAGACAAAAATCTTGCCGTCACCAATCTTGCCGGTGCGGGCTGCGCCCTCGATGGCTTCGATGACGCGCTCCACCAGTTCGTCGGCGACAGCGGCTTCGACCTTCACCTTGGGCAGAAAGTCAACGACGTATTCGGCGCCACGGTACAACTCGGTGTGGCCCTTCTGGCGACCGAAGCCCTTGACTTCGGTAACGGTGATGCCCTGCACGCCGATGGCGGAGAGCGCTTCGCGCACCTCGTCAAGCTTGAAGGGTTTGATGATCGCGGTGATGAGTTTCATGCGTGCTCCTCGTTGGTTTGCGTGATCAGAAGCTGTATTTCAGGCCGACCGCCAGGGTGCTCTTGCCCAGGTTGTCGACGCCGGGAACTTTGTAGAAGGCGTCTTCCGCATTGGTGCCGATGGCGGCGAGCGTGGCGCTCAGGCCGTTGCCGAAATCCTTGGCCAGCGTCAGCGAGTAGTCGCTGTAGTCGCCGTTGACGGACTGATTCGGAATCATCTGGTGGCCGAAGTGCGGTGTCAGTGTGAAGCCATTGCCCAGATCAAAGGTGGCGGCCACTTCAACGTAGGCGCTGCCCGAACTGTTGCTGTTGGCGATGAAGTTGCTGGTGGCGTAGCTGTACTTGGCCGTGACCACACCGTAGCTCAACGCGCCGTAGATCTCGGTCGTGTTGGCGTTGACAAAGCCGCTCACATTGGCTGCTGTGTTGCTGGGGTACTGGTAGGTGATGACGCCGACATCAAAGCCCAGGTCTTTGGCGATTTCGCCTTTGTAGCCGCCGTAGACGTCGACTTCGAGTGCGCCATCGGTGGCGCCGACGTATTCCTTGATCCACTTGATGTTGGAGCCCCAGACACCGGCGTAAAAACCGCTCTTGTGCGCGAAGTCAACACCGCCTTGCAGGGCTGGTTTGAACGTAGTCTGGCCAATGCCGCGGAAGCGGTAGTCACTGACGGCGCCGACGTTGTAAGACAACGTGAAATCGGGTTCAGGAGCGGCGGCGGTGGTTTGCGCCAGTACCGAAGAGCCCATCACCAGGGTGCCAAGAATCAATGCAGATTTCATTTTCAGGTTCATAAAGTGCTCCGGTAGAGTTGAGGGATGAGCCTGATACGCACAGACCGTGCCAGGGCTCGCGCAATCGATGCTTGTCACTGTGTGCACCAATTCATGTGGCCTGCGTTATAGGGTCTGTACAAGAAAACAGAAGGCACTGCGATGGTGCACTTCGATGGGTGCGGCGGAATTTGAAGCGCACTCTTTTGGAGAGGAATCCTCATGAGTTTGTCCCTGGTGCAAAGCCGTGCCCTGCTGGGTCTGGAGGCGGCAGCGGTTACGGTGGAAGTGCATCTGGCCAATGGCCTGCCGAGCTTCACGCTGGTCGGTCTGGCCGATGTCGAAGTCAAAGAAGCGCGTGAGCGCGTTCGCTCCGCCATCCAGAACGCCGGCCTGGAATTTCCGAATAACAAACGCATCACCGTCAATCTGGCGCCGGCCGATTTACCCAAGGACTCGGGCCGTTTCGATTTGCCGATTGCGCTGGGCATCCTGGCAGCCAGCGGCCAGATCGACGCTGCAGCCCTGAGTGGCTATGAGTTTGCCGGCGAGCTCTCGCTGTCAGGCGAACTGCGTGCTGTGCGCGGCGCGCTGGCCATGAGTCTGGCCCTGCACGCGGGCGGCATCCAGTCCCGGCTCGTGCTGCCACCCGGCAGTGCCGAAGAAGCGGCGCTGGTGAGCCAGGCCCATGTCTACCGCGCCTGCCATCTGCTCGATGTGGTGCGGCAGTTCCTGCCCGAAGTTGCCGATGCGCCTGCGCCCGAAGTCGCGCCCGGTTGGTCACGCCTGAGTGCCAGGCCGCAGGCCACGGTCGTGCCCTATCCGGACATGGCCGATGTGAAAGGCCAGCTCGGGCCCAAGCGCGTGCTCGAGATTGCGGCTGCTGGCGGCCACAGCCTGCTCATGAGCGGGCCGCCGGGTGCCGGCAAGTCGATGCTGGCGCAGCGTTTTACCGGACTGCTGCCACCCATGACCGACAGTGAGGCGTTGCAGAGCGCGGCGGTGGCCAGCCTGGGTGGGCGCTTTTCGCTGGAACGCTGGGCGCAGCGCCCAACCTGCGCGCCGCATCACACGGCCAGCGCCGTGGCGCTGGTCGGTGGTGGCTCGCCACCGCGCCCGGGCGAGGTCTCGCTGGCGCACCATGGCGTTCTGTTTCTGGACGAGATTTTGGAGTTTCCCAGAGCCGCACTCGAAGCCCTGCGCGAGCCGTTGGAGAGCGGCAGCATCACGATCTCGCGCGCCGCGCGGCGCTGCGAGTTTCCGGCGCGCTTTCAATTGATCGGCGCCATGAACCCCTGCCCATGCGGCTATCTGGGCTCAACGCAGCGCGCCTGTCGCTGCACGCCGGACCAGGTGGCACGCTACCAGGGCAAGCTCAGCGGTCCGCTGCTCGATCGCATCGACCTGCATGTGGATGTGCCAGCTGTGCCGGTAGCTGATTTGTTGCAGGCCCGGCCCGGCGAGGCCAGCGCCACGATTCGCGCACGTTGTATGGCGGCGCGTGAGCGCGCCATCGCACGCCAGGGCAAATCGAACCAGGCTTTGCAGGGCCAGGAGATTGATGCCTACGTGCTGCTCGACGAAGCCGCGGCCAAGTTCCTCAATATCGCCGCTGCGCGCCTGGGCTGGTCAGGCCGCAGCACACACCGCGCGCTCAAGGTGGCCCGTACCATCGCCGACCTGGCCGGTTCGCATCACACGCAGATGGCCCACGTGGCCGAAGCCATGCAGTACCGAAGATCGATTGCTTCGACAGCGATGTGACGCTTGGGGCGCCGCACTGGATGCCGGATCAAGTCCGGCATGACGCCCACTCATTTGTCATTGCGGGCCCCGACCCGCAATCCAGATCCTGCCTTGCCATAATCCGCGCATGGAAAACCACGTTCAGCACGACCACCGACTGGTCGGCTGGCTGTCGCTGGCGCAGTTGATCAGCTGGGGCAGCGTCTTCTACACCTTCGCCCTGCTGATGGCGCCGCTGGAGCGCGAGCTGGGTTTGAGCCGGGCCCAGTCCTCGCTGGCCTTCAGCCTGGCGTTGCTGATGGAGGGCCTGATGGCCTACCCGGTGGGGCGCTGGATTGACCGTGGCCACGAGCGCGTCGTGATGACGGCCAGCTCGCTGCTGGCTGGCATCTGTCTGTTGCTGCACAGCCAGGTCAGCGGCATCGCGGGTTTCTATGCGGTCTGGGCCGGGCTCGGCGTGGCCATGGCCGGTGTCTTGTATTCACCGGCCTTTGCCGTGGTGACGCGGCGCTTTCCAAATGATTTCCGGCGCGCCATCATCACCATGACTTTTCTCGGCGGCCTGGCCAGCACCGTGTTCATTCCACTGACCGCCTGGTTGATTGCCAACTGGGGCTGGCGCCAGGCGCTGGTCACACTGGCGCTGTTTCACCTGCTGCTGTGCGCGCCGTTGCACGCCTGCATCTTGCGCGGCGCACCGCGACCGTTGCCCTTGCCAGCAGCCGGCGCAACGCTGCTACCGCCCGATGTGCTGCGTTTGCTGCGCAGCGCCCCCTTTCTGCTGATCGGGGTCTTTGTCGTGCTGCTGATGGCAGTCACGGTGGCGCTGCCGGCGCACATGGTGAACCTGCTGCGTGAAAACGGTTTGAGCGAAGCCTGGGTGATTGCGATCCCGGCCAGCATCGGCGTGATTCAGGTGCTGGGGCGCCTGCTGCTATTTTTCTTTGAGCATCATTTCGACCTGCATCTGGCCAACCGCCTGATTCCGTGCCTGGTGCCGCTGGGTCTGATCGCGCTGTTGGCGGCGCCGCTGTTTGGCGCGGCCCAGGTCGGTGTGGTGTTGCTGTTCGTGCTGCTCTACGGCATGGGCAACGGCATGCTCACCATCGTCAAGGGCACGGCCATCGCGCAGTACGTCAATCGTGACCACGTCGCCACCTTGAATGGCGCGCTCGGTCTGCCGCTGGCGCTGTCGCGCGCTGCTGCACCCCTGCTGGTGGGTCTGTTGTGGAGCCCTGCCCTGGGCTACTCGCACGCGCTGTGGCTGCTGTTGGGCATGAGCCTGGCCGGTGCTGGCGCCCTGATGCTGGCGCAGCGCCACGCGCTGGCCAGCGAATCCTGATTACAGGTTCGGCGCCAGCAGGCGCTGCAGTTCCTGCGCGTCCATCTGCCGGCGCGCGGCCAAATCCTGCAGTTGGTCGGCGCCGATCTTGCCGACGCTAAAGTAGCTGCTATCGGGGTGGCCGATATAGAAGCCGCTGACACTCGCGGCCGGTGTCATGGCCAGGCTCTCGGTCACGCCCATGCCGATGTCAGCGCACTGCAGCAACGCAAACATCTCTTTTTTCACGCTGTGATCAGGGCAGGCCGGGTAGCCCGGTGCCGGGCGGATGCCCTGGTATTTCTCGGCAATCAGTTGCTGCGGCGCCAGCGCTTCCTGCGCGCTATAGCCCCACAGGTCGGTGCGCACGCGCTGGTGCAGGCACTCGGCAAAGGCTTCGGCCAGGCGGTCCGCCAGCGACTTGAACAGGATGGCGCAGTAGTCGTCGTGGGCGTCGAGAAAGACCTGCTCCTGCTTCTCGCAGCCCAGGCCGGCGGTGACGGCGAAGAGGCCGGCATAGTCCGCCGCCACGCCCTTGGGCGCAACAAAATCGGCCAGGCAGCGGCTCGGGCGCTGCACGCCGTCGATCACGTGCTTCTCGGTTTGCTGGCGCAGGCCGTACCAGGTCAAAGCGACCTCGCTACGCGATTCGTCGGCGTAGAACGCGATGTCGTCGTCGTTCACGGAGTTGGCCGGGTAGAGACCGATGACGCCGTTGGCGCTGAGCCAGCGGCCTTCGATCAGGCGTTTCAGCATCGACTGCGCGTCTTTGAAAACGCGCTGAGCCTCCTTGCCGACCACTGCATCTTCGAGGATCGCCGGGTAGGGGCCGGCCAGGTCCCAGGTCTGGAAGAACGGACCCCAGTCGATGAATTTGACCAACTCGTTCAGGTCGAAGTTCTTGAAGACGCGCCGGCCCAGGAACTTCGGTTTCGCCGGTGCGTAATGCGTCCAGTCAATCACCGCCTTGTTGGCGCGTGCTTTTGCCAGCGGCCACAGCACTGTCTGCTTTTTGTTGGCGTGCTGCTGGCGCACGCGCTCATAGTCGGCTTGAAGTTCGGCAACATAGTCTGCTGCCTTGTCTGAGAGCAGCCCCTGCGCGGCATTGACGCTGCGCGAGGCATCGGGCACATAGACCACGGGGCCCTCGTAGTGCGGTGCAATCTTGACGGCGGTGTGTACGCGCGAGGTGGTGGCGCCGCCGATCATGATCGGGATCTTGCGCAGGCGGAAGTAGTCGTCCTTTTGCATCTCGGCTGCCACGTAGCTCATCTCTTCCAGGCTTGGCGTGATCAGGCCGGAGAGGCCAACAATGTCGGCGCCTTCCAGCTTGGCGCGCGCCAGGATCTCGTGGCACGGCACCATGACGCCCATGTTGACGACGTCAAAGTTGTTGCATTGAAGGACCACGGTGACGATGTTCTTGCCGATGTCGTGCACGTCGCCCTTGACGGTGGCGATGATGATCTTGCCCTTGGTCTTGACGTCGCGCCCGGCCGCTGCATCAAGTCGCTTTTCTTCCTCGATGTAGGGAATCAGGTGTGCGACGGCCTGCTTCATGACGCGTGCGCTTTTGACCACCTGCGGCAGGAACATCTTGCCTTGGCCAAAGAGGTCGCCGACGATGTTCATGCCGGCCATCAGGGGGCCTTCGATCACGTGCAGCGGGCGTCCACCGCGTGACAGCACCGCCTGATAGGCCTCTTCGGTGTCCTCGGTAATGAAGTCGGTCACACCATGCACCATGGCGTGGCTCAGGCGCTGCTCAACCGTGGCCGGCTGCTCGGGCGTGCCGCGCCAGGCCAGTCGGGTGCTCTCGTCTTTCGCTGCGCCCTTGGCGCCTTCGGCGATTTCGACCAGGCGCTCGCCGGCATCACTGCGGCGGTTCAGCACCACGTCTTCGACGCGCTCACGCAGCACCGGCTCCAGGTCGTCATAGACGCCGACCATGCCGGCGTTGACGATGCCCATGTCCATGCCGGCGGCAATCGCGTGGTACAGGAAAACGGTGTGAATGGCCTCGCGCACCGGGTCGTTGCCGCGAAAGCTGAACGAAACATTGGATACGCCGCCCGAGACCTTGGCGCCCGGCAAATGCTGCTTGATCCAGCGCGTGGCGTTGATGAAGTCCACGGCGTAGTTGTTGTGCTCCTCGATGCCGGTGGCAATGGCGAAGATGTTGGGGTCGAAGATGATGTCTTCCGCGGGGAAGTCCACTTCGTCGACCAGGATGCGGTAGGCGCGCTCGCAGATCTGGGTCTTGCGATCAAAGGTGTCGGCTTGGCCTTGTTCATCGAAGGCCATCACGACGGCGGCAGCGCCGTAGCGGCGCAGCAGTGTGGCCTGACGCTTGAACTCGGCAACGCCTTCCTTCATGCTGATGGAGTTGACCACCGCCTTGCCCTGCACGCAGCGCAGGCCGGCTTCGATCACGCTCCACTTGCTCGAATCAATCATCACCGGCACGCGCGAGATGTCGGGCTCGGCCGCGATCAGGTTCAGAAAGCGCACCATGGCGGCCTGGCTGTCGAGCATGGCTTCGTCCATGTTGATGTCGATGATCTGGGCGCCGTTTTCCACTTGCTGGCGCGCCACGCTCAGCGCTTTCTCGAACTCGCCGTTCAGGATCATGCGGGCGAAGACCTTGGAGCCGGTGACGTTGGTGCGCTCGCCGATGTTGACGAAAGTGGCGCGCGGTGCCGATGCGTCGGCGTCCTCGCTGGCAGCGACGGCGCCAATGATGACCGGCTCCAGGCCAGCCAGTTTCATCGGGGGAACAAGAATCTCGGACATGCAACTCACCTGTGGATTTGAAAATGGCAGGTGAGCGTCGTTGGCAGCATCCAAGCCTGACGGGTTTTGGGCCCGCTGCAACGCTCCTTGGATGGGCCGGATTTTAAGGGTATTCCACTGGGGCGCCCGGCTTGCGGGCAAAATGCAGAACCGGCAGCAGCAACCCGACGCAAGCCCATGGCAGACCAATACATTGAATTCACGACCGACAAGCAGTTTGTGCGCCGCGTGCGCGAACTCAAAACCATCGAGGTGATGATTGACATGTACTGCGCCGCCCACCACAGCGCCGCGCCGCGCTGTGCCCAGTGTGCCGAACTGTTCGCGTACGCCCAGCGCCGCTTGCAGCGCTGTGTCTTTGGCGATGCCAAGCCCAATTGCGCCAAATGCGTGGTGCACTGTTACAACGACGAGATGCGCGAGCGCGTCCGTGTCGTCATGCGCTGGGCCGGGCCGCGCATGTTGCTGCGCCATCCGGTGCTCGGGGTGCGCCATCTGCTGGCAGACCGGCGACCGATTCCGGTGTTGCCGGCCAAACGCCCGGGCAAGACAGCGCCGACCGACTGAGACACATTGCGGGTCTTCGCCACAGTCGGCTTTCCAGCCCTCTGGTTCAGCGCCGTAAGAAAGGCAGTTCGTGGCGACCCGCAAATTGCCCGTTGCTGTCAGTGGTGATCAAGAGAGCACCCTATGGGAACCCGCATGGATAAAGACGCATGAAACGTCCCAGATCGCACGATCAACAAAACTCTGTTTTTGCTTGACTGAATCGCACGATTCGATTAAATTGGACGGAATTGTTCTGTAAGGAGAATCGCAATGCAAACTTTTACCGCCAACGAAGCTAAAACGCGATTCGGCGAGTTTCTGGACCGGGCGCAACGTGCGCCGGTTGGTGTTCTCAAGCACGACCGCATGGTCGGTGTGATGGTTAGCGTGCAGGATTTTGAAGCCATGCGCGCCTTCTACGCCGACCGCTTGCAGCATCGACTCGATGCGTCAGCGCAGGCGGCTACGCGCGCTGGAATGACGCCTGAAATGCTGGATAAGTTGCTGGCCGATGAGAGCTGATACTCAGTCCACCAGAATCGTGGTCGACACCAACGTGTGGCTGAGCGCCGCCCTGTCTCCAACAGGCGCCCCATCACAGGTGCTTCGGCGGGTGCTGGCTCAGGGTGTTCCCGTGTTTTCAGGAGACACTTTTGCCGAACTGGAAGCACGAATCTGGAAACCCAAATTTGACCGCTACTTGACGATGGAGACGCGCCAGGGAATCTTGCATGATGCACTGGCCCTGGGGCATTGGGTTGATATCCCCGAAGCCATCGCGACCCAGCGCTTCAGCAGGGACAAAGACGATGACAAGTTCATTCACACCGCAATCGCCGGTTCAGCAATGTGGCTGGTCACAGGCGACCTGGATTTACTGGTGATTAAGGCCGACTTGGGTATGCGCATTGTTGCGCCGGCCCAGGCACTGCTAATGGAAGATTTTCTTTCCAACGGTTAGCTGTAGTCTGCATAGCCATCGATGTAATCTTCCTCGCGTGGCGTACGAATCTGCTCACTGTTGGCAAGGATGGCCGCAATGGTTGCAGGCCTATCGTCGCTCAAAATGCTCCGCAACCTAGACCCAATCCTCAGTCTTCTCTGAACTCCGAAACAAGCAATCAGGGGACCTGCTGAATATCGTCGCATTCAACCGTGTACGTCAAAAATAGACACTTTGCGGTCCTTCAACACATGGATTTCAGGCCTTGTGACCGCCACACTTCGGGACGCAGGCCGACATGGCACTCAACTCCGTTCGTGTCCCCCGGAGTGGGCGCAGCCCGCTCCGGGGGACATGAGCGGAACCGTCTGCGGCAGTGTCATCGGCCCACGCAAACCATCCAGCATGGAAGAGCGCTCCCGCTGCGAACCGGGTCCACAAATTTCCCCAGTTCAGCCGCTCATTCCTGGCCGGCAAATGCTCGGCACAGAGAAATCGCTGGCGGTTACGGAGCCCCTCAACCGTTGGCAGCAGAGGCAACATTTCGCGTTGTTGCACGGGTCGAAATCTACGTTGAAACCCGGACTAGAGCCAAATTGGCTCGAAAAGGCCCGTTTTAAGCCCAGTCGCAACAACTGCGGTCAATCGGTCGCAGAACTTTGGCGCGAGTCGCAATTGCTCTGGCGCCCTTCGACACTGGCCGTCGCCCATTGGCCAGGTAATGTTCGTGTCAATATTTTTGGTTATAGTTTTTGCGCTACATCAGCCGGTAGTGCCGGAGAGCCCGGCATTTTGCCGGCTGGCCCCGATGGGCGACTAAAGATCGACGAAAATCACGCCACTACCGATTTACCAACCCATAACAGAAGGACACCATGAGCGCTGGACCATCGAAAATCATTTACACCCTGACCGACGAGGCGCCGCTGCTGGCAACCTGCGCGTTTCTGCCGATCATTCGCACCTTTGCCGCACCGGCCGACATCAATGTGGCCGAGTGCGACATTTCGGTCGCGGCACGGGTGCTGGGTGATTTCCCCGAATACCTGAGCGAAGCGCAAAAGGCGCCAGACAATCTGGCAGAACTCGGTCGTTTGACCCAGTTGGCTGACACCAACATCATCAAATTGCCCAATATCAGCGCCTCGGTCGGGCAGTTGATGGCCTGTATCAAGGAGCTCCAGTCCAAGGGTTACGCCATACCGGACTACCCGGAAGATCCCAAGACCGACGCTGACAAGGCGATCCGCGCCCGCTACGCCCGCTGCATCGGCAGTGCTGTGAACCCGGTGCTGCGCGAAGGCAACTCGGACCGCCGCGCACCCAAGGCGGTCAAGGAATTCGCCCGCAAGCACCCGCACTCGATGGCCGAGTGGAGCCAGGCATCACGCTCGCACGTCTCGCACATGCACCACGGCGACTTCTATCACGGCGAGAAGTCCCTGACGCTGGACAAGGCACGCGACGTCAAGATGGAACTGCTCACCAAGAGCGGCAAGACCCTGGTGCTCAAGCCCAAACTCGCGCTCAAGGACGGCGAAATTATCGACAGCATGTTCATGAGCAAGAAGGCCTTGCTTGAGTTCTATGAAAAAGAGATTGAAGACGCGCACAAGACCGGCGTCATGTTCTCGCTGCACGTCAAGGCCACCATGATGAAGGTCTCGCACCCGATCGTGTTCGGTCACTGCGTGCGGATCTTCTACAAGGATGCGTTCGCAAAACACGCCAAGCTGTTTGAAGAACTCGGCGTGAACGTCAACAACGGCATGATCAACCTGTATGACAAGCTCGAGACGCTGCCGCAGTCGCTGCGCGAGGAAGTCATCAGCGACCTGCACGCCTGCCACGAGCACCGCCCGGAACTGGCGATGGTGGATTCGGCCAAGGGCATTACCAATTTCCATTCGCCCAATGACATCATCGTCGACGCTTCCATGCCGGCCATGATTCGCAATGGCGGCAAGATGTGGGGCGCCGACGGCCGCCTGAAGGACGTCAAGGCCGTGATGCCGGAGAGCACCTTTGCCCGCATCTACCAGGAGATGATCAACTTCTGCAAGTGGAATGGCAATTTCGATCCGCGCACCATGGGCACGGTGCCCAATGTCGGGTTGATGGCGCAGCAGGCCGAAGAGTACGGTTCGCACGACAAGACCTTCGAGATTTCGGAAGACGGCGTGGCCAATGTCACCGATCTGGCGACCGGCGAAGTGCTGCTGACCTTGAACGTGGAAGCGGGCGACATCTGGCGCACCTGTCAGGCCAAGGACGCAGCGATCCGTGACTGGGTCAAGCTGGCGGTGACGCGCGCCCGTAACTCGGGTATGCCGGCGGTGTTCTGGCTCGACCCGTACCGTCCGCACGAGAACGAACTGATCAAGAAGGTCAAGGTCTACCTCAAGGACTACGACACGAGCGGTCTGGACATTCAGATCATGTCGCAGGTGCGTGCCATTCGCTACACCATGGAGCGTGCGATCCGCGGTCTTGACACGATCTCGGTCACCGGCAACATCCTGCGCGACTACCTGACCGATTTGTTCCCGATCATGGAACTCGGCACCAGCGCCAAGATGCTGTCGATCGTGCCACTGATGGCCGGTGGCGGCATGTACGAAACCGGCGCCGGCGGCTCCGCGCCCAAGCACGTGCAGCAGTTGGTCGAAGAAAACCATCTGCGCTGGGATTCGCTGGGCGAGTTCCTGGCGCTGGCCGTCAGCCTGGAAGACCTGGGCATCAAGACCGGCAACGAAAAAGCCAAGATCCTGGCCAGGACGCTCGACGCCGCGACAGGCAAACTGCTGGACAACAACAAGGGTCCGTCACCCAAGACCGGCCAGCTTGACAACCGTGGCAGCCAGTTCTATCTGTCCATGTACTGGGCGCATGAACTTGCAGCGCAGACGCAGGACAAGGAACTGCAGACCCGCTTTGCCAAGTTCGCCAAAGCACTGGCCGACAACGAGCAGAAGATCATCGAGGAATTCAAGGCGGTGCAGGGCAAGCCGGCGGACATCGGTGGCTACTACCTGCTCGATGCGAAGAAGGCGACTGCCGTCATGCGGCCCAGTGCCACCTTCAACGCGCTGCTGGACGCGGCACAGGCCTGAAAACGGAAGGACAACAATGGCCTACCCGCCTGAATTTTTGAAGCTGGTCGATGAGTTCATCCACCTTGCCAACCGACTCTCGGAGAACTGCAAGGACGGTGAAGTCAGCGCCGCTATTTTGTTCGCGGCGGGACGCTACAACGCCTTTAACTTTGTCTCACAGGGCGGTACGGCGCAGGACCAGGAGAAGGCCGTTGAGTTCTACGTCTCGGAGTACCACAAGGCCATCGTCTCGAACATCGAAGGCGTGGTAGGGCCGGTGGTCAAGCCGCAGGACTAACCCGGCGGCCTGGCCGGCTTTCAGGCCCCCACGCCCGGCACTGCGTGTTCTCGCTGCCCCCCGAGGGGGCCGTGCCCACCTTGGGGCGGCCCGGCGGTGGGTTGTCTTTAGCTCCCGACCCAAGCCTGGACTTCGATCTCGACGCGGGCACCCTTGTACAGGGTGGCCTGCACCGTCGAGCGCGCCGGCAGGCCGTCCGGGAAATGCTTCTGGTATTCGCCGTTGAAGGCCCCAAAGTCATCCAGGTCTGACAGCCAGACAGTGACGCGCACCACGTCGCGCATCGAGGCGCCCAATTCGGTCAGGGTGCCGGCAATGCGTTCCAGCACGGCGCGCGTTTGCGCCCCGATGTCACCGGCAATGATGTTGGCCTGCGCGTCCATCGGCAGCACGCCGGAGAGAAACAGGAAACCACCCGCGCGCACCGCCTTCGACAGCGGTGCCGGCAATGGCGTTGGGTAACGGGTGATGGGACTCATGCGCTTTCCTTTGTGTTGGCGGGTGTGCGGGTGATGACCTGGCCGCTGCGTGCGCCGCTGTGCGCGCCCTGGCGCCAGGTGATGACGCCGTTGACGATGACAGCGTCGATACCGGCGGCCGCCTGAATCGGTGCTTCATAGGTTGCGGTGTCGCGAATGGTGGCGGCGTCGAACACCACGACGTCGGCGTGATGCCCCACTTTGAGTGTGCCGCGGCCCGCCAGACCAAAATTGCGCGCCGTCAGCCCGGTCATTTTCCAGACTGCGGTTTCCAGCGGGAACAAGCCGATGTCGCGGCTGTAATGCCCGAGCACGCGCGGGAAAGTGCCCCACAGGCGCGGGTGCGGGCTCGTGCCCACCGGGATGCCGTCGGAGCCGATCATGGTCTCGTCAAACGCCAGGATGCGTTGCACGTCGTTTTCGTCCATCTGGAAGTAGATCGCGCTGCCGGGTTGCAAGCGCCGAGCGGCTTCATCTTTGGTCACACCCCATTCGGTGGCGATGGCATCCAGATCGCGCCCGGCGCACTCGGGGTGCGGGACGCTCGATGCAATCAGCACGCGGCCGTCGAGCATGCCGCGGTCGGTGCGGATCATGGTCGAGCCGGCGGTATAGGGATAGCAGTCCAGGCCGATGCACTGGTGGCGCATGGCCTCCTGGATGAAGGGCAGCGTGACTTTGCTGCGGCCGAAGTTGGCGTGGTTCTGCACCTTGTGGTGCGAGACCACCACCGCAACGTCGAGCGCGCGCCCGATGCGAAAGGTCTCGTCGAGCGATTCCATGACGTTGGCTGCCTCGTCGCGCATGTGCGTCACGTAGAGCGCCTGGTGCTGCGTGAGCGGACGCCCAACGGCAATGATCTCCTCGGTGCTGGCCTTGACGGCGGGCGGGTAAAAGGTACCGGTTGACATGCCGATGGCGCCGGCCTGCAAGCCCTCTTCGAGCAAGGATTGCATGGCATGGATTTCCTCGGACGTGGCTTCGCGGTCGAGTTCGGACATGGTGACAGCGCGCAGCGTGGTGTGGCCGACCATGGCTGCAACATTCACCGATGATGGCGTTTGGCGTAGCGCTGCCAGGTAGGCGGCAAAAGTCGTGAAGCGGTTCTCGGGCGGGCTCTCGATCAGGCTGAGCGGCATCGGCAATTCCATATCGGGCCGCAGCGGTGCCGCGCTGATGCCGCAGTTGCCGGCAATCACGGTGGTGACGCCCTGGGAAATCTTGAAGCGCATGTCGGCTTGTGACAGCACGGCCTGGTCGTCGTGCGTGTGTGAATCGATGAAGCCCGGCGCCACAATGCGCCCGCTGGCATCCAGCCGTGCGTCGGCGCTGTGGCCCGTGAGGTCACCGATGGCGGCGATCATTCCGTTGCAGATGCCGACGTCGGCCTGGAAGCGCGGCGCCTTGGTGCCGTCGATCACGGTGCCGCCATGGATCAGCAGGTCATAGTGCTCGGGTGTGTTCATGCGCAGTCCTTTCAAGTTCGGTCTAGCGAAAGTGGCAGGCGACCCACTGCCCGCCCTGGTCGTTGCTGCTGCGTTGCGCCAGCGTCGGGCGCTGTTCCTTGCAGATCGATTGCGCCAGTGGACAGCGCGTGTGGAAACGGCAACCCGGTGGCGGATTGGCCGGGCTTGGCAGATCGCCCTGCAACAGCAGCTGCTCGCGCCGCACGCGCGGATCAGGCACCGGCACTGCCGCCAGCAGGCTTTCGGTGTAGGGGTGCAGTGGTGCGTTGAAGAGGGTGTCGCGGTCGGCCAGTTCGACGATGTGGCCCAGGTACATCACGGCTACGCGGTGGCTGATGTGGCGCACCACGGCCAGGTCGTGCGCCACGAACAGATAGGCCAGGCCGAACTCGGATTGCAGGTCGCGCAACAGGTTCACCACCTGCGCCTGCACCGAGACATCGAGCGCGGACACCGGTTCGTCGCAGACGATGAGCTTGGGTTCGAGCGCCAGCGCACGCGCAATGCCCAGGCGCTGGCGCTGGCCGCCGGAAAACTCGTGCGGGTATTTCTTGGCCGCGTCCGGGCGCAGGCCGACTTTGGAAAACAACCACTGCACGCGCTCGTGCCGCTGGGCTGCGCTCCAGTTGCCGAAGTTGCGCAGCGGCTCGGCCACGATCTCACCGGCGTTCAGGCGCGGGCTGAGCGAGGCATAGGGGTCCTGGAAAATGATTTGCAAATGGCGCCGGCGCAGCCGCATCTGGTTTGCATCCAGGCTCAGCAGTTCCTCACCTTCGAGCTTGACGGAACCCGAGGTCGGCTCGATCAGGCGCAGCACCGACTTGGCGGTGGTGGTCTTGCCGCAGCCCGATTCGCCCACCAAGGAGAGCGTCTCGCCGCGCGCCACGCTGAACGACACGCCATCAACCGCCTGGATCGGCGGCTTGGCTGCGCTCAGCCAGCGCCGAGGCGAGGTGTAGTACTTGCGCAGGTCGGTGACTTCCAGCAAAGGTGTGGCCCCCACGTCCGTCGCGGCGCTCATGCTGTGTGCTCCGCTGCGTTGCTGCGGCCTTCTTCAACCGCAAAGCAGGCCACCACATGGTCCTGCCCCTGATTCGTAAGCCCGGGGCGGTGTTCCTGACAGCGCGCGTTGGCATGCTGGCAGCGCGCGGCGAAGGCGCAGCCGCTTCCGAGTTCGTGCAGCGAGGGCACCATGCCGGGAATCTCGGCCAGTCGCGCGAGCTGGCTGTTCATGGCCGGCATCGAAGCCATCAGGGCCCGGGTGTAGGGGTGCAGCGGCCGCGTGAACAGGGCCAGCACGCTGCTTTCCTCGACCTTGCGCCCGGCGTACATCACGACCACGCGATCACAGTTCTGCGCCACCACGCCCAGGTCGTGCGTGATCAGCAGCACGCCCATGCCGAGCTCGGCCTGCAGGCGTTTGATCAGGTCCAGGATTTGCGCCTGGATCGTGACATCCAGCGCAGTGGTGGGTTCGTCGGCGATCAGCAGTTCGGGCTTGCAGGCCAGGGCCAGCGCGATCATGACGCGCTGGCGCATGCCGCCCGAGAGTTGGTGCGGGTATTCGCTGGCGCGGCGTTCCGGCTCCGGAATTTGCACCAGGCGCAGCATCTCGACGGCGCGCTGCATGGCATCGGCGCGGCTGGTGCGCTGGTGCACGATCACGGTCTCAGCGATCTGGCGCCCGATGGTGAGCACCGGGTTGAGCGAGGTCATCGGCTCCTGAAAGATCATCGAGATGCGGTCACCCCGCACCGCGCGCATTTCGGCTTCGCTCAGGTCCAGCAGGTTGCGGCCACGGTAGCGCACGGCGCCCAGATGGCGCGCCGGTGGCGTCGGCAGCAGGCGCAGGATCGAAAGTGCCGTGACGCTCTTGCCGCAGCCCGATTCGCCCACCACGCCCAGCGTCTGGCCGGCCTGCACCGTGAACGAGACACCGTCGACGGCGCGCACCGTGCCCCCCAGTGTGTTGAACCAGGTGCGCAGGTCCTGCACTTCGAGCAGGGGTGCTGCGCTGGCCGGCTGGGGAGATGAGGCGATGGCTGTCATCGTGTTGTCAAAGTTGACGCGCCAGGCGCGGGTCGAGCACGTCGCGCAGGCCGTCGCCCAGCATGTTGATGGCCAGCACGGTGGTTGCCAGCAACAGGCCCGGGTACAGGATGATGTGAAAGGCGACGGCGACAAAGTTGCGGCCTTCGGCCATCATGTTGCCCCAGCTTGGCGTTTGCGCTGGCACGCCCACGCCCAGGAACGAGAGCGAGGCCTCGATCAGCACGGCGGCGGCGGCAACGAAAGTGGCTTGCACGATCAGCGGCGCCACCATATTGGGCAGCACGTGGCGCCACAGGATCACCGGCAAGCGCGTGCCGACGGCGTGCGCTGCCTCGACATAGAGTTGCTCGCGCAGCGTCAGCGAGAGCGAGCGCACCAGGCGCACCATGCGCGGAATTTCGGGCACCGTGATCGCGACGATGACGGTGGTGAGGCTGGCGCGTGTGACCGCCATCAGTGCGATGGCAAGCAGGATGCCGGGGATGGCCATCATGCCGTCCATCACGCGCATCACGGCGCCGTCGGCCCAGCGCACAAAGCCGGCCACCAGACCGAGCAGCACGCCGATCAGCGTTGAGAGTACGGCCACCGACAGGCCGACGATCATCGAAATGCGGCCACCCCAGACGGCGCGGCTGAAGACGTCGCGCCCGAGCGCGTCGGTGCCGAAGTAGTGCGCCGCCGAGGCACCTTGCATGCGCGTGAGCGGATCGATGTCCTGCGGGTCGTGCGTGGCGATCCAGGGTGCCGCCAGCGTGATCACGGTGATCACCAGCAGCAGCAACGCGCCCAGGATCAGCGTCGGGTTCTTGCGCAGCCAGCGCCAGCGCGGCACCGTAAACGGCAGCGCGTCGGTGGCATGGGGAAGATCGAGGGTGCCAGACATGAGGTTAGAACTGGATGCGCGGATCGAACAGGCGGTAGCTCAGGTCGATCAGCAGGTTGATCAGCACGTAGACGCCGGCCGAGAGCAGCAGCACGCTTTGGATCACGGGATAGTCGTGGTGTTGTACCGAGTCAATCACCAGGCGTCCGATGCCGGGGATGGCGAACACGGTCTCTGTTACCACGACACCGCCGATCAGCAGCGCGATGCCGACGCCGACGGTGGTGGCAATCGGAATCGCGGCGTTGCGCAGCGCGTGGCCCAGCACCGCCAGCACGCCCAGGCCCTTGGCGCGCGCTGTGCGGATGTAGTCCTCCTGCAGCACCTCCATCACGGTGGCGCGCGTCATGCGCGTGATCAGCGCGATGTAGACCAGGGCCAGATTGATGCAGGGCAGCGCAAGGCTGTTGAGCCAGGCGCCCACACCCTGGTTCAGGTGCACGTAACCCTGCACCGGAAACAGCGGGATGCGAATGGCAAAGCTGTAAATCAGCAGGTAGCCGATCAGGAAAACCGGCACCGAAAACGCCAGCACCGCAAACAGCATCACGAAGCGGTCGACCCAACTGCCGGCGCGGTGCGCGGCCAGGGTGCCCAGCGGCACGGCGACACAGACGGTCAGGCTCATGGTCAGCACCGCGATCGAGAGCGTGGGCTCCAGACGCTGTGCCAGCAGTTGCGTCACTGGCACTTGTGTGAAGATCGAGGTGCCCAGGTCGCCCGACAGGATGCGCCCAAGCCAGAGCGCGAACTGGCGCCACAGCGGCTGGTCCAGGCCGAGCGCGGCGCGCAGCTTCTCGATGTCTTCGGTGGTGGCCAGGTCGCCCGCGATCAGCGCAGCCGGGTCACCGGGCGAGAGATGGATCAGCAGGAACACCACCACCGCCACCACCGCCATCACGGGCAGCGTGGCCAGCAGGCGGCGCAGCAGGTAGTTCACTTGTCGAGCACCCAGAGGTTGGGCAGGCCGCCCCAGATGCGATCGGCGCCCTTGAGTTCCTTGCGGTAGCCCGAGGCCGGGAAGTACTGGCCCAGGTTGATGTAGGGCACGACTTCATAGGCGCGACGCTGGAAGGCGTCAAGCACTTCGCGCCGTTTCGCCGGCACCGTCTCGCGCATCCAGGCCGCGCGCAATTCGTCCAGTGCCTTGTCGCAGGGCCAGCCCGGCAGCGAGTTGCCACAGGCCGCGCCCAGGTAGGTGCTGACGATCGGACTGTTGATGGAGAACTCGTTGGCTACGGTGGTGTAGGCGCTCCAGCCGCCCGCTTCCGGCGCATCGCGTTTGGCGCGGCGCGCGCCGATCGAGGCCCAGTCCATCGTCACGGCGTCAACGTTCATGCCGATGCTGCGCAGGGTCTGCTGCGCCATCATGCCCAGCGCATTCAGATACGGCACATCACTGGCCACCAGCAGCACCACTTTCTCGCCCTTGTAGCCGGCATCGAGCAGCATCTGTTTGGCCTTGGCCGCGTCGGCGGTGCGGAACGGCTCGGCGCCGGCGGCGGTCTCGTTGGCGCTGCCACAGATGAAGTAGGTCGCGCAGTAGGTCATGCGCATGTCCAGCGGGTAGCCCATGGCGGCGTTGAAGCGCTCCTGGCTGACGGCTTTGAGCACCGCCTGGCGCACCTTGGGATTGTTGAACGGTGGGTACAGGTGGTTCATGATCAGCTGGCCCTGCTGGGCGCTCGAGGGCAGCAGCCGGACCTGGGCGTCGGTGCGCAGCGGTGTCACGTAATCCGGCGGCACCATTTCGACAAAATCAACCTCGCCTTTTTGCAGCGCGGCGATGCTGCTGTTGGCGTCCGGCAGGTAGAGCCACTCGACGCGGTCAAAGGCCGGCTTCTTGCTGCCGGCCATGCCGCTGGCGGGTTCGCTGCGCGGCACATAGGCCGGGTTGCGAATGAAGACGACCTTGTTGCCGGGCACCCATTCGTCGCGCTTGAACAGGAAGGGGCCGGAGCCCAGCACTTCACTGATCGGCGCTGTCGTTGGCAATTTGGCGAGCCGCTCCGGCATCACCATGACCGGAAAGCCCGACGGTTTGGCCAGTGCTTCGAGCACCATGCCAAAAGGCTCTTTCAACTGCAGCTTGAAAGTGCGCGCATCGACCACCTGCCATTCGGCACCGGCAGCGCGCAGTGGCGGCCCGAAGGAATCGCGCGTGCTCCAGCGCTGGATCGAGGCCACGGCGTCGGCTGCGGTGACCGGGTTGCCATCGGAGAACTTGAGCCCGGCTCGCAGCGTGAAGGTCCACTGCTTGCCGTCTTTCGAGGTCGTGTATTTCTCCACCATTTGCGGCCGCGGCACGCCTTTGGCATCCTGCGCGAACAGCGTGTCGTACACCATGTAGCCGAAGTTGCGCGTGATGTAGGCGGTGGTGAAGCTCGGGTCGAGAATCTTGACGTCGGCATGGGCAACAAAGCGCAGCGTCTTGCTCGGTTCGGCTGCGGGCGCTGCAACGGCACTGAGCAAAAGGCCGGCCAGCAGCGCCAGGCTGCTGCGGATGGGCAGGGATGCAAACAGTGTCATAGCAGGCTCGGGGTGGCAATGTCGTCAAGCGGCCAAAGCGGCCGGCGAATTTTCGTATACGCCAGGCTGGCAACGTGCGGCGTTGCCGCACCCGGCGCGCCGACGTAGATGACCTGCTTGGCAACTTTCGAAAAAGATGCGTGAAAGTGCTGCGCCGATTTGACGACGATGAGCTTGTACGCGGCCAGGTCGCAGCCGAGCTGGGTGAAGACGTCGGTGTCCATGGCCTGGTTGCGTAGCGTGACCAGCACGATGTCGATGCCCTGCGCTGTGACCAGTGCGCAGTCGCCCATCGGCGCTGGCGCGCCGGCCAAACCGGTCATGACCATATCGTGTTGCAGCGCTTTGACGGTGCAGTCCAGATCCAGCGGGTCGCCCGAGAGCGGGCCGATCTTGCCGCCGATGCGCAAGCCCAGACGCGCGCCCACGCCAGCGTCAAAGGCAATGCGCACGGCGACCGGGTCCCACAGCGGCCCGATGGTTGCGTTGCCGATGCCGCGCTCGATCAGGCGGCGCAGGATGAAGGTCGAGTCGCCGCTGGCGCCGCTGCCCGGGTTGTCGGCACGGTCCGCCAGCAGCACCGGGCCACCATCGAATGCCAGTGCTTCGTTCAGCGCATCGTCGATGGCCGGGTAGCGCACGGCGAGTTGCTCGCGCATGGCGATCACTTCGCGCGCCAGTTGCAGCGCCAGCGCTTGCGCTTGCGCCGGGTCGGCGTCGGTATAGACCAGCACCTTGGTTCCCATGTCGGGCACATCGCCGAGCGCAAAGCCGTGTGCTATCGAGATCGAGAGCACGCCGCTCTGGCCTTCGAGCGCCTGGATGCGGCGCACCAGCGCCTTGGCCGGGTCGCGCGTGGTGTGAAAGGGCACGATCATGTGGCAGTCCGCCACTGCGTGCACGGGCTGGATGCGGCCTTTGACTTTGTCTTCGCACAGCTGAATCAGCTCGCGTGCGCGCTCGACGATGTCGGTATGCGGGTACTCCTTGAATGCCACCAGGATGTCGGCTTGCTCGACCATGGCGCGGCTCAGATTGACGTGCGGATCGAGTTCTGCACCGATCACCACACTGGCTCCGACAAGCTGGCGCACGTGCGTCAGCAGATCGCCTTCGCAGTCGTCGTAGCCGTCGGCCACCATGGCGCCGTGCAGCCCGAGCAGCACCAGATCGAGCGGCAGCGCCGCCTTCAGGTCGGCCAGCAGTTCGTCGCGCAGCGTCTCGTATGCCACGCGCGTGGTGGTGCCACTCGGTTGTGCACCCGCCACCAGTCCTTCGATCAGGGTCCAGCCGTGCGCCGCAGCGACCTCACGCGCCACCCACAGCGGAGCGGCAAACAGGCTCAACTCCTTGGGGTGGCTGCCAGCCGGGAAATAGCCCCGGTCCTGGAACGAGGCCAGGCCGGTTGGCATCGGGCCGAAGGTGTTGGTCTCGGTCGCCAGTGAGGCGGTGAATACGCGCATGGGGTTTTCGTCTCGTGCTATTTGTCGAGCATCCAGACCGTGGGCAGACCGCTGTTGAGCCGTTCGCCACCCTTGATCGTTTTGCGGAAAGCAATCGCCGGTGTGTACTGCCCGACGTTGATGTAAGGCAGTGCCTCATAAGCGCGGCGCTGGAACTGCTCCAGCAGCACGCGGCGCTTGGCCGGTACGGTCTCCTTGATCCAGGCGGTGCGCAGTTCGTCGAGCGGCTTGTCGCAAGGCCAGCCTGGCAGGCTGGTGCCGCAGGCGGCGCTGAGGTAGGCGTTGGTCACGGGTGAGTCGGCGTCAAAGCCGCCGGCCACCGTTACGTACATATTCCAGCCGCCAGCCTCGGGTGCGTCGCGCTTGGCGCGGCGTGCACCGATGGAGGCCCAGTCCATGTTCTGCGTGTCCACGTTCATGCCGATGCTGCGCATGGTCTGCGCCGCCATCAGCCCGATGGCGTTGAGGTAGGTGACGTCGGTGGGCACCAGCAGCACGATCTTCTCGCCCTTGTAGCCGGACTCGGCCAGCAGTTGTTTGGCCTTGGCCACGTCGGCCGTGCGGTAGGGCTCGGCGCCGGCGTCGGTTTGGTTCGGGCCGCCGCACAGGAACAGGGCCGGGCAGTAGGTGACGCGCATGTCCAGCGGATAGCCCATGGCGGAAGTGAAACGCTCCTGACTGACGGCCTTGAGCAGGGCCTGGCGCACCTTGGGGTTGTTGAACGGCGGGTGCAGTTGATTCATGATCATCCAGCCCTGCCAGGCACCCGAGGCCGCGACCTTGACGTTGGGGTCAACGCGCAGTGGCGTGATGTAGTCAGGCGGCACCTGCTCAACGTAATCAACCTCGCCTTTTTGCAGCGCGGCAATCGCGCTGTTGGCGTCGGGCAGATATAACCATTCAACGCGGTCGAACGCGCTCTTCTTGCTGCCCGAGAGGTAGTTGGCGGGCTCGCTGCGCGGCAGGTAATGCGGGTTGCGCACGAACACCAGTTTGTTGCCGGGCACCCATTCGTCGCGCTTGAAGACAAACGGGCCCGAGCCCAGCACCTCGGTCATGGGTGTGGTGGTGGGCAGCTTGGCCATGCGCTCGGGCATGATCACCGGTGGAAAGCCCGAGGGCTTGGACAGGCCGTCGAGCACCAGGCCGAACGGTTCTTTCAGCGTGAGCGTGAAGGTGCTGGCGTTGACGACTTGCCACTGCGGCCCCGAGGCGGCCATGGCGCGGCCAATGCTGTCCTTGCTGGCCCAGCGCTCGATCGAGGCCACGGCATCGGCGGCGCTGACCGGGTTGCCATCGGAGAACTTCAGGCCCGCACGCAGCGTGAAGGTCCAGACCTTGCCGTCCTTGGAGGTCGTGTATTTCTCCACCATCTGTGGCCGTGGCACGCCCTTGTCGTCACGGCCGAACAGCATGTCGTAGACCATGTAGCCAAAATTGCGCGTGATGTAGGCGGTGGTGAAGGTCGGGTCCAGAATCTTGACGTCGGCGTGGGCGACCACGCGCAGTGTCTTGGTCTGGGCCAGCGCCGGCGTGCCGGCAAAGCCCAGCAGCAATGCGCCCAGGCAGCTCAGAGTGGCAAGTGTGTTGCGTTTCATCGGGGATGCTCCTTCGGTGGGATGGGAAAAGGGTTCTGGGCTCAGGGCTTGAGCGGCCATTTTGGCCGAGTCAGCTTAACGTAGGGCAGGGTATTGAGGTCGCGCGCCACGGCGCCGGGCGCGTCGACATAAATCACCTTGGCTGCGATCTTCGAAAACGAAGCGTAGAAATGCTGCGAGGACTTGACCACGATGATCTTGCGCCGGGTCAGATCGCAGCCGGCGCCGGTAAACAGATCGGTGCCCATGGCCTGGTTGCGCAGCGTCACCAGCAGAATTTCGATGCCATTGGCCTCGACCAGTGCGCAGTCGCCCATTGGTGTTGGCGTGTTCGACAGGCCGGTCTGAACCAGCGCGGGCGTGAGCGCCTTGACCGTGCAGTGCAGGTCGATCGGGTCGCCCGACAGCGGGCTGACCTTGCCGCCGATGCGCAGCATGAGCCGAGCGCCGACGCCGGCGTCAAACGCAATGCGCACGGCAATCGGATCCCACAGCGGTCCCAGTGCGGCATTGCCGATGCCGCGCTCCACCATGCGGCGCAGGATGAAGGTGGCGTCACTGGCCGCGCCGCCGCCGGGGTTGTCGGCGCTGTCGGCGACGATGACCGGCGCGCCGTCGAAAGCCAGTGCTTCGTCGAGCGCCTCGTCCACACCCGGGTAAGCGGGCGCAAACTGCTCGCGCATGGCGATCAGCTCATCGGCCAATTGACGCGCCAGCGCCGCGGCCTGCGCCGGGTTGTTGTCGGTGTAGACGAAGACCTTGGTGCCCATGTCGGCCACATCGCCCCAGGGAAAGCCGTGTGTGATCGAGATCGAGAGCACGCCGTCATGGCCTTCGAGCGACTGGATCCTGTCGACAAAGGCGCGCGCCGGATTGCGCGAGGTGTGGATCAGGGTGATCATTTCGCAGTCCACCATGGCCAGTGTCGGGCGGATGCGTTTTTCAACCAGGGCGGCGCACAGGTCGACCAGTTCAAGCGCGCGCTCCTTGACGTCGGTGTGCGGGTATTCCTTGTAGCAGACCAGCAGGTTGGCCTGCGTCAGCATGGTCTGGCTCAGGTGGTTGTGCGGGTCGAGCTCGGCGCCGACGACGACATCGGGGCCGACAATGGCCCGCACGCGCGTGAGCAGGTCGCCTTCGCAGTCATCGTAGCCGTCGGCCACCATGGCGCCGTGCAGGCCGAGCAGCACCATGTCCACCGGCAGGGCAGCGCGCAGGTCGCCCAGCAGTTCTTCGCGCAGCGTCTCATAGGCATGGCGCGTTGTGATGCCGCTGGGCTGGGCGCCGGCGACCATGCCTTCGACCAGGTCCCAGCCGCGCTCGGCACCGCGCAGTCGCGCCGCCCACAGCGGCCCGCTGAAGTAGAGCATGTGGTCGGGGTGCTTGCCGGCCGGAAAGTAGCCGCGGTCGTTGAACGAGGCCAGGCCGGTTGGCATCGGGGCGAAGGTGTTGGTTTCGGTGGCGAGGGCTCCGCTGAAGACGCGCATGGTGTGGGGTTCTCTGGCTTGGGTTAAGAAGGAATGTCAGGCGATGCTGGCGCTGGCGTTATCGGCGCGCGCAGCCAGCCGCTGCGCAGCGAGCATGGCGGCGTTCAGACCGAAGGATGCGATGCGCTCGGGTATTGGCAAGCCACGCGCCAGCGCGGCGCAGGCTTCGCCCATGGCGGCCGAGGTCTGGATGCCGTAGCCGCCTTGGGCTGCGACCCAGAAGAAGCCGCTCGCATCGGCGTCAAAGCCGCCGACCAGATCGCCGTCGGCGACGAAAGAGCGCAGTCCGGCCCAGGTGCGGCTTGGGCGGCGGATGGACAGGCTGGTCATCGATTCAATACGGTCGATGGCCAGCGCGATGTCGAGTTCTTCCGCTTGAACGTCCTGCGGTGGCACCGGGTCTGCGTTGGCCGGTGAGCCCAGCAGCATGCCGGCGTCGGGCTTGAAGTACCAGTCTTCGTCAATGCCAATGGTCAGCGGCCAGTCGTTGCTGCTCACGCCTTGGGGCGGCGCGAAGATGAAGGCGGAACGGCGTTTGGGTTGCAATCCGATGGGCCGCACCCCGGCCAGGCTCGCCACCACGTCAGCCCAGGCGCCGGCGGCGTTGAGGACCACGGGCGCCGCATAGTCAATACCACCGGCTCTTAGCTGCCAGCCCTGTGCTGAACGCTGCAACGCCGTCACCTCGGCATTGCAGACGACAGTGCCACCGGAGCGGCGAATACCGCGCAGATAGCCCTGGTGCAGGACGTCCAC
Source organism: uncultured beta proteobacterium (assembly GCA_903914175.1). Lineage (GTDB taxonomy): Bacteria > Pseudomonadota > Gammaproteobacteria > Burkholderiales > Burkholderiaceae_C > Rhodoferax. Next base: position 12,699 of record CAIWNX010000187.1, on the reverse strand, counting down.
ATCCATGGCCAGCGCATCGGGTTCATGGACAGCGCCCAGCACCCGGTCGGCTCGCAGCACCGGCACCATGGCGCAGGCCGCGCTGGCGTCGAGCAGCCTTGCGTTAGGCGACAAGGTGCGTGCACTTTCCCAGTAGTTGGCCAGCAGCGCGTCCTGTCCCTGTGTGGCGACCATCATGGCGCCGCGCGCCGAGAGCACCGGGCTGTCAGCAAATCCGGCCGGCGGATTTTCAAAAAATGCGCGACTGGCCCGGGTCAGCGCGCAGACCTGGGGCGTGCCGTAGCTTTCCATGAACATCGCGGCCGAGCGCCCGGTCGAGTGGTAACCGGGTTGTGATTCGCGCTCCAGCAGGATCACGCGGCCATGCGGTGAGAGCCAGTAGGCGACGGAGGCGCCGGCAATGCCGCCACCGATGATGAGAAAGTCAGCCTGTTGCGGCATCTGCGGTATCTCGTTGAGTTTTCCAGGCGGATCACATGACTTGCGCACGCGCTGGTCAGGATGAAAAGATTTGCGGGCCAGTCTAATATGAAATTTGCAGATACGCAAATTTGATTTGCCGTAATTTGTCGTAAAGTCCAGCCGTAACGTCCTCTTTGTTCACTTGGCAGATGACCCATGGCGAAACTGAAAACAGCATCCAGTGTCCCGCGTGACAAGGCGTCGCGCACGCTTGATCGCGCGACGTTCGGCAAGCGGCTGCGCGCCACGCGCCAGCGCCAGGGGCTGACGCTGGCCGAAGTGGCCGAGCGTTCGGGCGTTTCGATCACCACAATCTCGCGCGCCGAGCGCGGCCAACTCACGCTCAGTTATGAAAAGTTCTCGGCGCTCGGTCGTGCGCTGGCGATGGACATGGCCGCCATGTTCTCGCCGGCTGATGCCAAGACCAGCCGGCTTGACCGACCGGTGCTGACACGCGCTGGTGAAGGTGTGTTGTACCGGGGTCAGGCTTTCTCCTACGAGTTTTTAGGAACCGACGTGGTGGGCAAGCAGATGAGTCCGATCCTGGGCACCGTCCATGCCCGCAGCTTCAACGGCCCTGAAGATTTCGTGCGCCATGAAGGCGAGGAGTTTGCGCACGTCATGTTCGGCACCATCGATGTTTACTTTGAGAGTGGCGAGCTGCTGCGATTGGCGCGTGGTGATTCGCTCTACTTTGACAGCCGCATCGGCCATGCTTATGTCAGTGTGAGCCGCCAGATGGCCAGAATCGTTGGTGCCTGCACCAGTGAAAGCAGCCCGGCCCAACTGGCGCGCGCCGAGGGAAGTGGCCCGGCGAAAAAAGCGACAAAAAAATAAATCGATCAGGGTCAGCGCGTCATTGGCAGCGCCAGCCCCATGGCCACGAACATGCCGCCGCAGACGCGGTTGAAGCGCTTGCCGGCGCGCTCCAGCCAGGGGCGAATGCGGTTCGCCAATAGCGCCAGCAGGTACTCCACTGCAATCTCGATCACGACAAAGATGGTCGCCATCACGATGAACTGCTGCAGCAGGTCACGTTTGGGATCGATGAACTGGGGCAGGAAGGCGCCGTAGAACAACAGGGCTTTCGGATTGGAGATGGCGGTCAGCAGACCCTGCCAGAACATGGCGGATCCTTTGCTGATACTGGCGGCCCGGTCTGGGCGCAGGTCGATTGCCGGCGCGCGCCACAGGCCGATACCCAGCCAGACCAGGTAGGCACCACCCACCAGTTTGAGAATGGTCAGCGCGTTGGCCGATGTTTGCAGCACGGCGCCGATACCGAGCATCGACAGCGCAATCAGGAACACGAAACCAATTGCGCCGCCGGCTACCGTGAACAGGGTTTTGCGCTGGCCGTGCAGCGCGCCGTGGGTCAGCACCAGCAGGCTGTTGGGTCCCGGTGTCAGCGACAGGCCAATCGCTGCGACCAGGTAGAGAAGCCAGGTGTGCAGGGCCATAGTGCTCGCCCTATTTCACCAGGGCCGGAAACAGTTTGATCAGCCCGTCCGACATCACTTCGACTGCCAGCGCCGCCAGAATCAGCCCCATCAGGCGCGTCATGACGTTGATGCCGGTTTTGCCCAGTCCGCGTGCAATTGGCTGCGCCAGTGCAAAACACAGGGCGGTGGCCAGCGCAATGACGACGCCATAGCCGACCAGGGTGCCGAGCTGCAGCAGGGTCTTGGCTTTTTCAGCGTAGATCACGACCGTCGACATGGTGGCCGGGCCGGTCAGCAAGGGAATGGTCAGCGGCACGACGGCAATGCTGGCGCGCGCGGCGGCGTCGTGCATCTCTTCTTCATTCGACTTGGCTTCGGCCGGTTGCGCATTGAGCATGGCAAGCGCCGAGGTCAGCAACAACATGCCGCCGCCGACCTGAAAGCTGGCCAGTGAGATGCCGAAGAAGTCCAGGATATGCAGGCCCATCAGGGCGCTGACGGCGATCACGACAAAGCAGCTGAAGGACGAAATCCAGATCGTGCGCCGGCGCTGCTCACGCGTGAAGTCCTGCGTGTAGTGGATGAAGAAGGGAACGATGGCCAGCGGGTTGACGATGGCCATCAGCGTGACGAGAGGTTTGAAATCCATGCTGGATTCTGCCTGACGTGTGATGGAGGTGCTGGGCGCTAGCGTCCGCCGGACACGTCGAGCAGGGTGCCGGTGCTGTAGCTCGATTCATTGGAGAGCAGCCAGACGATGGCTTGCGCCACTTCGATTGCGCTGCCAGCGCGTTGCAGCGGTACCTGCGGCGCCAGCAGGCGGGCGCGGTCCGGTTGGCCGCCAGAGGCATGGATCTCGGTGTCGATGATGCCGGGGCGTACCGCATTGACACGAATGCCTTCGGCCGCGACTTCACGCGCCAGGCCGATGGTGAAGGTGTCGATGGCGCCCTTGCTGGCGGCGTAGTCGACGTACTGGCCGGCGCCCCCGAGCCGCGCAGCGGCGCTGGAGACGTTGACGATGGCGCCGCCGCCACCACCGTGGCGTGTGCTCATGCGCTGCACCGCTTCGCGCGCGCACAGGAAACTGCCCAGCACATTGGTGTCGAACATGCGCTTGAGTCGGGCCACACTCATTTCGTCAACGCGCGCCGCGACGTCGACGATGCCGGCGTTGTTGACCAGCGCTGTCAGGCGTCCGAGTTCGGCGTCGACCCGCTTGAACATGGCCATGACCTCGGTCTCATTTGCAACGTCGGCCTGCAGCGCGATGGCATGGCCCCCGTGGGCGTGGATTTTTTGCACCACCGCGCCTGCTGCGAGCGAGCCGGCCCGGTAATTGATGGCCACGGCATAGCCGCTTTGCGCGGCCAGTAGCGCGGTGGCAGCACCAATGCCACGCGCGCCGCCGGTAATCAGGAGGACGGGTTTAACCATGGTTCAGCGGTTTGGAAGAATATGGGTTAAAACTGGGTTGGCAACGCGGACATGGTAGCCGCAAAGTTGCGCATTGGAACCAGACCTGATTTCTGGCAAGGAGACACATTGAACAAGACCGTTGATTACTATTTCGCGCCGCAAAGCCCCTGGACCTACCTTGGTCATGCGCGCTTGGTCGCCATGGCCTGTGCAGCGCAAGCCGCGGTGCGCGTACTGCCGGCTGACTTCGGCAAGGTGTTTGCTGTCTCCGGCGGACTGCCGCTGGGCAAGCGCGCGCCGCAGCGCCAGGCCTACCGGCTGCAGGAACTGGCGCGCTTTCGTGATGTTCTGAAGCTGCCGCTGAATCTGCAGCCGCGCTTCTTTCCGGTGGCAGGCGACGATGCCGGGCGCTTGATCGTTGCGGTGGATTTGCAGGATGGTGCCGAAGCAGCCTTGCGCTTGAGTGGGGCCATCCTGGCTGCGGTCTGGGTGCAGCAGCGCGATATTGCCGATGCCGGGACGCTGGCCGAACTGCTGGTCGAGTCCGGCTTGGCGGCCGAGCGGCTGGCGCAGTCGCGCGCGCCGGCGGCGCACGAACGCTATGACGCCAACGCCCAGGCGGCGATCGATGCAGGCGTCTTTGGTGCGCCCAGTTATGTGATCGACGGCGAAATCTTCTGGGGCCAGGACCGGCTTGATTTTGTTGAGCGCAAACTCAATTCCAACTGAAATATTTTTTTGAAGGTATGGCATGGCACATTTCATCGAGTTGACGGCACCGGATGGCTTCAAATTCGCGGCCTATGAGGCGCGCCCGGCGGGACAACCGAAGGCGGCTGTCGTCGTGTTGCAGGAGATCTTCGGCGTCAACGCCCACATCCGCGCGGTGACCGAAGGTTTTGCGGCGATGGGTTATCTGGCGTTGGCGCCGGCCACTTTCCATCGCTTGCAGCCGGGCATTGAACTGGGTTACACGCCGGCTGACATCACAGCCGGTATCGCGCTGAAGGCGGCGGCGGAGGCCTTGCCGGAGCCCGGTGTGCAGCAGGACATCCAGGCGACGATCGATTACGCGGCCAGCGTAGGCAAGGTGGCGGTGGTTGGCTACTGCTGGGGCGGACTGCTGACCTGGCGCGCGGCCTGCCAACTCTCGGGCCTGAGCGCGGCCGTGCCGTATTACGGTGGCGGCATGACGGCGCCAGCCGAGATCGCACGCCAGCCGAAGTGCCCGGTGCTGGCGCATTTCGCGCAGACCGATCAGTCGATTCCGCTTGAAGGTGTGGCGGCATTGCGGCAGGCGCATCCCGGGGTGGAAGTGCAGATGTACCCGGCGACGCACGGTTTCAATTGTGACCATCGCGGCGCCTACGACGCCGCATCTGCCGCCCTCGCGCGTGAGCGCACGCTGGAATTTTTCGCCCGGCATCTGACTTGATAGCCGGCGCTGGCAGGTGTGTTACAGCACCTTGCTCAGGAACTTGCGGGTGCGCTCCTGCTGCGGGCGGTCGAAGATGTCGGCTGGTGTGCCTGTCTCGACAATCAATCCTTCGTCCATGAAGAGGACTCGGTCGGCAACCTGACGCGCAAAACCCATTTCGTGCGTAACGACCAGCATGGTCATGCCTTCTTCGGCCAGCGTCTGCATCACCGCCAGCACTTCCCCGACCAGTTCCGGATCAAGCGCCGAAGTGGGTTCGTCAAACAGCATGATGCGCGGCTGCATGGCCAATGCGCGCGCGATGGCGACGCGCTGCTGCTGGCCGCCCGAGAGCTGGTTCGGGTAGGCGTCGATCTTGTCGAGCAGGCCGACCTTGGCCAACAGTTCACGGGCGCGCTCGCGGGCTTGGTTCGCGCTCAGTCGGCGCACCTTGCTCGGCGCCAGCGTGATATTTTCCAGCACCGTGCGGTGCGGAAAAAGGTTGAAACGCTGAAACACCATGCCGATTTCTGCACGCAAGGCGTCGACATCGGTCCTGGGGTCGTGCACCGAGACGCCGTGCACACGTACTGTTCCGCCTGACGCTTCTTCAAGGCCGTTGAGGCAGCGCAGAAAAGTGCTCTTGCCCGAGCCCGAGGGGCCGATGACGCAGACCACTTCGGAGGACTCGATGACGCAGTCGATCCCCTGCAGCACGGCCAGTGATCCGAACCGTTTTGTCAGGCCCTCAACGCGAATCACCTCTGCCATAGCGAGCCTCCAGTTTTTTGATCGCATAGGCCAGGGCCAGGGTCAGCACCCAGTACATGAGTGAAATCGCGAGATAGGGTTCCCAGTAGCGTGAATACGCACCAGCTACTGTGCGCGCAGCGTAAGCCAGTTCGGCCAGGCCGATGGCCGAGATCAGGGATGAATCCTTGAGCAGCGAGATGGCGTTGTTGCCCAGCGGCGGCAACATTCTGCGAAACGCCTGCGGCAGGACGATGTGATACATGGTGCGCGCAAACGACAGGCCGAGCGAACGCGAAGCTTCGGTCTGCCCGCGGTCGATCGACTGGATGCCGGCGCGGAAGATTTCCGAGATATAGGCGCCGGCGTTGAGCGTGAGGGCCGCCACGCCGGACATGAAGGCGCCATAGTTCTGCTTGAGGTTGCGCGCGGTTTCACCCGAAATCAGCAGACCGTCGGCCGGGTTGATGAACAGCGGCAGCAGGGCAAAGTGAATCAGCAGGATTTGCACAAACAGTGGCGTGCCACGGAAAAAGCTGACGTAGACCGTGGCTGGCCAGCGCAGAGCGTAGTGGCACAACTGGCGCGCCGGCGCATGGCGTGCGTCGGCCAGTCGGGCCATGCCAATCGCGAGTCCCAGCACGGTGCCCTGAACGATGCAGATCAGCGTAACCAGGATGGTCATCTGCAGGCCGCGCCAGAACAGCACGGCATATTCCACAATGATGTCGGCGCGAAACCAGCCGAACCAGAGTAACTGGTCCATTCGCTACAGTGTGTTGTCGCGGCTTACTGCGCAGGCAGGACCGGTGCCTCTGCCTGGAACCATTTCTTGTAGATCTGCGCGTAGCTGCCGTCGGCCTTGACCGCTGTCAGTCCGGAGTTGAGCTTGTCAAGCAGGGCCTTGTTGCCCTGTTTGACGACGATGCCGAAGAACTCTTTCGGGAAGCTCGGATCGTTGACAGTCTTGAGTTGTTTGTGTTCCTGCGCACGGAAAGCGATGACACCGTTGTCACCGATGGCGGCGTCGACACCGCTGTTGACCAGTTCCGAGATCACGACTGGCGTGCTCTCGAAGCGGCGAATGTCCGGGTTGGTTTTGCCGAATTCGCGCGAGGCCGTGTCGTCGCCGGTACTGCCGGTGACAACGCCGATTTTCTTGCCGGCCAGGTCTTTGAGCGCCTTGACCGGGCTGTCCTTTTGCACGGCGATCAATTGACGTGCTTCGAAGTAGGGCATGGTGAAGTCATAGGACTGCTTTCGCTTGTCGTTGATCGTGACCCCGGAAATGACGAGATCCACATCGCCGTTGTTGAGGGCGGCGAAGATGCCGGTCCAGGGTGTGTTGACGATCTTGATCTGGAGTCCGGACTTTTGTGCCACCGCCTTGATGATGTCCACGTCGTAGCCCACGATTTCCTTGCTCGGATTTTCATAGGCAAACGGGCGGTAGGTGGCGCTGGAGCCGACAACCAGTTCCCTGTTTTGCGCGTGCAGACTGCCAACGGCCAGGGTGAAGATGCCGATTGAAGTCGCGATTTTTGATAGGAGATTCATTGCTTTGTTCCAAATGGTTGGCGGAAGGGATGTTCGCACTTTTCGTCGTCTGCGAGCAGAAGAAAACGGATCAGGGCGCCGATTATCGCGTGAGCGTGCGCAGGCCGGGTTCAGCGCGCCGAGCGTTCCAGGTAACGCTTGCGCCAGAAGAACACTACCAAGCCAACTGCGGTCAAGACCATCAGACTCATGGCGAGCCAGAAACCGTTTGAACGGTGCAGCAGCGGGATGAACTCAAAGTTCATGCCGAAGATGCCGGCGATCAGGTTCAGGGGCAGGAAGATGGCGGTCAGCACGGTCAAGGTGCGCATGATTTCGTTGGTGCGGTGGCTCTGGGCGCTGAAGTGCATCTGAACCGCCGTTTCGGCACTTTGCTCCAGACGCCGTACGTGGTGCACAACGCGTTCAATGTGTTCCAGCACGTCACGACTGCGAACCTGCAGCAGGTCGCTTTCACGCTGGGCGGCTGGCGTATCGGCAGCGGGCCAGGCTTTCAAGGCTTCGATCCAGTCTTGCATGGCGCTGCGCTGGTCTTCGCAGATTTCGTCCAGATGGTGCAGTGCCAGCCGGGCTTCCAGCAGGGCGGCCCAGTTATTGAAGCGAGTTTTCGGATTGATCAATTCCGTCTGCCAATGGTCGAGTTGTTGCGTCAATTGGCGGCGCAAGCCCAGGTAACCATCGACCATCTGGTTGATGATGCGCAGCATCAGGTCGGCCGGGGTGCCGGGCAGTCGCGCCCCAACGGCGCGCGACTCGGATGCGGCCCATTGCAGCAGCTTGTCAGCGTAGGCGTCGCGCACGGCGCAGTCGCTGGGGTGCACCGAAAGCAGGAGCTGATCGAACACGGCAAAACCGACCGGGCTGGTGTCGATGCGCCGCAGCACCGGCGGGCCGCCGCGCGCTGGCAGCAGGTGCGCTGGCAGTCCGGTTTGCACGGTCTCGCCTTCGGCGTTACCGGCGGCCAGTCGGCGGAAAACCAGCACGTCGTACTGCGAGGTGTAGTCGTAATGGGACGGCAGTTGCTGGTTCAACAGGTCGGAGATGTGCAGGTCCACCAGTTGCACGCCGCACAGGGTTTGCAGCACCGTCTGGATTTGCGACTGAAGGCGGTCGAACTCCGCTCGCGTGCAACTGATCCACAGATATGCGTGCTGCGGCAGGTGTGCGCCTGTCAGTGCGCCCAGATCACTGCTTTCGGTGACCTGGGTGGCGTTGATGGTGAAGATGCGCATCGGCTGGGTTGCGCTTCACATCGTCAAAATGGCTTGTCGTCAGCAGCTGTCGTTTCGAGGCCGCTATTTTTGAAGCAGGCGGGCTGCATCGCGGGCGAAGTAGGTCAGCACGCCGTCGGCCCCGGCACGCTTGAAGGCGAGCAGGCTCTCCATCATGACGGCGTCGTGGTCGAGCCAGCCATTGGCAGCGGCGGCCTTGAGCATGGCGTATTCGCCACTGACCTGGTAGGCAAAGGTCGGGACCTTGAACTCGTCTTTGACGCGGCGCACGATGTCAAGGTAAGGCATGCCGGGTTTGACCATCACCATGTCGGCGCCTTCGGCGATGTCCATGGCCACCTCGCGCAAGGCCTCATCCGAATTGCCCGGGTCCATTTGATAGACCTTCTTGTTGCCCTTGCCCAGGTTGGCTGCTGATCCGACGGCATCGCGAAACGGGCCGTAGAACGCGCTGGCGTACTTGGCGCTGTAGGCCATGATGCGGGTGTGGATGAAATGGTTGGCTTCCAGCGCCTGGCGGATAGCGCCGATGCGGCCATCCATCATGTCGCTGGGCGCGACGATGTCGACGCCGGCGCCAGCTTGTGTCAGCGCCTGTTTGACCAGTACTGCAACGGTTTCATCGTTCAGGATGTAGCCGTCGGCGTCGGGCAGGCCGTCTTGCCCGTGGCTGGTGAAGGGGTCCAGCGCGACGTCGGTCATCACGCCCAGATCAGGAAATTCTTTCTTAAGGGCTTGCACCACGCGCGGTATCAGGCCGTTTGGGTTCAATGCTTCGCTGCCGTCGCGTGTTTTCAGCGCCGGATCGATCACCGGGAATAAGGCCATGACCGGAATGCCGAGTCGGACGCATTCCTCGGCTACCGGCAACAGAAGGTCCAGACTGAGCCGCTCCACCCCCGGCATGGACAGGACGGCCTGGCGTTGCTGCTTTCCGTCAACCACGAATACCGGGTAGATCAGATCGTTCGCTGAGACCGCGTTTTCACGTACCAGATTGCGCGTGAAGGTGTCGCGCCGCAGGCGGCGGGGACGACCCATGGGGTAAGGGGCATGCTGTTTCATGGTGAAAGTGTAGTGGTGAATCGGTAATGTCAAGGGCATGAATCAATTCCACGCTGATGCACGCTTTTGACAGGTCAATTTTTTCAGGTCACTTGAAATGAATTCTTAAGTTTGCTATATTACACGCGGGCGGTTCGCCGCCTCCCGCTTTTCCTCCCTGAGCGGGGCCTTGATGTGTGACAGCTAATAGGCTTGCAACCCCAGCTTCGTGCTGGGTTTTTTTTTGCCCTAAACTGTGCCGATGCACAAGACTTCGGCCTCGCCTCTGGCGGTGATTTACGCCGGACTCCTCGTTTATGCCAGTCTTTATCCGTTTTCGGATTGGCGTTACCAGGGCGTCGTGCCCTGGGGTTTTCTGACGAGCCCTTTGCCCCGCTATTGGACGGGGTTTGATGTCGCGGTCAATGTGCTGGGCTACATGCCGTTTGGGTTTCTCCTCGTGCTCAGTGCCCGGCGCAGCGGGCGAAGCTGGCACACGGTTAGCCTGGCGACCTTGTTGGCGGGGGTGCTATCGCTAACGATGGAGTCGCTGCAAAACTACTTGCCGGCGCGAGTTCCCTCGAATGTCGATTTGGCGCTCAATGTCTTTGGCGCCTGGCTTGGGGCCATGACAGCCTGGGCATTGGAACGGCTGGGGATGATTCAACGCTGGAGTCGCTTTCGTGCCCGCTGGTTTGTGCCCGATGCGCGCGGCGGCCTGGTCTTGCTGGGTTTGTGGCCGTTGACGCTGCTGTTTCCCGCTGCCGTGCCGTTCGGCCTCGGGCAGGTGTTGGAGCGGCTGGAAACAGCGCTGGCCGATGCGCTGCACGACACCCCTTTTCTGGATTGGTTGCCGGTGCGAGATATTGAATTACAGCCATTGGTGCCGGGCGTTGAACTGGTTTGCGTGATGTTGGGGTTGTTGATTCCGTGTCTGCTTGGTTATTGCATCATTCGTGCGATGTCGCAGCGTGCCTTGTTTGTGCTGCTGCTATTCTTTCTTGGGCTGGTGAGCAGCGCATTGTCCGCAGCCTTGAGTTATGGGCCGGAGCACGCATGGGCCTGGTTCAGTCTGCCGGTCAGGGTTGGCATGATGACGGCACTTGTGTTTGTCATCCTGCTGCTGTGGTTGCCACGTCGGGCCTGTGTGGCGCTGGTGCTGCTGGCATTGGGGATTTATCTGAGCCTGATCAATCAGGCTCCGACCAGTCCGTATTTCGCGCAGACATTGTCAACCTGGGAGCAAGGGCGCTTCATCCGCTTTCATGGATTGGCGCAGTGGTTGGGGTGGGTATGGCCATACGCAGCCTTGGCCTATGTGCTGACGCAGATCGCAGGAGCCGATTCAAAACAATAGAATCGCACGATGACTGAATCCAATTGCAGCAACACCGAAGGCGGCGTTGTCGCCGACATTGCGCAGCACGTTTCTTATTTCGAACGGCACATCTTTTTCTGCCTCAACGAGCGCAAAAACGGTGAAGCCTGCTGTGCACAGCATGCTGCGCTCGATGGTTTTGAGCGCTGTAAATCGCAGGTTAAAGCGGCGGGTTTGGCAGGCCCAGGCAAAGTCCGGGTCAACAAGTCAGGCTGCTTGGACCGCTGTGCTGCCGGACCGGTTGCTGTGGTGTACCCGGAAGCGGTCTGGTACAGCTTTGTGGACAATCAGGACATTGACGAAATCGTTGAATCGCACCTGAAGAATGGCCGGGTGGTTGAGCGTTTGCTGATTCCTGGCGATTCGGGGCGTTAATCCATATTGACCTCCGTTCCCCGTTCTCAAACATGTTAAACGGGTTCCTTTGATGCAAACCTATTTCCCTCCAGTCAGTTGCCACGTGTGACGGCTCATACTCCCATGAAAATCTTCCTGATTGCCATTGCGGCTGCTATCTGTTTTTCGGCTTCTGCGCAGATGCCGCAACACCCTGAAATCGCCGCCCGCGCCTATTTGTTGCTGGATGTCACAGCCAATCAAATGCTGGCTGAAAAGGACATCGATGTTGCTGTGGAGCCCGCATCCTTGACCAAGTTGATGACCGCCTATCTGGTTTTTGACGCTTTACGCAGTAAAAAAATTGATCTGAAGCAGACCCTGCCGGTTAGTGAGCGCGCCTGGAAGATGCCGGGTTCGCGTATGTTCATTGATCCCAAGATGATGGTGCCGGTGGAAGACCTTCTTAAAGGCATGATCGTGCAAAGCGGAAATGATGCGACCATGGCACTGGCGGAAGGCGTTGGGGGAACTGTCGAGCGCTTCGTGCAATTGATGAATGAGCAGGCCAAGGCGCTTGGCATGAAATCCACCAGCTACAAAAATCCGGAAGGGCTGACCGAGGCAGGCCATACCACCACAGCGCGGGATTTAAGCATTCTGGCGTCCCGATTGATGCATGATTTCCCCGATTACGTCACTTATTACGCCATCAAGAAATACCGTTACCCTGGAACCCCGGCGGCCAATGACAGCAACCGTAATCTGTTGTTGTTTCGCGACCCCTCCGTTGACGGTTTGAAGACTGGTCACACCGAGGCAGCAGGTTATTGTCTGATTGCCACTGCCAGGCGGGATTTTGCAAGTCTGGGCGCTTCCGGGGCGACGACCGGTGCGCCGGGGACGACGGGAAGCCGCCGACTCCTGTCTGTTGTGCTGGGCGCCGCGAGTGAAAATTCGCGTGCCAATGAGTCCCAGAAACTGCTGAATTGGGGCTATACGGCCTATGAAGCGGTCAAGTTGTTTGACGCCAACCAGGCGGTTGTTTCGCCAGCCGTATGGAAAGGCAAATCATCAACCGTCAAACTGGGCCGTACCGAGGCGATTGTGGTTGCCGTTCCGACCGGTATGGCGGGCAAACTGAAGACCCAGATTGTCCGAGCGGACCCACTGGTCGCACCTTTTGAGAAAGGGCAGCAATTGGCGACCTTGAAAGTCAGCAGTGCAGAGCAGCCCTTGGTTGACATTGCGCTCGTCGCGCTGGAAGCGGTCGAGCAGGCGGGAATCCTGGGCCGGGCTTGGGATGCCGTGCGCCTGTGGATCAAATAGCCTTATTTCACAAAAGTAAGCGCACGCAAACCAGTCTTTTGGCCAAAGTTCAAAGAACTTCATTGCGGGCAAACCCTTGACCTGATATAGTCGAAGGCTTTTCGGAATCTCCGAAGGGTTTCACGTTTTCAGTTACCAAACGTTGAGGGACGTTTTTCAATGCCAACCATTAATCAGCTAGTGCGTCAGGGACGAGAGGTCGAAACGATCAAGTCCAAAAGCCCCGCGATGCAAAATTCTCCGCAGCGTCGCGGTGTGTGCACCCGTGTGTACACCACAACGCCCAAAAAACCGAATTCTGCTCTGCGTAAAGTCGCCAAAGTGCGTCTGACC
>CAIWNX010000186.1 GCA_903914175.1 uncultured beta proteobacterium | reverse complement strand
GTTCTCACGCGGTTGCCCTCGCACCTGAACAGCCGAATCGACGAGTTGCTTCCGCATCGCTGGCAGCCTCAGGTCTGAGCGCAGTCAACCGCCTCGCATATTGCCGGCCCCTGTGTCAAGGTGCCATGGCTAGCCGCTTACACTGCGCCACTCATCGCCCCCAGTCAACCGCCCGTCAGGCCGGAGTATCGGATGCGCAGTCGCGCCGGTAGTATTGAATCTGACTTGTAATCATGGATTTCACATGTTCAAACGAAAACTGACGCAAGGTTTCACGCTCATCGAACTGATGATTGTGGTTGCCATCATTGGCATCCTGGCGGCGGTTGCAGTGCCGTCGTATCAGGATTACGTCCGTCGTGGTGAACTGCCTGAGGCCTTCACGTTCCTGTCGGACTATCGGGTCAAGCTTGAGCAGTTCTATCAGGATAACCGCGCTTACAGCACCAACGGTACCTGTGGCACGGCGATTCTCGATTTCGCGCCGGCCTCGGCCAAGTACTTCAGTTATTCTTGCGCGACGTCAGGCACCTATCAGACCTACACCCTGACCGCCACCGGTTCCTCCGGGGCCGCTGTCGGACATGCTTACACGCTCACCAACGCCGGCATCAAGGGTACGACCAGTTTCAAGGGCGTTTCTTCCAGCAAGGCGTGCTGGCTCGTTACCGGAAGCGAATGCTAATGCCAATCGCGCGCACCCAACGCGGCTTCAGCATGGTGGAGGTTGCGATCACGATGGCGATATTGGCGCTGCTGTTGGCCGCCGCCGCTCCTTCAGTGACTGGCTGGATGCGCAACACGCGTGTGCGCAACACAGCCGAAGCTTTGCAAATGGGTTTGCAGCGAGCCCGCGCCGAAGCGCTGCGGCGCAATGCCAATGTCACGTTTTGGTTGGTGTCGGGTTCGGACGAGCGAATTGTTGACAACAGTTGCGCCCTGTCTTCAGCATCCGGTTCGTGGGTCATCAGCCTAAGCGACCCCACCGGCCACTGCGCGACGGCGCCCGATCCGACGATATCCCCCATGATTGTCGAGACGCATGCGGTCGGTGATGGCGGCAGTGGGGTCACGGTGCTCTCGCAATCAGCCACGCCGTCGGCTGCCCAGTGCGTGCGGTTCAATGGTTTCGGCCAGATTGTTGATGCCACTTTGCCGCCGGCTGACAACTGCCGCCTGCCCAATCAGATAGCGACGGTTGACGTCACCCATGCCAGTGGCGGTGCGCGTCGCTTGCGGGTTGTGGTATCTGCCGGTGGTGGCGTGCGCATGTGCGATCGTGATGTGACCTCGACCGACCCGCGCGCCTGCCCCGCCTGATGCAGTCCGGACCAGAATTTGAAATCCTCTTGAGCACCTGAGCGCCAGCGTATGAAACAACATCCAATCCGCACCCGGCCCAGGTGGCGCCAATACAGCACTTCGCGTCAACGCATATCCGGCGTGGCGCTGATCGAAGCCTTGATTGCCATTCTGATATTTGCCATTGGCGTGCTCGGTCTGGTGGGTCTGCAGGCGTCAATGACGCGCGCTCAAAGTGCGGGTAAGTTCCGTGCTGATGCATCCAGTCTGGCGAGCGAGGTCATCGGCCTCATGTGGATCGATAGCAATGCAAACCTTCCAAACTACGCCACCGCGAGTTGCGCAGGCTACCCAAGATGCCTGGACTGGCAGCACAAGGTGGCCTCAGTCCTTCCGGCTGGTAGTGCCGTCGTAACCGCCGATCAGGCAAGCGGTGCGGTAAGCATCACACTAACCTGGACCGTGCCCAATGAAGGCTCGCATTCCTATGCAACAAGCACCTCTGTTCTCGTCAACTAAGCCCGTGCGCGCCATGCGCGGCTTCACTTTGGTGGAGCTGCTCGTGGCTGTGGTGATTGGTCTGTTGACAACGCTGGTGGTTGCGCAGGTGCTTCTTTTCTCAGAGAGTCAGAAGCGCACCACTACCGCCGGTACCGATGCGCAACTCAACGGTGCCCAGGCCCTCTATGCGATTCAGCGTGACCTCCAGATGGCGGGCTATGGTTTTACCAGCAGCCCCGCGCTGCTGGGCTGTCCGATTTATGCCAAGTACAACGGCGCTGATATTGCGACTGGCGCCGGCACACCCACATTTGCCACCGTTTTGGCCCCGGTCGTGATTGACGCCAGCGACGCCAATCGCAATGTCGTCCAGGTTCTGAGCAGCGCCAAACCCAGCTACGCGATCCCGCTGCAGGTGATCCTGCCGAGCTACAACCCGGGCGGCGCCGGGACGCTGAAAACAGTGTTTCCTGTCACCTCGAATCTTGGTGTGCGCTTGGGTGACATCATGCTCGCGGCCAAATCCAACGCATCACGTTGCGAGGCTTTCAAGGTGACGGCGGCCCCAACCGTCGACGGCGAGATCAACCGCGCGGACGAGGTTGCCACCTGGAATGCCGCGCTCTTTCCGACTCTGGTGTATACCTTTGGCGACATCCTGCTCAACCTGGGCAGTGTGCTCGACCATCGCTATGCAATCTCTGCGACCAATACCTTGCAGTTGCGTCGTTTTTCCGCCAGCAGCCCGGCTACGGCAGCCACGCCAACCGACCTGTTTCCTAATATCGTCATCCTGCAGGCCCTGTACGGCAAGGACACCAATGCCGACGGCATAGTCGACACCTACGACCAGGTGACGCCAACCACGAACGCAGGATGGATACAGGTGCGTTCAGTCCGAATCGTGCTGGTGGCACAGAGCAGTCAGTACGAGAAAGATGTGGTCACCAGCGCCAATCCCTTGTGGGATGTTGGCACCGCGACCACCGTCAGCCCGACCCCTGCGACTTGCGGCGCCAGCAAGTGCATCACCCTCAATGTCAATACCACGGTCGGCACCGACTGGCAGCACTACCGCTACAAGGTTTTTGACACCGTGATTCCCCTGATCAATCTGCTTTGGACTTCCTGAACCGAGGACTGCGAACGTGGCAACCGGATCCCTTTTGACCTTCTCCGCCGCCCGGCAGCGCGGCATGTCTTTGCTGTTCACCATCATGACGCTGGTGGTGTTGTCGCTGGCCGCTGTGGCGCTGGTGCGCTCCGTGGACATTGGCGCCTTGATTGTGGGCAACCTGGCTTTCAAGCAGGACGCGACCGCTGCCAGTGCCGTCGTTGCCGCAGAAGCAATCGCAGCCCTCGATCAGCGCCGGATTCAGGGCAAACTGGACGCGGATGAAGGCGTCGCCGGCTATTACGCCAGCAGCATGGATAACTTGGACCCCACCGGCGCCAGCACCAGCGCCACCGACAAGATGGACATTGTCGATTGGCTCGGCGATGGCAAATGCAGTTACGCCGCTGCAGGCAGCTTCAACAATTGCGTGCAGGCCAAACTGGGTACGCCAGTGCGGGGTAGTACCGTGCGCTGGGTTATCACCCGCCTGTGCAAGAGCGCATTGGTGCAGTCGCCCACCAATCCATGCACCCAACCCGCGTCAAGTGCGCCCACGACGGCTTCAGACCGGGGATTGCTTACGGCAGGGGGGCGGATCACGGGGGTTAGTTCCAGTGCCTACTACCGCATCCTTGTGCGTACCGAAGGCGCGCGCAACACCGTGAGTTTCACTGAAACCATGCTGCATTTCTAACCAGACTGCGCTGAAAAGGCATATGACCATGAACACCTTCCGCGTCCACTTGTTGGCTCAAGCAGCCCCTCGAATGGTGCTGGCGATCCTGCTCGCCGCCATCAGTTCACTCGCTGGCGCGGCTACGACCGACATCGCTAACGGCCCGCTGTTCTCGTCCTCATCGGCCAATGTCAAACCGAACCTGATGTTCATTCTGGACAACTCGGGCAGTATGGCCTACGACTACCTGCCTGACGATGCCAACCTCAGCGGCTATGGCAAGTTGGCATCTCAATGCAACGGCTTGGCCTACAACCCGACCACTACCTATGTCTTGCCGGTGGATGCCACCGGAACCGCAGTGACTCCTGGGAGTTTCCCTAACTCTACCGCCGGACTTAGCAACCAGCGCAGCGTTAGTACGCCATCAACGCTCGCTGTCCCGTCTGCGGTCGGGGCCAGTCTGACGCTGACTTTTAGCGGCACTGTGCAAAGCAGTTGGTACTCGGTTGGCGATATTGTGACGGTTTTCAGCAGCAGCAATAGTGTGACCTTCGTTGTCGGAACAGTAACGAGCTGGAATACCAGCACCAAGCAACTGGTTGTTGCGGTGTCGTCCACCATCGGCAGCGCCACGCTCAGTAGTCTGAAGGTGGGCACCGGCTCGCCACCGGTCTACTACAACTACACAGGCAGCCAGGTGCCGCTGTCTTATACGTATCTAAATTCATCTGTCATCACTGGCACGACTTTCTACAAGGAATGCAGCAGCAACATTGGTGCGTCTCCTGGCTCGGGCGTGTTCAGCGCGGTGACAGTGACCAGCGCATCCGCTGAGGCGCAGAACTACGCCAACTGGTACACCTACTACCGCACCCGCATTCTGATGGCGCAGTCATCCATCAGCCGCGTCTTTCAGCCGCTCGACTCCAAATATCGGGTGGGCTACAGCACGATCAGCCAAAGCTCGGTTACGGAGGGAACCAATTTTCTCAATATCCGCGATTTCGATGCCACGCAGAAAAGCACGTTCTACTCCGATATGAATGCTGCAACCCCGGGTAGTTTCACGCCCTTGCGCGGTGCCTTGTCCAAAGCCGGTCAGTATTACGGCAAAAAGGCGCCAGGACAAACCTACGATCCAATGCAGTACTCGTGCCAGAAGAATTTCACGATTCTGTCCACCGACGGCTACTGGAACGTTAACAACGAGACCGGTACCTATGGTCCGTACGGGCTGGATGGCAAGAATGTCGGTCAACAGGATGGTGCCAACGCCTATCCAACGGCGCGACCGAAGTACGACGGAGGTTCGACCACCGTGGTCAATACGAATAGTTGGGACAGCACTGAAACTATCATCAAACAGACTGACACGACAACGACCCGATACACGAACGTTGCAACGACGCAGGTCGACACCTACACACCGTTGTCACCGCAGTCCAACAACAAGGTGACAACTTATGCGCTTGGAACCATTTACAACACGACGACGAATACAAGTTTTGTGACCACGTGCACGCTCGTGAGTGGCAAGTACAACTGCACGATGACGGTTGGGCCATTGCCAACCGGCCTGACAGCAGGCCAGAACGTCGTCATTAGCGGTGCGACGTCGTCAACTTATAACGGCACCTTCCAGGTCGACTCGATCACCGCCTCAACGTTTACTTACCATATTAATGGACAGTCATCGGCCCTGGCATCGCCATCCTCGTCTAGCAGGCGCGGAAGTTCGTTCTATTCACCCGTCAGTTGTCCGGCTGGCCAGGGGCAGTTGACGACCACAGTCACGCAGACCGACAAGTTTTCCCTCAGCAGTGTGACGACGACAACGGCCACTGCGCAGACGTTCTACACCTACACGCAATCCAAGACGCAGATTGTCACGCCCTATACGCAGGCCATCACGCTGGTCAATGGCGTCGTGACCAATACCGGCGCTGCAGTGGCCGGCACGCCGGGTACCCCAACGATTACAGATTTGCCATCCCCCCCTGACGGCACACCCTCTGCGACCAGCAACTATGTCAGTGCGGCCGCGCCCGTTGTGACCAACAATGTCACTCCTTCTGGTTACGTGGCAGCAACTTCAACCAGCACGTCTTGCGCCAGCTCGAAACCTTCCAATAGCACGACAACGGCAACGGCAGTGGCGGCTGCGGTCACGATCACCAACTCATCGGTTTCCGGCAGCCTGACAGCCAGCGTCGCAGCAGTAACCAATAACTTGACCGACGTCACTCAGACGGGCGCAGTGACTCTGACGTCTGGCACCCCGAGCACTTCCGGTGGCAGCACCGATTCGCTCGCGGACGTTGCTGCTTATTACTACAACAATGATTTGCGTGACCTCGCCGCCTGGAATAACTGCACGGGTTCTCTCGGAACGGATGTCTGCGGGACGGCCAACAAGTTTCTGAAGCAGAACATGGTCACACTGACCATCGGCCTGGGTGCCAGTGGTCTGCTCAAGTACGACAAGAACTACACCGCGCAAAAGAGTGCCGGTTCGGGTGATTTTTATTCCCTGAAGCAGGGCGCTATCAACTGGCCGATCCCGGGCGATGCCGGCAGTGGCGCCAAACCCGAGAACATTGACGATCTGTGGCATGCGGCGGTCAACAGTACCGACTTCGGTACGGCGTCGCTGCCGGTGTCAACTCCGGCTGTGCAGTATTTCAGTGCCAGCGACCCCTCTCAGTTGGTCAATAGTCTGAACACCGCGTTGACTACCATCCAGCAAATCGTGGGAACCGCGTCGGCCGCGGCAACCAGCACGCTGCAGCCGGTGAGCGGAGATAACGATTTGTTTGTTGCCAAGTTCACCTCGGCCAAGTGGTATGGCGACGTGCAGCGTTCCAGTATTGATCCGACATCGGGTGCGATCTCGAGTACCACCAGTTGGTCGGCTGCGGCCGTGCTTGATGCACGCGACCTAGTCGCCAATCCGCGCGAGGTTTACTTTCGCCAGAGCGGCGCCCTGCAAAATTTTACCTATGGCAATCTCGCCTCTGCAGGTTTGAACGGTTATTTTGACGGCTTCTGCAGCAAGGCGGGCGTGGGCGGCAATAGCGCACCGCTGCAGTGTGGCTTGATCACGGACAAGACGGCGGCAAACCTTGGCAGCAATATGGTGGCCTACCTGCTCGGTGGCAGCAATGACAACTACCGGGCCCGCGACAGCCGCCTGGGCGACATCATCAACGGTGCGCCCTTGTTTGTCGGAACACCGAAGTTCAAGTACACCGAAAACGGCTACAGCACTTGGGCGGCGACCACACGGCAGGGCCTGTGCGCAGATGGCGTCACGCTTCAGGGTACCGTGTATGTGGGGGCCAACGATGGCATGCTGCATGCCTTTGACCGCTGTGATGGCAGTGAAAAGTGGGCCTATATTCCGACGATGGTGATTCCCAATCTCTACAAACTGGCCGACACCAACTATCCGAATAACCACCAGTTTTATGTTGACGGCGCGCCGGTCATGGGTGACATCTATGTCAACGGCGCCTGGAAGACCATTCTGGTTGGCGGGCTCAATGGCGGCGGGCGCGGCTACTACGCGCTCGACATCACGGATCCCGCGAATCCCAAGACCTTGTGGGAGTTCACCAACAGCACGGATGCCAACCTCGGGCTCACGTTTGGCAACCCGATCATCACCAAGCGTAAGGATGGCACCTGGTTGGTGGTGTTCGCTTCGGGCTACAACAACGTCAACAGTGGCGATGGCAACGGGCATCTCATGGTGCTCAATGCCAACACGGGAGCGGAGTTGTTGAGCATTCCTACGTTGGTTGGCGGCAACGCTGTTGGATCGACTGCCACGCCGAGCGGATTGGCCAAGTTGAATGCCTGGGTCGAGTCAGAGACTGACAACACCGCCAAGCGTTTTTATGGCGGCGATATGCTGGGAAACGTCTGGCGCTTTGACATTGACAGTCTGACCCAACCGTTTGTCCAGGCATTTCAGTTGGCGCAACTGGTCGTGGGTGGCGTAGCGCAACCCATCACGATCATGCCCGAACTTGCCGAAGTGAACTACCTCGGTGCCAAGTACCCGGTGGTGTACATCGCAACCGGTCGCTATCTGGGAATGAGTGACCTGGGTACTACCGGGACGCAAAGCATTTACGCCTTCAAGGATGCTCTCTCGCAGACCGGTCTGGGCGACCTGCGCGCCGGTAACACACTGGTCGCGCAGACTTTGACGACGAATGGCAGTATTCGCACCGCCACGACGAATGCGGTGGACTGGAGCAAAAAGAACGGTTGGTCGGTTGACATGCCAACCGCAGGCGAACGTGTCAATGTCAGCATGGTGCTGGCCTTCAATGTGTTGTCGGTGGCCTCAACAGTGCCAAGTGCAACCGCCTGTGAAATCGGTGGCACTTCCTGGCTCTACAAGCTCGATATTGCCAGTGGCGCTGCCGTTGCCAACGCGGCGGATAATGCCGCCGGCGTCATGCTCGCAGAAGGCAAACTGATTGTGGGCCAGACCGTGGTGCAATTGCTCAACGGATCGGCCACAACAGTCAGCACGCTTAGCAGCGGCGATGTGCGCAGCGACACGCAACCACCGCCGCCGGCCAATGTCGTCCTGCGTCGCACTTCATGGCGCGAACTGGTCAATTAGATTCGCCGGTAGCCGGTATGTTGCCCGCCGTTGCCAACGCCCGACCTTGGGCCGGGGTCGGCAAGCAGGCGTTTGGGGTTTGCGTGTTAATAGTGCTGGTGTTGCATTGGCTTGTTTTTACCCTGCTCACCCAGCGCAGTGGGGCTGTTTTATCTGGTGCACATCCCTCCATACGGCCCCTTTTGGTCCGCGCAATCCCGGCAAACGCCCACACGCGGGTTGCCGCGACCGGACTCATGATTGAAAGTCGATCCGATGCAGCCGACCAGCGCCTGGCATTGAAGGATGGCGCCGCAGCTGAGACCGCCCAGCCAGAAGATGCCAACGCAACGCCTGCGACCGACGGTGGGTTGCAGCCAAAGGCAAGACAGGAGCGTTTCGGTCAGTTCGACTACGTGCCACGCGAATTTTTGAGTCTGGCGCCCGTTCCGTTGAGCAACATTGAGATTCCGTTCCCGGAATCGGTCGCAGGCGAATTCAATATCAAGGCGCAGTTGACACTCTTCATCGACGAAAGCGGTTATGTCCAGAGGGTGCGTGTTGATGGTCCAGCGCTGCCGCCGCTGCTGGAGGAGGCTGCCGTGAATGTTTTCAGGCAAGCGCGCTTCTCGCCCGGGCAGGTTGGAACGCAGGTGGTGCGCTCAATGATCCGGATTGAAGTGAATTTTGAATCCCAGCGTTTCAAGTCCCCGCTGCGCACGCCTTGAGCAGCGGCAACCGGCCTTCGTTTCACCCAACCCCCGGCCCGGTCGCGCCGTCAAAGCCAAGCGTGGCCAGCAATCCAACGGCTATAGCGCGTTCCAGGGCACGATGTTGATGTCGCCACGACTTTGTGCTTCGTCGCCGCCATACACCAGAACGGATGGCGCGGCTTGGTCACCGGCCAGACCACGCCACTGGTCCAGACCGCGGGTGGCATCCTTGCCCGGGGTTGCGCCAGATTTGATTTCGATGGCCGTGAGCTTCCCGCCTTGCTCAACGAGCAGGTCTACTTCATGGCCGGAGCGGTCGCGCCAGAAGCTCAGGTTGGAGGGTCGGGCGCTGTTGAGGCGCTGCTTCAGGTAGTCGGCCACCACCCAGGTTTCAAACAGGGCGCCACGCAGGGGATGACTGCTCAGTTGCGCAGGTGATTCAATACCCAGCAACCAGGCAGCCAGGCCGGTGTCGTGGAAATAGAGTTTAGGTGTCTTGACCAGGCGCTTGTTGAAGTTCTGATGCTGCGGCGGCAAACGGTGAATGATGTAGCTGGCTTCCAGCACCGATATCCATTCGCGCGCCGTGTTGTGGCTCAGCCCCGCGTCGTCGCCCAGGGCGCTAAGGTTCAGAAGCTGACCGGTGCGTCCGGCGCACAGGCGCAGGAAACGCTGGAACTGCCCAAGGTCGCGCACATTGATGAGCTGACGCACGTCGCGTTCGACGTAGGTCTGCACGTAGTTGGCGTACCAGATGCCAGGGTCGAGTTGGCGGTCATAGACGGGCGGATAGCTGCCCTTGAAAATCGCCTCGTCCAGTGTTGGCGCCAGCAGGCCAACCTGGCGCAATTCGCTGGCCGAAAACGGCAGCAGGTTCAGCAGCGCCACGCGTCCGGCCAGGCTCTGGGTGATGCCGGTCATCAAGCCAAATTGCTGTGACCCGGTTAGGATGAAATGGCCCGCTCGCTGCTGCTGGTCAACCACACCTTGCAGCCAGGCAAAAAGTTCGGGGCAGCGCTGTGCCTCGTCAATGATGACGCCGTCCGCATACTTGTTCAGAAACCCCTGCGGATCACTGTGTGCAAACTCGCGCTGCACCGGGTTTTCCAGTGTCACATACGGGTGATCAGAGAACACCGCGCGGGCAAGTGTTGTCTTGCCCGATTGGCGCGGCCCCGTCAGTGCCAGGACTGGGTAGCCTTTGGCGAGTTCGCGAAGCGTGGGTTCGGCTGTTCTGGGTATCATTCGGCTGATTGTAAGTTCAACTGCCAATCAGCCGGATCGACCTCTGCGGCTCACCCAACCCCCGGCCCGGTCGCGCCGTCAAAGCCAAGCGCCGCCAGCAGCGGCAGGTCGGTTTTGCTTTCCACGCCCAGCGCGACCACGGTGATGCCCAGGGCGTGCGCCATGTTGCACAGACCTTTGAGGAATTCCTGGTTGCCTTCGTTGCCGGCGATGCCGCGGATGTAGCTTGGGTGCACCTTGATGTAGTCCAGCCCGAGGTCGGCGAGTTTGCCGCTGTCGGCAAAGCGCTGGCCGAAATACTCGATGCCGACGCGGCAGCCCAGCAGCTTGAGATTGCGCGCGAGTTCGCGGAAGGCATCAAACTGGCGGAACACGCCGTACTCGGGCACTTCAAACAGCAGGCGCTGGCAGACCTCGGGGTAGGCCTTGAGCAGTTGCGTGAGTTCGTGGCGGAAGGCGTGGTCGGCAATGGTTTCGGCTGACAGGTTCACGGCGATGTCGCCCGCGCTGGTGCGCAGGTGTTCGATCGCGAGTTTGACCACGCCGAGGTCGATCGGTGCGGTCAGATTCAGTTGTGCTGCCATCGGCATGAATTCACCGGCTGAGAGCAGCGTGCCTTGGGCGTCGGTGCGCAGGCGCAGCATGCCTTCGCGGTGCAGGGCGGTGGCACCGTCGCCCGACATCACCGGGAAGAAACTCAGCGCCAGACGGCCGCCCGTCACGGCCTCGGTCAGCAGGGTGCGCCACTGCTCGGCCGGCAGTGCGGCCTTGGCCGAGCCGTCTTCCACCGCGTGCCAGTTGTTCTGGCCCTGGCTGGCGGCTTGGGCCAGTGCCTGATCGGCCTGGGCCAGCAATTCGCCCATGTTCTGCTCGCGCTGGTAGCGCACGGCGCTGAGGTGGAACAGTTCGGGCACTTTATCCTGCCACTTGGCCAGCACGTTTTGCAGCAGCCGCGCATGGATGTCCTTGGCCGCTTCGGTGGCGGTGGCAAAGGTCGGGCAGACGATGGCAAATTCGGCGCCTTTGATGCGCCCGGCGCGCTGCCCGATGTGGCCATTGCCGCTTTCGTAAAGCGCGGTGCCGACGTCCTTGAGCAGCGCATCGGCCTGCTGGCGACCGAGTTGGGTGTTGAGTTCGTTGAGGTCGGGCAGGCGCACCATGACCAGGGTGCCGCTGGAGCCGAACTGATCGCCCTGCAGCGCCTCGCGCAGGTGCGACAGGAAGTACTCGCGACTTGACAGACCCGTGACAGCGTCGCGGTTGACCTTCTGGCGCAGGGCTTCGAGGCGCGTCGCTTCTTCGGTAAACATGGTCTTGATCCGGCCCACCATCTCGTTCATGGCGCGCGCCACGCTCTTGAGTTCAGGCGTGCGCGGCTCGGCAATCGTCAGGAAACGGCGCTCGGCAATCGCCTGCGCCTGGTCCACCACCTGGCCCAGTGGCCGGGTGATGATGCGCATTGCCAGCGTGCCGGCCAGCCCCGCCACGGCAGCGCCGAGCACAAACCAGAGCAGCAGCTCAAGCGTGCCGTCCCACAAGCTCTTGTAGGCATAGATGTCCTGGCTGGCCAGGGTCAGCGTGCCGTACTGAATCCAGCCGTCCTGCACCAGCGCCTGCCCCGGTGTGGTGTGGATCGGGATCAGTTTGACGAACCAGTCCGGCGCGCCGAGTTGCTTGCTGGTGGAAACACGCTCGACCAGGACCTTGCCCTTGGGCGAGGTGATGCGGATGAAGCGGTAGTGCCCGGCGTCGAACTGTGCCGCCACCTGCAGTTCAACCGTGACCTCGTCCTTGGGCAACTGCGTCAGCGACAGCGCCAGCGCGGTAGCGTTGTCGATGTTCTTGACCTGCAGTTGCTGCTCCAGGTAATGGCGCGCTGAGAGCACGCTCACGACCATGCTGCCGCCAAAGGCAATGCTCATGACCAGAGCGATGGCAATCCAGAGTTGTTTGATGAGGGACATGGTGGGCTCGCTGGATAAAAAGAGATCAAAGACCTTCAAGGCGCATGCGCGCAAGCACATCGCGCCAGCGTGACAGGCGGGCGGTGGGGTCGGCAGAGGAAGTGGCGGCACCACCAACCCAAAGGCCGTCGCCGTTGAAGCTGAAGACCGGGGACAGGTCGGTGCGCATGGAGGCCGGGCGCACGCTGGAGATCAGGTTGTCAAGAATCAAAGGTTCTTCGGTTGGCTGCGGGTAATAGCCCAAGACCATGTGGGCAATGGGGGTCGTGGTGCCGACCTTGTAGCGCACATAGACCAGGCGCAGGTGCTCGTTGCCGATGCCCAGCATTTGCAGGGTCATGTACTTGGAGATGGCGAAGTCTTCGCAGTCGCCGGCGCCGTTGCCCATGAATTCGAGCGGCGTGGCCCAGTAGTCTTCCTGGTTGTAGACCTCCATGTCCGTTTTGAACAGGACGCGGCGGTTGAAGAAAGTGTTGACCTTGTTGACCTTGTCGTTGTCGGGCAAGGCGCGCGATTCTTCGATCAGTTGGCGCCAGGCTGCAATCGTCTGCGCCGCGCGTTCACCGTAGCGTTGCAGCGCCAGGGCCTGCGTTTTGTCCAGGTTCGGTTCGGCCAGTGAAGCAACGTAGGCCAGCGACAGTCCAAGCACCAATGCGCAGGCGCCCAACCACAAGCCGCGCACAGCAGTGTTCAAACGGATGCTCTGGAGCTTGGGCATGATGGACGAAGAGGTTAGTCTATATGGCATTGGGCCGACAGAGACAGATGTCCCGATATTTCGACTGGCCAATAGTAGGTTCGTCTGGTGCGCAATAGGAGTTTGCTGCCGTTGTTCTACATGCGTGTGTTGGCGCAGATACATCCAGTAACAATGTGCGGTATAACCGCAGCCACGCAAACGGCATTATGTTTGCGCTTCACAGGAGGTCCAGAATGAAAAACAAATTCCCTTTGATGATGATGGTGGTGGCCGTGGCGGCTGCCTGGGGTGTCCAGGCGCAAACACTGCCAGCCCCGATGGTCCAGGCCGCACGCAAGGCCGTGGTCAGCAACCCCGAGGTGCAAGCACGCTGGAACGGCTTCAAGGCGGCCAATAGTGAGCGCGATGTGGCACGCGGCGGCTATTTTCCGCAACTCGATCTGAACGCAGCCAGCGGCCGCGAAAGCCGGGAGTCGCCTCTGGCGCCGCCCGGTGGCTACGGCAGTTACAGCTTCAACAGCACCCAGCTCTCGCTGACACAGATGCTGTTTGACGGCATGTTCACCGGCAACGAAGTCAAACGCCTGGGCTACGCCAAGCTCACGCGTTACTACGAACTGAGCGAAGCCACTGAGACGGCGGCCCTGGAAGCCGTACGCGCCTACGCCGACGTCTTGCGCTACCGCGAACTGGTGGACGCTGCAACACAGAACTATGCCGAGCACAAGCAGGTCACGGCGCACGTGGAAGAGCGCGCCGCCGGCGGCGTCGGACGTGGCGTCGATGTGGAGCAGGCCAACGGCCGGCTCGCCTTATCGGAGTCGAACCTGCTGACGGAGTTGACCAACCTGCACGATGTCAGCGCACGCTACCTGCGCGTGGTCGGCGAGAAGCCGCCAGCCAACCTGCCCACGCTGCCCGACCCGTTCAAGCTCGGCACGCTGCCGGCCTCAACCGAGGTTCTGATGCGCGATGGCTTGCAGGGCAGTCCGACGCTCAACGCTGCGGTGGAGAACGTGCGCGCCTACAAGACGGCCATTGCCACGCGCAAGTCATCCTACATGCCGCGCATTGACGTTCGCGCTTACGCCAGCAACGAGAACAACACCGGCGGCATCAGTGGCAACACGCGCGTCAATGGGGTTGAAGTGGTGCTGAACTACAACCTGTTCCGTGGCGGTGCCGATGCAGCCCGTGAACGCCAGGCGGTGGACCAGAACGAACAGGCGCGCGATTTGCAGGAGAAAGCCTGCCGCGACGTGCGCCAGACCCTGTCGATTGCCTACAGCGATGTGCGCAGCCTGACCGAGCAGCAGCGCTACATGGACCAGCACCGACTGGCCACGGAGAAGTCACGCGAAGCCTATCGCCAGCAGTTCGACATTGGCCAGCGCACGCTGCTGGACTTGCTTGACAGCCAGAACGAATTCTTCGAGGCCAGCCGCGCCTACATCAATGCGCGCTACAACCAGGTGGCAGCGCAGGCCCGCACCCTGGCGGGCATGGGCCAACTGGTGAGTGCACTGGGTGTGAACCGCGCCGATGTGCCCAGCGCGTCGGACGCTGGACAGGATCGTTCTGGTATCGATCCGGCCGATGTCTGCCCGATGGAAGAGTCGGTGGTGGACAGCCTGGACAAGATCAAGGCGCAGACCGTCGTTCCGGTACGTGCGCGTGCCAAGGCCGTGACACCTGCGCCGGCACCCGCTCCCGCTCCTGCTCCTGCGGCGGTATCGACCAAAATCAGCTTGGCATCGGACGCCCTGTTTGATTTCAACAAGGCCGACATCAAGGCTGAAGGGCAGGCCAAACTCGACGCCCTGGTTGCGCGCATCAACGGAACGCGGCTTGACATGGTGATTGCCACCGGTCACACCGACGCCACGGGTAGCGACGAGTACAACAACCGCCTGTCGCTGGCGCGCGCCGATGCGGTCAAGGCTTACCTGGTGAGCAAGGGTGTGGATGTGCAACGTGTGCGCTCGGTGGGCAAGGGCAAGAGCCAGCCGGTTGCCGACAATGCCACCGCACAAGGTCGGGCCAAGAATCGTCGCGTCGAAATCGAGGTGCAGGGCGCCTCGAAGTAATTCCCGGCCTTGCGGCAATAAACGGCCCTGCGGGGCCGTTTAATTTTTACACGGGGTCCGGATCCAAAGCACGGCAAAATCGGGGCTACGTCACTCGCCCATCACCATGCCAAAAGCCAAGAAAACAGCCATGACCGTCGCCGGACTGGCTGATGATATTGAAACGACCTTTTATGAGGCCTTGCGCAGCTCAGATCTCGAGAAACTCATGGCCTGCTGGGCCGACGAAGACGATCTGGTTTGCGTGCACCCGAGCGGACCGCGACTGGTCGGGATGGGTGCCATTCGCGCGGCGTTCGAGATCATGTTTTCCAAAGGGAGTATTCAGGCCTGGCCCGAGGCTGTGCACAAGATCGAGTCGCTCACCAGCAGCGTGCACAACCTGCGTGAGCGCATCGAAGTCATGACCGAGGAAGGGCCGCAACGGGTCTGGGTTGTCGCTACCAACGTTTATCACAAGACGGCGCAGGGCTGGCGCATGGTGGCGCATCATGCCAGCCCCGGCTCAGAGCAGGATACGCAGGAAATCGGCCAGACGACGCATACGCTGCACTGAGGCCATGGCAGATCGACTCCGGCAGCAGCAGCCCGCCATCCGATGAACTATGCAGCGCCCCTGTGGCTGCCCGGCGGCCATCTGCAGACCATCTGGCCGGCGCTGGGCGGGCCGCGTTTGGAGCAGCCTTTGCCGGCGTACCGGCGCGAGCGCTGGGACACGCCAGACGGTGATTTCATTGACGTTGACTGGCTGCAGGGGCCACCGAGCAAGACTCTGCTGGTACTGTTCCATGGCCTTGAAGGCTCGTCTGCCAGTCATTACGCGCTGGCCTTTGCCGACTTTGCGCGGCGCCAGCGCATCGCTTTTGTTGTGCCGCATTTCCGGGGTTGCAGTGGCGAGTTGAACCGGGGGCCACGCGCCTATCACTCGGGGGATTTCGAAGAGATCGGCTGGATTTTGGCGCGCTTGCGCCAGCAGCATCAGGGCCCCATGCTGGCGCTCGGTGTTTCGCTGGGTGGCAATGCGCTGCTGCGCTGGGCTGAGGAAATGGGGCAGCAGGCCGCGCGCGTGCTGACGGCGCTGGCCAGCGTGTCGGCGCCGCTGGACCTGGCTGCCAGTGGCCGCGCCATCGGGCGCGGTTTGAACCGGCTGATCTACACGCGCCGCTTCCTGAGCACGATGAAGCCGCGCGCTTTGCAAAAGTTGGCGCAGCATCCGGGATTATTCAAGGCCGATGCGCTGCGCGCTGTGCGTGACCTCTACGAATTTGATAATGTTTTCACGGCGCCGCTACATGGTTTTCGCAATACCGATGACTACTGGGCGCGCGCTTCAGCCAAACCGCATCTGCAGCAGATTCGTATCCCGGCGCTTGTGCTCAACGCATGCAACGACCCGTTTGTGCCGGCTGAGTGTCTGCCGCAGTCGCCGCCGGGTGATTGGGTGACCCTGTGGCAACCCGCGCAGGGTGGGCATGTCGGGTTTCCGTCCGGGCCGTTGCCGGGGCACATCCGGGCCCTGCCGCAGGCCGTGGGTGGCTGGCTTGCAGCGCAGATTCAAGGTCAGTGGGCAAGGAGCGAATGCGATGGATGAGATCGTCAAACAAGCCCTGGTTAAATGGCCCAAGGTGCCTGCCTGCTACGGCTGGCTGGGACTGGACGCGCGTGGCAATTGGTATCTGCGTGACGAACAGGCGCAGGCGCAGGGGCCGTTTGCAGGAGGTGACGGGGCGGGCAAGGGCGACCAACTGCAGCATGCGGGCTTGATCGAGTTCATTGCGCGCAATTACGAGAGCGATTCGCAGGGTTGCTGGTATTTTCAAAATGGACCACAGCGCGTCTATGTGGAACTCGAAGCCACACCGTTGATCTGGCGCGTCAACTCCGATTTTTCCTTGCACGACCATCTTGGCCGCGCGGGGCGCTGGCAGGCGTGCTGGCTCGATGAGCAGGGACGTTTGTACCTGCAAACCGATGCCGGCTTTGGTCTGGTCCATAGCTTGGACACGGGTTACGCGGCCGACGCCATCGAGCAGGGCCGCTGGCAGTTACAGGATGTGCTGGCCGCCGATTTACCGCAGCGCTTTGGCTACGTGATGAGTCCGCAGCAGCAGGCTGCCTAGTCGGTGTGCCTTATTTGGCGGCCGAAGCGGGCGCTGCCGCCGATGCTGGCGCAGCCGGTGCCTTGGGCTCTTCAAACTTGGCGCCGCCGGCGTTGGCCATGTAGACCACGGCGCGACCGATCTCCACCGCTTCAAAGTCGCCGCCACCCTGCGGTGACATGGCATTCTTGCCCTTGAGCGCCGAGTTCAGCAATGCCTCGTAACCGGTCTTGATACGCGGCGCCCAGGCCGCAGCGTCGCCGAATTTCGGCGCCCCCACCAAACCCGCTGTATGGCAGGTGGTGCACTGAATCTTGAAAACTTCCTCGCCGGTTCTGAGTTGTCGGTTGGCGTCGCGAATTTCGATATGCCCGACCTTCTGAATGCGGGTCATGATGGCCTTTTCCGGATTCACCGCACCGGCGGCCGGCTTGTCGCCCGAGGCTACGTAGTACACCAGCGCGATGATGATGAAGATCGGCAGTACGAAAGAGAAGAATACCGTTGCCAGCAGTTGTTTGGGTGTTTTAACCGGCCCGGTGTGGGCATCGTCGTGATCCGAGGCTTGGTTCTTGTCGCTCATAGGGTCCTGTCTGGTTCGGGGCATTGAAAGCAGGGCGCGATTATAGCGGTCCTCCCTCTGAAAGCACTTACAATGGCCCATCGGTTTGCGGCTGTAGCTCAGTGGATAGAGTATTGGCCTCCGAAGCCAAGGGTCGTGGGTTCGATCCCCGCCAGCCGCACCATTGAACATGGAAGGAAGAAAATCATGACGATCTTGGTAGCTTATGTACCGCGGCCTGAAGGTCAGGCTGCTTTGGATAAGGGTTTGGAAATCGCCAAACGCCGCAAGGAACGTCTGGTAGTGGTCAATGCCAGCCCGGGCGGCAGAAAAGAAGATGTGGCGATGGCCGATGCGCAGGACATTGAGCGCGTCGAAGCCTTGCTGGCGGCTTCGGGCTGTGACGCTGAATTCAAGCAGTTCGTCCGAGGACAGAGCGCGGTCACCGAGATCGAGGCCATGATCGATTCCTTGCAGGTTTCGCTGCTGATCCTGGGTCTGCGCAAACGCACGGCCGTGGGCAAACTCATTCTCGGCAGCGTGGCGCAGGAGCTCCTCCTTTCGGTTCCTTGCCCAGTGCTGGCGGTCAAGGCAGGCTGATTTCCGTTTCCAGGGGTCAGGCGGCCGCCCCAATTTGGGGATCGATTGGGTTGTTCTGGGCTTGTTTGTTGACCTGCGTCAAAGAGATCGGACTCAAGCCCGATAGCATTGGCCGAAGGAGACAGCTATGTTTGAGCAACCTATCAAAAACCTGATGGACGGTAAGAAATTTCTTACCGCACCACCACAGACAACAGTCAGTGACGCCGCCCGGTTGATGGCGGGTAAAAACACTGGTGCCATTTTGGTGCTCGAAGCCGGAAAACTGGTGGGTATTTTTTCCGAGCGCGATGTGGTGTTTCGTGTCATTGCCAAGGGGCTGGATGCCAAGACGACGACGCTGGCGCAGGTCATGACGGCCGACCCCAAGACGCTGGCGCCCAACAAATCCTATGGTCACGCCCTGCTGCTGATGCAGGAAAACGGATTCCGTCACGTCCCCGTGGTCGAGAACGGCAAAGCCATCGGCATTATTTCTTCGCGCAATGCGATGGACCCCGATCTGGAAGAGTTTGTTTTCGAACAGCGTCGGCGCGAGCACCACCGCTAGCGCAAGCGGGTTTCATCCTGTATTTCGACTCAGCAGCATGGCATCGCCATAGCTGAAGAAGCGGTATTTTTCCGCTATCGCGTGCTGGTAAAGCGCCATCACCTGTTCATACCCGGCAAAGGCGCTGACCAGCATCATCAGGCTCGATTTGGGCAGGTGAAAGTTGGTTACCAGCAGGTCTACCACCTGAAATTCAAAACCGGGCCGAATGAAGATGTCGGTATCGCCTTGGGCCTTACCGCTGGACGGGTCACCGCCCTGGACGCTGCGAGCCCAGGACTCCAGCGCGCGCACCGAGGTGGTCCCAACCGCGATGACCCGACCCCCTCGGGCACGGCATTCGGCAACGGCCTGCCGCGTGGTGGCTGGCACCTCGTACCACTCGCTGTGCATCCGGTGTTCATCGAGATTCTCGGTTTTGACCGGCTGGAAGGTGCCGGCACCTACGTGCAGCGTGACATGGGCGCGCTGGGCACCGGTGGCATCAATGGCTGCCAGCAGGGCGGCGTCAAAATGCAGCGCCGCCGTTGGCGCGGCGACGGCGCCGGGATTTTTTGCAAAAACGGTCTGGTAGCGTGCCGCGTCTTCGGCTGAATCACCGTGGTTGATGTAGGGCGGCAGCGGTACATGACCGTGGCGCTCCAAAAGGGTGAGCGGGTCGTCACCGGCATCGTTGGACAGCACGAAGCGAAACAACGCGCCCTCAGCATCCGGCCAGCGCCCCAGCAGCGTGGCGCTCAGGCCGTCATGGCTGCCGCTGGCGCCGGTCAGGGCCAGCGTGGTGCCGACTTCGGGCTTCTTGCTCACGCGCATGTGGGCTGCGACCTGGTTGCCGCCGAGCACGCGCTCGACCAACAGTTCAAGTTTGCCGCCGGTCGGTTTGGCGCCAAACAGGCGCGCCTTGATAACCTTGGTGTCGTTGAAAACCACCAGATCGCCGGCGCGCAACAAGCTTGGCAGTTCGCGAAAAATGCGGTCAACCGGCTTTGCACCTGTGCCGTCGAGCAGGCGTGAGCCGCTGCGCTCGGGTGCCGGATGCTGGGCGATCAGGTCTTCGGGCAGGGTAAAGTCGAAATCGCTGAGCGTGAAAGAGCGGCTGGCGGCTGGCGGGGAAATGGTCATGGTGCTTGAGGGTCGGACGGACCCGTGCCAAGGAAGGAACAGGCCCGAATTGTCGCAGCATGCCGACACGGGCAAAATCGGCGCATGACGCAGCCGATTGCCCCCGCACCCAGCACGCCTTTGAGCGGTCCGCAAAAAGGCCTGCACAAACTCGGCCTGCTGCGGCCAATCGATCTGGCCTTGCACCTGCCGCTGCGCTACGAGGACGAAACCCGTATCGTCAAACTGCGCGATGTACGCGATGGCGAGTTGGCGCAAATCGAAGGCGTGGTGACTTCCTGCGAGGTGCGCGTGCGCGGTCAGCGCCAGTTGCTGGTGACGATTGATGATGGTTCCGAGACTTGCCTGCTGCGCTTTTTCAGCTTCTACCCCTCGCAGCAAAAGGCGCTTGCCGTGGGCCAGCGTATCCGCGCGCGTGGCGAAATCAAGGGCGGTTTTGGCGGCTTGCAGATGATGCACCCGAGCTTCAAGGCCGCCAGCGGACCGCTGCCGAGCGCGCTGACGCCGGTGTACCCAACCGTCGCGGCATTGCCGCAGGCCTATTTGCGCCGCGCTGTGCTGGGCGGTCTGGAGCGCGCCGATCTGGCCGAGACCATTGCCGCCGACAGTCTGCCGGCGGGGCAAGCGGCCCTGAGTTGGAACCTGCGTCAGGCTTTGACGTTCCTGCATCTGCCGACGCCTGATATGGCGCTGGCGACATTGCAGGACCCGAACCACCCCGCCTGGCAGCGACTCAAGTTTGAGGAGTTGCTGGCGCAGCAGTTGTCGCAGTTGCAGGCCAAGCGCGAGCGCGCCCGCTTGCGCTCGCCGCAATTGCCGGTGCGACGCCACGCACCCGACACGGCCCTGCCGCTGCATGAGCAGTTGCTGGCGGCCTTGCCGTTTCGCCTCACCGCAGCCCAGCGCCGCGTCAGCGAAGAAATCATGCGTGATCTGGCGCGCAGCGTGCCGATGCACCGCTTGCTGCAAGGCGATGTGGGTTCCGGCAAGACCGTGGTGGCGGCATTGGCAGCGGCGATTTGCATGGACGCCGGACACCAGTGTGCGCTGATGGCGCCAACCGAGATATTGGCTGAGCAGCATTTCCGCAAGCTGATTGCTTGGTTGGAGCCGTTGGGCGTGAAAACAGCTTGGCTAACCGGTGGCCAGAAGGCGAAGGAGCGGCGCGAGACGCTGGCGCTGATTGCCAGTGGTGAAGCAATGCTGGTGGTCGGGACACACGCCGTGATTCAGGACAAGGTGGTGTTCAAGAACCTGGCGTTGGCCATCATCGACGAGCAGCATCGCTTTGGCGTGGCGCAGAGACTCGCACTGCGCGGCAAACTGACCGACGTGGAGATGGAGCCGCACCTGCTGATGATGACGGCGACACCGATTCCGCGCACGCTGGCCATGAGCTATTACGCCGATCTGGACGTCTCCACCATCGATGAGCTGCCACCCGGGCGCACGCCCATCGTCACCAAAGTGGTGGGCGAGGCGAGGCGCGACGAGGTGATCGCGCGCATCAGCGCGCAACTGGCGCAGGGCCGGCAGGTGTACTGGGTCTGTCCGCTGATCGAGGAGAGCGAGGCACTTGATTTGCGCAATGCCACCGAGACCCACGCGCAGCTGAGTGAAGCCTTGCAGGGCGCTGGCGCTGCCGCCTTGCAGATCGGGCTGCTGCACTCGCGCATGCCGGTGGCAGAGAAGAAGGCAGTGATGGCTTTGTTCACCAGTGGCGCGATGGGCGTGCTGGTCAGCACCACGGTGATCGAGGTCGGTGTCGACGTGCCCAACGCCACGCTGATGGTGATCGAGCACGCCGAGCGCTTTGGCTTGTCGCAGTTGCACCAGTTGCGTGGGCGGGTTGGGCGTGGCGCCAGTGCCTCGGCTTGCGTGCTCCTGTATTCCACCGGTGAGGCGCCGCGCCTGGGCGAAACCGCACGCGAGCGCTTGAAAGCGATGGTCGAGACCAGCGACGGTTTCGAGATTGCGCGGCGCGATCTGGAGATTCGCGGCCCGGGCGAGTTTTTGGGTGCGCGCCAGTCGGGGGCAGCCCTGCTGCGTTTTGCTGATCTCGTCGCAGATGGCGTTTTGCTGGAGCAGGCACGTCGCCTGGCACCGCCGATGCTCGATCAGCATCCGGAGCTGGCGGCGCAGCACATTGCGCGCTGGCTCGGCGGTAAGGCGCAGTACCTCAAAGCCTGATTTAACAAGCGTTGGTAAGGGACAATAGGCACATGACGCTGACCGAACTCAAATACATCGTGGCTGTGGCGCGTGAGCGCCATTTCGGCAAGGCGGCCGATGCCTGCTATGTCTCACAACCGACGCTGTCAGTGGCGGTTAAAAAACTTGAGGAAGAACTCGACGTCAAGCTTTTTGAGC
Organism: uncultured beta proteobacterium; assembly: GCA_903914175.1. Lineage (GTDB taxonomy): Bacteria > Pseudomonadota > Gammaproteobacteria > Burkholderiales > Burkholderiaceae_C > Rhodoferax. Next base: position 9,001 of record CAIWNX010000186.1, on the reverse strand, counting down.
GCAGCGCCAACGAGGTTTCGGTGACGCCGCTGGGTGAGGAAATCGTGCGCCAGGCGCAGGCCGTGCTGGAGCAAGCAGCCAATATCAAGGTGCTGGCCAAGCGCGGCAAGGATCCGCTCAGCGGCTCGCTGACGTTGGGCGTGATCTACACCATTGGCCCCTATCTGTTGCCCGATCTGGTGCACCAGATGATCGCGCGGCTGCCGCAAATGCCGCTCATGTTGCAGGAGAACTTCACCGTCAAACTGCTGGAGATGCTGCGCACCGGCGAGATCGACTGTGCCATCCTGGCCGAACCGTTTCCGGATGCCGGGCTGGCGACGGCGCCGCTTTATGACGAGCCGTTTATGGCCGTGGTGCCGGTCCATCATCCACTGGCCAAGCAGGATCAGGTGACGACCGAGGAACTCAAGCGCGAGAACATGCTGCTGCTGGGCAGCGGCCACTGTTTTCGGGATCACGTGCTGGAGGTTTGCCCCGAGTTCGCCCGTTTCTCGAGCAACGCCGAGGGCATTCGCAAGACCTTCGAAGGCTCGTCTCTGGAGACCATCAAGCACATGGTGGCCGCCGGCATGGGCGTCACCCTGGTGCCGCGCCTGAGCGTGCCCAAGGAGGCGCTCGCGCGCAAACCCACTCGCAAGCGCGACGAAGACGCGCATGTCAAATACCTGCCTTTTGCCGGCGATCCGCCAACGCGCCGGGTCGTGCTGGCATGGCGGCGCAGTTTCACCCGCTATGAAGCGATTGCCGCGTTGCGCAATGCGATTTACGCCTGCGAACTGCCGGGCGTCACGCGTTTGTCCTGAGGAAGTTTCCGTGAAGTTGTCTGCTTCCCGTATTGCGCTCTACCTTGATCTGATTCGCTGGAACCGGCCCGCCGGTTGGTTGCTGCTGCTGTGGCCGACGCTGGGCGCGCTCTGGGTTGCCTCGGGTGGCTTCCCGGGTTGGCATCTGCTGCTGGTGTTCACGTTCGGGACGATATTGATGCGCAGTGCGGGTTGCTGCATCAACGATGTGGCCGACCGCAAGTTCGACCGCTACGTCAAACGGACCGCGAACCGTCCGGTAACGACCGGCGCCGTGTCGGTGAAAGAGGCGCTGATACTGGGCGCCGTGCTGGCCTTGCTGGCGTTTGCGCTGGTGCTCACGACCAATACCGTGACCATTGCCTGGTCATTCGCCGCGCTGGCCATTACGCTGGCCTATCCTTATGCCAAGCGCTTGGTCTCGATGCCGCAGGCCGTCCTGGGCGTGGCTTTCAGTTTTGGCATTCCGATGGCCTTTACCGCCGTTCACGCCAGCATCCCCTTGCTGGCCTGGGTTTTGTTGCTTGGCAATCTGTTCTGGGTGCTGGCCTATGACACCGAATACGCGATGGTGGACCGGGACGACGACCTGCACATTGGCATGAAGACCTCGGCCATCACGCTGGGCCGATTCGATGTGCCGGTGATCATGCTGAGCTATCTGATTTTCGTAATCAGTTGGGATATTTCCCTGATGCCCTACGTGCAGGGTAAAGCGTTTTACGTCGCCGTGACGCTGGCTTTTGCGCAGGTCGCCTGGCATTACACACTGATTCGCTCGCGCGAGCGCGAAGGCTGTTTCCAGGCCTTTCGCCTGAACCACTGGCTCGGGTTCACGCTGTTTGCGGGCATTGCAGCCAGCTACGCACTGCAATAACACCCCCACGCTCCGCACGGTGTGTCGTCGCTGCCCCCCAAGGGGGCTAATTTCCCTTGGGGCGGCCCGGCGGGAAATTGCCGACCGCTGCAGTTCAGGCTTTTCCGAACTCGTCGCCCAGCTCCTGGGCCCGGCGCCGTGCCGCGTACAGGGCGTTGATGAAGACGGCTTGCATGTCGTCCTCTTCCATCGAGCAGATGGCGGCGTCTGTGGTGCCACCTTTGGATGTGACGCGCTGGCGCAAAACCTTGGGCGATTCGCCGGAGCTGCGTACCAGTTCACCGGCGCCAATGAAGGTGGCCACCGCCAGCTGTTGTGCCTGCTCGCGCGTCAGTCCCATTTCCGCGCCGGCCGTGGTCATGGCTTCCATGAAATAGAAAGCGTAGGCCGGGCCGGAGCCGGACAGCGCCGTCACGACATCGAGTTTTTCTTCGACATCGAGCCAGAGCAGTTCGCCGGTGCCGGCCATCACCTGCATGACTTGCTGTTTCTCCGCTGCTGTGACCACTGGCCGCGCAAACAGGGCGCTGATGCCTTTGCCAATCAGTGCCGGCGTATTGGGCATGGCACGCACCACGCGCTGTGTGCCCAGCCAGTTCACGATGCTGTCGCTGCGGATGCCCGCTGCCACGCTCAGGTGCAAGGCTTTCTGTGTATGAGGGCGCACGGGCAGCGCGGCCTCGCGGAAGGTTTGCGGCTTGACCGCCCAAATGACCATGGCGGCCTGCTCCAGAAAGGTACCGGCCGTGGCCTGCGTGCTCACACCGTAGCTGGCCTTCAGCTTGTCCCGGGTCTCGGCAAAGGGCTCCACCACATCAATCTGGCTCGGTGCATATCCCTGGCTGACCAGGCCGCCGATGATGGCGCTGGCCATGTTGCCGCCGCCGATAAATGCAATTCGCTCGCTCATGGGTATTCTTGCCTCAGGTTGTCAAAGCACCGTCTGTCTGACGGCGTGGTCCCAGCGTGCCGTCAATTCCTGGACGCGCTCTGGCCCCATTGTCGGCAAAAAATATTTCCCGGCTTGCCAAAGACCACTCAACTCGTCGGTGTTCTTGTAAACGCCGGTTGACAAGCCCGCCAGGTAAGCCGCGCCCAGCGCCGTGGTTTCGGTCACGGCCGGTCGCACCACCGGTATGCCGAGCAAATCGGCCTGGAACTGCATCAGCAGGTCGTTGACGCAGGCGCCGCCATCGACGCGTAATTCGGTAACAGCCGCGCCACCAGCGGCAAGAACATCGCGGCTCATGGCATGCAGCAGGGCGGCGCTCTGAAAGGCAATGCTCTCCAGCGCTGCGCGTGCGATATGGGCCAGCGTGCTGCCGCGTGTCAGTCCGGTAATGGTGCCGCGTGCGTCTGGTTGCCAATAGGGCGATCCAAGTCCGGTGAAAGCTGGCACCAGCATCACGCCGCCGGCGTCGGGCACGCTTTGCGCCAGCGCTTGGACTTCGCTGCTGCTGCGAATCGCGCGCAGACCGTCGCGCAGCCATTGCACTACAGCGCCACCGACGAAGACGCTGCCTTCGGTCGCGAATTTGGGTTGACTGCTGGTTTGCGCGGCGCTGGTTGCGATCAGGCCGTTGCTCGAAACCTCGAGTTGCGTGCCCGTGTGCATCAGCATGAAACAACCCGTGCCATAGGTATTTTTGACCATGCCGGCCTTGAAGCAGGCCTGGCCAAACAGCGCGCTCTGCTGGTCGCCGGCAACACCGCCGATCGTGATCGCATGACCCAGCAGATCAGGCGTCAGTTCACCGTACACGGCGCTCGACGGCTTGACGCTGGGCATCATGCTGGCCGGAATGTCCATGGCCTGCAGCAGTTCCGGGTCCCATTGATTGGTTTGTACGTTGAACAGCATGGTGCGTGACGCGTTGCTGACGTCGGTGGCGTGCACGGCGCCGCCGCTGAGACGCCAGATCAGCCAACTGTCGATCGTGCCAAAAGCCAGTTCACCGTTGACGGCCATCTGACGTGCGCCGGGAACATGGTCCAGGATCCACTTGAGCTTGGTGCCGGAGAAGTAGGCGTCGATCAGCAACCCGGTTTTGGCCTGGATGGTTTCGGCCAAGCCGCGCTCGCGCAATTCGACGCAGGCCGGTTCGGCGCGACGGTCCTGCCAGACGATGGCATTATGAATTGGCAAGCCGGTGGCGCGGTTCCAGACCACGGTGGTTTCGCGCTGGTTGGTGATGCCGATGGCACGGACCTGACGCGCCGAGATGCCGGCCTTCTGCAAGGCCTCTCGTGCGGTGGCCAATTGGGTGCGCCAGATTTCCTGCGGGTCGTGTTCAACCCAGCCCGGCTGCGGGTAGATTTGCGTCAACTCCTGTTGCGCCATGCCTTTGATCTGACCGTCAGGCGTGAAGATGATGCTGCGGGAACTCGATGTGCCCTGATCCAGGGCCAGAAGATAGGTCATAGGCGTGTTTAAACTGGCAAATAATGCTTGCACTCATCAAGCAGTGAATTACAGAACTTTGACTCATGGCTACTTTACCCCAGCCGGCCTTCACCCATAGGGCTGAACTGATCTCGCGTCTGGCTTGCGAGAGTCAGTATGACCTCGCCATCGTCGGTGGTGGCGCCACCGGTCTGGGCGTCGCGCTGGACGCCGCCGCGCGCGGATTCAAGGTGGTGTTGATCGAGTCGCATGATTTTGCCAAGGGCACTTCATCGCGCGCGACGAAACTGGTTCATGGTGGAGTGCGCTACCTGGCCCAAGGCAATATCTCTCTGGTGCGCGAGGCCTTGCGTGAACGCACCACGCTGCTGGAGAACGCCCCGCACCTGGCGCAACCGCTGGCTTTTGTCATGCCGTCCTATCAATGGTGGGAGGCCCCTTTTTATGGCATTGGCCTCAAGATGTATGACGTGCTGGCAGGCAAGGCGAGTCTGGGAGCCACAGAATTATTGAGTCGCGACCAAGCGCTGGCCTTGTTGCCGATGGCCCAGCCCCATGGCCTCAAGGCGGGCATCAAATACTGGGACGGTCAGTTTAATGATGCCCGCCTGGCGCTGGCACTCGCGCGCACGGCGGCAGCGCACGGCGCTTTGCTGCTGAACTATTGCCGGGCCGCTGACCTGACTTACCAGAATGGGAAGATCACAGGTCTGGTTTGCGAGGACACGCTGACCGGTCAGCCGCATCGTATTCAGGCACGGTGCGTGGTGAACGCCACCGGCGTCTGGGTCGACGAACTCAGACAAAAAGACGGCGTTGCCAACGCCGACGATGGCAGGCATCCGGTTAAGCCAATGGTTGCGCCCAGCCAGGGCGTGCACATCGTTGTGGACCGGGAATTCCTGGGCGGGGAGTCGGCCCTGATGGTGCCCAAGACAGCCGATGGGCGGGTTCTTTTCGCCGTGCCATGGCTGGGCAAGGTCATCCTGGGTACCACGGATACGCCGCGGCATGATCTGGCACGTGAGCCGTCTGCGTTCAAGGAAGAGGTGGACTTCATTCTCAATGAGTCGGCCCGCTATCTGCGCCGCGCGCCGAGTCGCGCCGATGTCAAGAGTGTCTGGGTCGGTTTGCGCCCGCTGGTCAAGGCGCAGGGCGAAGATGGTGACAACACCAAGTCGCTGAGTCGTGAGCACACGGTTCTTGTCAGTCGCAGCGGGCTGGTGACGGTGACCGGCGGCAAGTGGACAACCTACCGTTCCATGGCCGAGGACGTATTGCGCGTGTGCGTTGAGCGTTCCTTGCTGGCTGAGAAGAAAAGCGGCGCAACCCTTCACTTGAAGTTGATTGGCGCAGGCGCCGCCGGGATGAGCGTCAGTTCACTGTGCAAGCCGCCGGGCATACATTCCTACGGTGACGAACAGGCTTTTGTCACCGCTTTGCCCGGCGCCGACCGGGAGTTGACGCCCGGTTTGACCGAGGCCATGGTTCGCTTTGCCGCCCGCCATGAATACGCAGTGCGCGTGGAGGATGTGCTGGCGCGGCGGTCCCGTTTGCTGTTTCTGGACGCTCAATTGGCCGCTTCTCTGGCCGGTCAAGTTGGGGAGATCCTGTTTCAGGAAACTGGTTTGGACCCGCAAGTGGTGGCGTTTTTAGAGCTGGCCGAGCACTATTTGCGCTTGCCAGACTAAATTCCCTTGACGGCCGTGCGTAAGCCGTGCATAATCGGCGGCTTCGCTCGAAAGAGTATGAAGTGTCTGCCCAGCGGAAGTGATGCAAGTGGTTTGCATCCCCAACGACGGGCCCAAGACTGACTGGAATACCAGCGGCGTCCAACTCCAAAGTTGGCCGCCCAAAGTTTCCGGTGCAAGTTGGGAAAATTGAAATGATCCAAGTTGAATCTCGATTAGAAGTTGCCGACAACACCGGCGCAAAGTCTGTCCTCTGCATTAAGGTGCTGGGCGGATCCAAGCGTCGTTACGCCAGCGTTGGCGACGTTATCAAGGTAAGTATCAAGGAAGCTGCTCCGCGTGGTCGCGTCAAAAAAGGCGAGATTTACAGCGCGGTAGTGGTTCGCACGGCCAAGGGTATTCGTCGTGGTGACGGCTCGCTGGTCAAATTCGACGGCAATGCTGCAGTGTTGCTGAACGCCAAATTGGAGCCAATTGGCACCCGTATCTTCGGCCCGGTGACGCGCGAGTTGCGCACCGAGAAGTTCATGAAGATCGTGTCGCTGGCCCCTGAAGTTTTGTAAGGACGCGCCATGAACAAGATTCGCAAAGGCGACGAAATCATAGTGCTCGCGGGCCGTGATAAAGGTAAGCGCGGCAAGATTGCATTGCGCAAAGACGACTCGTATGTGCTCGTCGAAGGTGTCAATATGGTGAAGAAGCACACCAAGCCGAATCCCCTCAAGGGTACGGTTGGTGGCATCGTCGAAAAGTCCATGCCGATTCATCAGTCCAATGTGGCAATTTTCAATGCTGCTACGGGCAAGGCGGATCGCGTAGGCATCAAGCTGTTGGCTGACGGAAAGCGCGTTCGCGTTTACAAGTCCAGCGGTGAAGAAATCAAGGTGGCATAAACATGGCTCGTTTGCAACAACACTATCGCGAAAAAGTCGCGCCGGAGCTGATGGCCAAGTTTGGCTATTCCTCTCCCATGCAGGTTCCGCGCATCACGAAGATCACCCTGAACATGGGTGTGAGTGAGGCCGTGGCCGACAAAAAGGTCATGGACCACGCCGTCGCCGATCTGAGCAAGATCGCCGGCCAGAAGCCGGTTGTCACGATGTCCAAGAAGGCTATTGCCGGCTTCAAGATTCGCGAGAACCAGGCCATCGGCTGCATGGTGACGCTGCGAGGCGTTCAGATGTTCGAGTTTCTTGATCGTTTTGTGACGGTTGCTTTGCCGCGTGTACGTGACTTCCGGGGTATCTCGGGTCGCGCATTTGACGGCCGTGGCAACTACAACATCGGTGTCAAAGAACAGATCATCTTCCCTGAAATTGAATACGACAAGGTTGACGCCTTGCGCGGTCTCAATATCAGCATCACCACAACGGCCAAGACCGATGAAGAGTGCAAGGCGCTGCTCGCAGGTTTCCGTTTCCCCTTTAAGAACTGAGGTGACCTGTGGCTAAAATGGCTTTAATTCAGCGCGAACTCAAGCGCGACAAACTGGTTGCCAAGTACGCGAAAAAACACGCGGAATTCAAGGCAACCTCGCGCGATATGAATCGCAGCGACGAAGAGCGCGCCGCAGCCCGTCTGGGTCTGCAGATGCTCCCACGCAATGCAAACCCGACACGCCAGCGCAACCGCTGTGCGATCACCGGTCGTCCTCGCGGCACCTTCCAGCATTTCGGTCTGGCGCGTGCAAAGATTCGTGAAATGGCTTTTGCCGGAGAAATCCCCGGCATGGTCAAAGCCAGCTGGTAAGCGGTAGGAGACATAAATATGAGCATGAGTGATCCCATCGCCGACCTGTTGACACGCATTCGCAATGCGCAAATGGTGGCAAAAACCACTGTCAGCGTACCTTCCTCCAAAGTGAAGGTCGCCATTGCCCAAGTGTTGAAGGACGAAGGCTACATTGATGATTTCAAGGTGAAGGCTGAAGCCGGTAAGGCTGAGCTTGAAATTGCCTTGAAATACTACGCCGGCCGGCCCGTGATTGAGCGCATCGAGCGCGTCAGCCGCCCTGGTCTTCGCGTTTACCGTGGCAGCGATGCCATTCCCCAAGTTCAGAACGGTCTGGGTGTGGCAATTGTCACAACGCCCAAGGGCGTCATGACTGATCGCAAAGCGCGCGCTACCGGTGTCGGTGGCGAAGTGCTGTGCTACGTCGCCTAAACGAGGAGAAACTGAAAATGTCCCGTATAGGAAAAATGCCCATCGCCATTCCGGCCGGTGTGGATGTCTCGATCAAAGAAGATCAAATCAGCGTCAAAGGCGCTGGCGGTGCCCTGACCCTGACGCAAAATGCGTTGGTCAAGGTGACCAGCGATGCCGGCAAGCTCAGCTTCCTGCCAGCAAATGACTCTCGTGAAGCCAATGCCTTGAGCGGCACCATGCGTCAGCTGGTGAACAACATGGTGGTTGGCGTGACCAAGGGCTTCGAGAAGAAGCTCAGTCTGGTTGGCGTCGGTTACAAGGCTCAGGCCCAAGGCGCAAAGCTCAATTTGACGGTTGGATATTCCCACCCGGTCAACAAAGACATGCCCGCTGGCATCACTGTGACGACTCCCACCCCGACCGAAATCGTGCTCAAAGGTGCAGACCGTCAGCGCGTTGGCCAGGTGGCTGCCGAAATTCGTGCCGTTCGTCCTCCCGAGCCCTACAAAGGCAAAGGGATCCGTTATTCGGACGAAAAGATCACGATCAAAGAAACCAAGAAGAAATAAGGAGCTGCAACATGTTGACCAAAAAAGAGCAGCGTCTTCGCAGGGCCCGTCAGACCCGCATCCGGATCGCTACGCAGGGCGTCGCCCGCTTGACGGTGAATCGCACCAATCTGCACATTTATGCCAGCGTTATTTCTGGCGATGGCGACAAGATTCTGGCCAGCGCTTCAACGGCAGAAGCCGAAGTGCGCAAGGCCCTGGGTGGTGCGGGCAAGGGTGGCAACGTTGCCGCAGCCCAAATTATTGGCAAGCGCCTGGCTGAAAAAGCCAAAGCGGTTGGTGTCGAGAAAGTCGCCTTTGATCGTGCAGGTTTTGCGTACCATGGCCGCGTCAAGGCGTTGGCAGATGCGGCACGTGAAGCTGGCTTGCAGTTCTAAGCAGATCGGAAAATAAGATGGCTAAAGTTCAAGCGAAAATGCAGGGTAAGGCTGAAGGGCCTGAAGACGGTCTGCGTGAGAAGATGATCGCGATCAATCGCGTTACCAAGGTGGTCAAGGGTGGCCGTATTC
>CAIWNX010000185.1 GCA_903914175.1 uncultured beta proteobacterium | reverse complement strand
CCAGATCAACGCCAACTCGTGTAATCTCTTGCATGGGACTTCTCCTTCCAAAGGTTGTAGATTGACTTTTCCAAAACCAATCTTGACACTTGATGCCGTTACTAGGAAGTGGGAAGTCCCTTTGTATTCGATGGAGCTGCCATGTTCGACCAATTGGCACGCCAATGTGTGGCGCAGCGCATGGGTGCGCCCGTGTCTAAGTCCAATGCGTTGAAAGGCATCATGAATCACTCGACGGATGGCATCCACGCCGATGGGCACATCTCGCGGTGCCAGTGTCCGAACGAACACGGCCGTGTTGGTAGTCTTTGGCCGCTCGTATTGAACATAATCCGCCAATGCCCTCCCAGTGGCCGGCGGCAGCGGCAGAACGTCTTGCCGTCGTGACTTTGTGCGTTTGAGCATGATAGTGCCGACTTGCCAGTCGATATTGCTGAGCTCAAGATTGGCGATCTCGCTGCCACGCAATCCCAAATCCAAAGCGCAGCGAACGATGGCGTAGCCGCGCTTCGGGGATGGCAGCGATGCATGAAATGAGTCAAGCAAGCGATCCACATCAAGCGGCGACAAAGTTCGCGGTAAAGATGCAAGGCTCCAGTTCGCGGGCGAAGAGATCACACCGAGTAGCCCAAGAACCTCGTCGCCGCAGATTGTTCTGTAACGCAAGTAGGCTCGCAGAGCCGAAGACAGAGTCGAGGCATTGGCAACCGTATCGACCAACTCCATTTGCGTAGCGATGAACTGTCGGACATCGGCCGGCTTCAGTTCGGCGATTACCACCGGACGTTCGGCGAATCCGTGTCGCAGAAAGCGCTGCACTATTCGCAGGTAGCCAGAGCGCGTTCCCGTGCTCAGACCCCGTGCATGGCACATGTGTTCGTCGTAGCGACGTAGTTCTTCGGCGATGTGACCTGTGGGGGCCGGGATTCTGGCAATCACACCCTGCTCACGCAGCACCGTCAGAAGATGTCCGAGGGCAGCACGCAGGTCACCGTGTTCGCGTTCAACTGGTGATGGGCACTCGCAGCTTGGCAAATGGTGGTGCAGGAATCGATACACGGCACGCTCATCTAGCGATGCCACGACAAGATCACAGTGTTTCATCCACAGCGCAAAGTGCGCCAAGCATGAAATGTAGGTCGTGGTGGTAATGGCGGCGTATCGACCACGGCTCAAATGCGCATTGAACGCATCCAGGTGTGGCGCTAGTGCGCTTTGGAGGAGCCACGCTTGATGCGTGGGATGAGGCGATGCGATGAGGTCCATGATGTTCTCCGATAGTGGAGAACGGACTTCAATTGATCACGCAGATTATGTCTACAAATCAATCACCCACCGGCTGCGAAACCAATGCCCATGAGCTTTCCAGCCAAAGGTCGCCAAATCCTATTCATAACTGGGGGCTATGCATAAGGGCACTTAGCTCGTGCCAACCAGTGACTGCAGTCTGGCAACCTGTTCTCTATGCCGGCTTTGTGGTTTGCCAATCAGGGATGGCCATCTCAGGACAACCAACAGCCTTACGTCTTCGTTTTTGATGGCGGTCGCTCGACTTCAGTGATTCCCAAATTGCCAATCTTGTCTTGCCTTGGCGACTTTTCCATCGACACGGTGCCAGAACAGCACGCCGAGGTGGGTGTCATCAGCAACGCATCGAGCCCAGACCTCAGTCTGACGGATACTGCGCCGCCCCCAACCTTGTTAAAACGTCGTGCGCGGAGCAATTCATCAGCGTCATGGATGAAATGTCTTCCTTCAACCTCCATCGCGCCTGTGCGCTTGAGCCAGTTGGTCGGCCAGCAGCTTCATGAAAAACCCACCCACCACCGACCGCGCCTGGTTGGCGCGCCGCTTTCCCGAATGTGCGAAGTAGATGTCGGCGAGAGGTACCCGATTTGGCGTCTCGTTTACATAGCGGTAAATCGGCGCAATGAACTCCTCGAATGAACCTTTTGAGTCAGCCATCGTTGCCACCCAGATCGCCCATTCCGGCTTGGCAGCGGGACTGCGGCTGTCAAGCGGTGTTCCATAGTTGAGCCGATGCTTCGCATAGAAGGCGAGTTCCTTCTGCATGACTTCTTTTTGAAAAAGGGAGAGACCGAAGACAGTGTCCCACGCGAGGTTGTACTTCTGGCTCCAGGTACCCGATTGATCAAATGCGAGCCGGTAGTGGTCACCGTCGTCGGCCATACGCTGCCAGCGCTCGGCGTAGTCTTCGGCGATGGCGCGGTATTTGGCAGCGTCCGCCTGCTTGCCCTGCATCGCGGCGAGCTTTGCGTAGCAGGCGATCGCGACCACGGACTTCGCGGAGAGATTCACGCTGTGGCCCATCATTCCGGTGAAATCGTCGGTGACTAGCTGCGCCTCGGGATCGAGTCCGTGCTGGACGAGATAGTCCGCCCAATGTGTGAGCTGGTCCCACTGTGCCGCGGCATAACCGGCGTGGCCTTCACGCAGGCACACTGCGGTGGTGAGCGTCAACATGTTGCCGCATTCCTCCACCGGCATCTGAGCCACCTCGGTCTGATGGGGTAGGTGGAAATTCTTGTAAACCTGTCCATTGGCCTTCGGATACAAACCCAGGTCGTGCGCCGGGAATCCGAATTTCCATTGATCGCTGCGGCAATAGTCAAAGATGGGATCCAGCATACCCTTCATCAACTCCGGGTTGGCGTAGATGAAGAGCGGCGCCGACTTATAGTTGACGTCCACGGTGCCCATGCAGGCGTTGCTGAAGTTCTCCTTGGAGAAAAAGAACGGGCGACCATCGGGCGCGGCGACCAGCTTGCAGGCGCTGATCGCCTGACGGTATGCCAGCCCGATGAGGCTGGCGTATTGAGCGCCTCCGACCCGCTCGGCCTCTGCGAGCAGGTGGTCATCGTGGGCGATGCAGCGCTCGCGCACCGATGCACGCTCCGCATACGCTTCGTTGAGCATCTTCTCGGGCGATGCGCCCTCATGGCGCCTCCACCATGCGCGTAGCGGCGCGCCGAAATACTCCACTGAATATTCGTCGTCGTAACCGATCAGCGCAACGCTATCGCCCTCAGTTTTCGCAGAACACGACAAATCCAACTTCACCGCGAGCACCGTCTCGCCCCAATAGGTCGACTTGCGCGGCATGGGCAGCAAGTGCTCGTCGCTCAGCACACCACGCTCCACAAACGCGGCGCGACAATAGTCGATATCCCCCACCAGAGCTTCGGCATTGCGCGGCACCGCCAGCAGGGCCGTGCCCCAGTCGATGCGAAGATCATCACCCGCCTTCTGCAGGATCGGCTGCTGCTCATTGCGAAAGCTGAGCGCGAGCAGCGCACCGGCTTCCTGACGTTTCCACAAGACTTTCTGGTGCGGCACGTTGACCGCCCATTGCGAGGTCATGTCAAGGTAAACCTCGACCTGGTGAACCGCGCCGTCGAGAGAGCGTGTACGAAAGAAAACATAGCTCGCCGGCCGTGACAGCAGTTCCAGGTCGGCAAGCAGCAGCGGACTCATGAAAACGACCTCCAGTTCGACCGGACCCGCCTCAAATTGGTAGATCGTCTGCGTGGGTCGCACCTCGAGCGATGTTTGCTGGACGCTGACTGCAAGCACTTCCGGTCCGCCCATGAAACGCATCGGTGTGCCATCGACACGTACCATGCCGCACAGGGCGAACTCAGTGCCGGTCCAGTGCCGTGGCCACTGGTCGTAGAGGTGATCAGCGAATGACCAACAACTGGTGTAGGGATCGATCGTGATGAGGGGTACCGCGGGCGGCCGCAATTGGCACTTCATGTCAGTCGGATTTCAGATCGTATTTCTTCACGACCGCCGCCCATCGGTCGGTCTCCTGATTGATGAATACGGAAAACTCCGCCGGAGTGTTGCCCACCGGAATGATGTCCACTTTTGTGAGTTGCGTGACTACGGAAGGATCTTTCATGATCGCCTGGATTGCGGTCGCGAGTTTGTCGATAATCGGGCGCGGCGTTCCTGCAGGGGCGAACACGCCATGCCACGCGCTCGCCTCAAATCCGGGCAGAAACTCTGCAATTGCGGGCAAGTCGGGGGCCGATTTGAGGCGTGTCGGCGTGGAGACGGCGATCGCGCGCACCTTGCCGGCCAGAACTTGGGGCCATGCCGTGACCGAGTTGTCGAACATGAGCTGTACCTGGCCGCCCATGACATCCATCATCGCCGGTCCGCTTCCCTTGTACGGGACGTGCGTCATGTCGGTCTCTGTCCTCATCTTGAAGAGTTCGGAGGCGAGATGGATAGAGGTCCCCGCGCCTGGAGTTGCATAAAAGACCTTGCCAGGATTTTTCTTGAGATAGGCGATAAGTTCGGGCACCGATTTGACCGGCAGGTCCTTGTTCACCACGAGTACGTTCGGCACTAGGCTCAACTGCGAGATCGCGATGAAGTCTTTGCGATGGTCATACGGCATGTTTTTGTAAAGGGAGGGATTGATGCCGTGCGTTGAAACTGTTCCCAGCAGCAGCGTGTAGCCATCAGGTGGCGCGGTGGCGACACTGGCGCTGCCTGTGTTGCCGCCAGCGCCCGGCTTGTTCACGACGATGAAAGGCTTGCCAAGTCGCTCGCTCAGTTGTTGTGCGATCAGGCGTCCCAGCGCGTCGGTGGGTCCCGCAGCGGCAAACGGAACGACAAGCGTGACTGGCTTGCTCGGGTATTGCGCCGCGTTTTGGGCAAAGGCAGCCGAGGCACCGAGGGCTACCGCGAAAATCAGCAGCGACGAAAGTAGTCTTTTCATTGAAATCTCCTGAAATAGTTATAAACGTGAACGGTTGTAGATTATTTCGACCAGTTGCAGGGTTTGCACGTTGTCACGGGAATTCGTTTCGAAAATACAGCTACTCTCGAACGCGTCAACGAGATGCTCTATCGTCGCGGCGTACGAGTCATGGTATCGGCTTGACTTGTTCCCGTTGCAACTCACTGACGTAAGACATTTTGCTCTGAACCTTG
>CAIWNX010000184.1 GCA_903914175.1 uncultured beta proteobacterium | reverse complement strand
GGTGTTCATACTTCCCGGCCTTTCATCGCGAAGATGCCTTGCGGGCGCTTCGGGATGAAGATGATGATGAACACCAGCACGGCGATCTTGGCCAGCACGGCGCCGGCCCAGCCTTCGAGGAACTTGTTGAGCACACCCAGACCGAGCGCGGCGTAGACCGTGCCAGCGAGTTGGCCGACGCCGCCCAGCACCACGACCATGAAGGAATCAACGATGTAGCCCTGGCCCAGATCGGGGCCGACGTTGCCGACCTGGCTCAACGCGCAGCCGGCCAGACCCGCAATGCCCGAGCCCAACGCAAAAGCGTAGGTGTCGATGCGCGCCGTATTCACTCCCATGCAAGAGGCAATCGGGCGGTTCTGCGTCACGCCGCGCACGAACAAGCCCAGCCGTGTACGCGCAATCAGCCAGGCCACAGCCGCCAGCACAAAGACGGCAAAGCCGATGATCACGATGCGGTTAAAGGGCAAGGACAGATTGCCCAGCACCTGCACGCCGCCGCTCATCCACGACGGGTTTTCCACGCCCACGTTTTGCGCGCCAAACAGCGTGCGCACCAATTGCATCAACATCAGGCTGATGCCCCAGGTGGCGAGCAGCGTCTCCAGCGGGCGGCCATACAGGAAGCGGATCACGCTGCGCTCGAGCGCCGCGCCCATCAGCGCCGACGCGAGGAAGGCGACCGGCACTGAGGCCAGCAAGTACCAGTCGAAAGCGCCGGGCAGGTATTTGTGGAACAGCACCTGCACCACGTAGGTGGCGTAGGCGCCGATCATCATCAGCTCGCCATGCGCCATGTTGATAACGCCCATCAGCCCGTAGGTGATGGCCAGACCGAGCGCCACCAGCAACAGGATGCTGCCCAGGCTGATGCCGCTGAAGATGGCGCCGAGCCGGTCGCCCCAGGCCAGCGCGGCTTCGACCTCGCGCAGGCTCAGTTCCAGCGCCGACTTCACATCGGGCTCGGTCTCGACCTTGATCCGCGCCAGCAGCATGGTCTTGGTATTGGCCTGCTTGCTGCTGCGCAAAAGCTTGGCGGCTTCGAGCCGCTTGGCCTTGTCGGCGCTGCTCAGCAAAGCGCCGGCGCGCACCAGGCCAATCTGCTCCTTGAGTTGCGCGTTGCCCTCGGCTGCGTATGCCTTTTCGATCAATGGCAGCTTGGTTTCATCGGCGTCGCTTTGCAACTGCTTGATGGCGGCGGCGCGCGTGGCTTCATCGGTAGAAAAAAGCTTGAGCGCGGCCAGCGCCGAATCAAGCTCACCACGCATGCGGTTGTTGTTCATCACGTCTTCGGCGCCATCGGGCACGGGGACCTCGGCGCCGCTGACCGGGTCTGAACCCTTGCCGTCGCGCACGATAAAGACCTTGTCACCGGCCACTTTGACGGCGTCGTCTGACAGCGCCTGAAAGAAGGCAGCGGTCCTGGCATCCGCCGTCGCCAGCGCCTTGCCCAACGCCTCAACGCGGGCGTCTGATTCACCAACGGCAATGGCCCTGGCCTCGTCCGCCGTCAACGCCTGCGCGTGGCTGGCCAGCAGCAGCGCAATGAGAACACCAAAAATTCGAATCAACATAAATAGAACCTGTAGGGTGGGCACGATGGAGGATGTCCACTCTGCAATTCCTGTTTGTTGGACTGACTTGTCATTGCGGGCGCGGACCCGCAATCCATGGATCCCGGATCAGGTCCGGGATGACAGCCGTTCTTCGAACCTGTCATCCCGGGCTTGACCCGGGATCCAGTGCCACACGGACACTGGATTGCGGGTCTGGCCCGCAATGACAAATCAAGGATGACAGCGATACCTGTCTTACTTCTTCGCCGGCTCGTCCGGCGTGGAGGCATTGCCTTCGATGTACGGGCTCCAGGGCTTGGCTTTCACCGGGCCGGGTGTCTTCCAGACC
>CAIWNX010000183.1 GCA_903914175.1 uncultured beta proteobacterium | reverse complement strand
CGCCGGCACGGATCCGGGCATCGAACAATCGGCGCGCCTGGTGATGGACTGCGCCGATCAGATTTATGACGGCATGCACCGTTTGATTTCCAAACTGCGCCCTCTGGCGCTGGACCGGTTTGGCTTGCAGGATGCGCTGCGCGATCTGCTGGGCGAGTGTCAGTTGCATCACCCGGATCTGGTCGTCAACGCGAAACTGCCAGATGCGCTTGACACGCTGGATGGCGAACAGGCCACCGCCGTCTTTCGGATCGTGCAGGAGGCCGTCAACAACGCGCTGCGCCATGCGCAGGCGAAGCGCATTGACGTGCTGCTGTCGGTGTCAAACCAATCCTTGCTGCTGGCGGTGAGCGACGACGGCAGGGGCCGGGTCATGCAGTTTCAAACGCAAGGGCATTACGGTCTGTCGGGCATGCGTGAGCGCGCGCAGGCCCTGGGTGGCAGCTTTGCCTTGCACCAGGTTGAGCCCAGCGGCGTGCGCATTGAAGTCAGCCTGCCGCTCACCAAGAAGAACGATGTCTAAATTAAAAGTCATGCTGGTCGATGACCATGCGGTGGTGCGCGTCGGTTTCAAACTGCTGCTGCAGGCCTGCGACGACATCGAAGTGGTGGCCGAAGCCGACAGCGGTGAAGCGGCCTGCCAGACCTGCGAGGCGGCGGCGCCCGATGTGGTGGTGATGGACATCGCCATGGCCGGCATGGGCGGCATCGAGGCGATCAAGCGCCTGACGGCCAAGGACAGCCGCTTGCGCATTCTGGCCTTGTCGGCGCACGATGACATCAGCCATCCGATGCGGGCCTTGCAGGCCGGCGCCATGGGCTATTTGTCCAAACGCAGCGCCCCCGAGGTGCTGATCGATGCCATTCGTGCACTGGCCAAGGGCGAGCGCTACGTCGATGCCAAGATCGCGCAACGTATCGCCCTGCAAGCCATCGGTGGTGACAAGGGGCCGGTTGAGAAACTTTCGGCGCGTGAATTTGAAGTTTTTGTCCAACTCGCGCGCGGACAGTCGGTGGCGCAGATTTCCGAGACCCTCAAGTTATCGAACTCGACGGTTGGAACCCACCTCTACAACATCAAGCAAAAGCTCGGCCTGGGCAACCAGGCCGAGATGACGCTGCTGGCGTTACGCCACGGGTTGATTCACCTTGCAGAGTAGCGCTCAATCACTCCTTGGTCATGGCAGCACCCCAGCGGGCCGAGATCAGACCGAAGAGCGAGCCGATGATCAGCGACAGGGAGATAACGACCAGCGAGTTTTTCAGGCTGGCCGAGAGCAGTACTTCAAGCTTGAGCACGTCCGGCGTTTGCAGCAAAAAGGCAAAGCTCGCGGCAAAGCCGAACACGGTAGCCGGAATGGTGGCCAATGCTGGCACGTTGGCGGCCAGTACCACAACGACCACGCCCAAGCCGACAACAATGGCAGCCCACAGCGGCAAGCCCAGTGCACCGGCCAGCGGTACGGCCAGGATCACCACGGCCACGACCCAGGCCACCAGCGCGCCAAAGATGCCACAGACGATAACTTTCTGCAGTGCCGCCATGTCAGCGCCGAGTGCAAAGAACGCGCCCCAGGCCACGAAGGCGGCCCAGATCAGGTAAACCCCGCCAAGTGGCCCGAGCGCGAGATAGGTGGCTACGGCGCCCAGCACCGAGATGCTGACGGCCAGTGCATTCAAATTTTTCATGCGTGTCTCCATTGATGATTGTGTTAAGGATCCATTCACTCTCAGGGATGACGCTGACCGCCGATCCAGATGCATCCGTTCGGGTAAACCCGCGCGACTTGGCTCTCGCTTTTTCTAAACGGAACATCGGTGCCAAGTTTTTGAACACTTCCTGCAGTCAGCAACAACCCCGCCGTTGCAGGCGCAAGTTGTGTGCCATCAAGGGTTCAGGTCACACTAACTTGAACTTGGCGCGCTTCCTGCGTTGGATTAGAAAAGTGTCACACGTAGCATGGATTGCGGGTCGGGGCCCGCAATGACCATCCGGGGACGCGATGACAATGTTGCACCTGTTTTAATTCTGCGATTTCATGAGATTCGGAAACATCAATCATCCACGTAAACCGACCACACTGACGCTGGCGCTCATGGCGGCGACGAGTCTGCATGCGAGTGCACAGTTGGCGCAGGTTCTGCCGCCGGTGGAAATCATTGCCAGCACACCGCTGCCGGGCATGGGCCAGCCGCGCAACGAGATTGCAGCACCGGTGCAAAGCGCCAGCAGCCGCGATGTCGAGCGCAGCGGCGCGCTTGACCTTGGGGACTTCATGAACCGGCGTCTGGGCAGCGTCCACGTCAATGAAATGCAGGGCAACCCGTTTCAGATGGACGTGAGCTACCGGGGCTACACCGCCTCGCCGCTGCTGGGAACGCCGCAGGGCCTGTCGGTCTACATGGACGGCGTGCGCATGAACCAGCCCTTTGGCGACGTCGTGAGTTGGGACCTGATTCCGCGCTCGGCCATTGCCAGCATGACCTTGATGCCGGGCTCCAATCCGCTGTTCGGCCTCAACACCCTGGGCGGCGCCCTGTCGGTACAAACCAAGGATGGCAGCGATGATCCGGGCACCACGCTGCAGGCCACATGGGGCAGCAATGCGCGGCGCAGCGTCGAGTTCGAGCATGGCGGCGCCAACGCGCAGGGACTCGATTGGTACCTCAACGCCAACCTGTTTCGGGAAGAAGGTTGGCGCCAGGATTCACCTTCGGATGTGCGCCAGGTCTTCAGCAAGCTGGGCTGGCACGATGGCGCCACCGGCCTGAAGCTGACACTCGCGCACGCGGACAACCAGCTCAGCGGCAACGGTTTGCAGGAACAGCGCTTGCTGGCGCTTGACCACAGCAGCGTCTACACCAAGCCGGATGTGACGCAGAACCGCTCGACGCTGCTGAGCCTGGCGGCCAGCCACGCGTTCAGTGATGCCCTGCAGTTTTCCGGTGTTGCCTACTACCGCGACATCAACAGCGCAACGTTCAATGGCGACATCAACGAGGCCGCGCTGAGTCAGGATCTGTACCAGAGCGGCGAAGACGCATCGAACACCGTGTTTCCCTCGCTGCGCTGCCTGGAAGCAGTTGACGCGGGGCAGGCGGTGGAGAATTGCAACGGTCTGATCAACCGGACCCGCAGCACACAGCAGAACTACGGACTCTCCGGGCAACTCACGGTATTGGGGGAACTGGCGGGTGCGCGTAACCGCTTTGTGGCGGGCGCTGGTCTTGATGCCAGCCGTGTCAGTTTTGTGCAGTCGACGCAACTGGCTTATCTGAACCCGGACCACAGCGTTACGGCCGTGAATGCGATTGCAGATGGCCTGAGCGCGGGCACGCTTGATGGCGTGCCCTTTGATACGCGGGTGGACCTGAGCGGGCGCATCCGGACCTGGAGTGTCTATGCCAGTGACACGCTGTCTCTGCAGAAGAATCTGCACCTGACGCTGTCAGGCCGCTACAACCGCAGCACGGTTGAGAACCGCGACCTGCTGCATGAGGCCAGCGACAGCGCCTCGCTCAGCGGCGAGCATCGCTTTGCTCGCTTCAATCCCGCCATCGGCGTCACCTTCAGTCCGAGCCGAACGCTCAATGCCTATGCCGGCTACAGCCAGAGCAGCCGCGCACCGACGGCGATTGAACTCGGCTGCGCCAATCCGGATCAGCCCTGCAAGCTGCCCAATGCCATGGCGGGCGATCCGCCGCTCAATCAGGTCGTCACACGCACCATGGAGGCCGGTCTGCGCGGCACGGCTGTTGGCAATCTGCAATGGAATGCGGGCGTCTTCAGCGCCGAGAATCGGGATGACATTCTGTTTGTGGCCGACAACCAGGCGGGTTTTGGTTACTTCAGGAATTTTGGCAAGACGCGGCGCCAGGGGTTTGAACTCGGTCTCTCCGGCAAACTCGGCGCGCTCAACCTGGGTGCGCAATACACCTGGCTGGCTGCCACCTACCAAAGCGCCGAAACCGTGGGCGGCACCGGCAACAGCAGCAACGACGCCGCTACCGCCGGCACGCCCGGGATGGAGGGAACCATTGCCATCCGCCCCGGCGACCAGATACCCCTGATACCGCGGCAACTGCTCAAGCTTCACGCCGACTACAGCGTGTCGTCAAGTTTTGCCCTGAGCGCAGGCATGACAGCCGTTGCCTCGTCGTTTGCGCGCGGCAACGAGAACAACGCGCACCAGGCTGATGGCATCAATTACCTGGGCTCGGGGCGCAGCGACGGCTATGCGGTTTTCGATCTGATGGCGCGCTACAGCGTGACACCGCGGTGGCAAGTGACGGCGCAGATCAACAACCTGTTCGATGCACGCTACAACACGGCGGCGCAACTCGGTGCGACCGGTTTTGATGCCCGTGGCAACTTCGTGGCCCGCCCGCTGGGTGGCTCGGCGGCCGATGGCTATCCATTGCTGCAATCGACCTTTTACGCTCCCGGCGCACCGCGCGCGATTTGGCTCAGCCTGCGCTACGCACTGGAGCCGGCGACGCGCTAGGTGCCGCGGTTGAGTTTGCGGTAAATCGTGTTGCGGCTGATGTTGAGCTGCTTGGACGCCAGCGACACATTGCCGGCGCAGGCGTCGAGCACGCGCATGATGGTCTTCATCTCGATCTGTTCCAGGCTGTTCACCGAGGCTGACTTTGACGCGGTCAGATTGGACAGATCCCAGCCGTTGCTGAACTCCCCGGGGCGTGGTGCATGCGCCGGTGCCGCTGCTGAAGGGGCGGCGGCGGGTGCTTGCATCTTGGACGCGGCTTGTCGGTCAAACGCTGCGAGCTCTTCGAGAAAATCGTCGGCGAGATGCGCCGTGCCGATTTGTTGGCTGTCCCGGGTCATGGCGGCGGCGGTTTTGAGAACGTTGCTCAACTGGCGCAGATTGCCGGGCCAGGAATAGCGCAGAAACGATTCCATCAGCGTTGGCGCAATGCTGAGCGCTCGCTGTGGCGACAACTCGCGCAAAATCTTTTGGCACAAGGCCGCCACATCGGTGCGATCACGCAGGGGCGGCAGCTTGACGGACAGGCCGTTGATGCGGTAGTACAGATCGTCGCGAAAGATCTTTTGCTCCATCAGTTCACGCAGGTTGCGGTGCGTTGCGCAAATCAGGTTGATGTCGATATCGCTGGAACGGGTGCCGCCCAGCGCTACCACCTTGCGCTCCTGTAGCACCCGCAGCAGCCGTGCCTGCAGCGACAGCGGCATGTCGCCGATTTCATCGAGGAACAGCGTGCCACCATTGGCCTGCAGCAGCTTGCCACCGTCGCCTTTGCGCTTGGCGCCGGTAAAAGCGCCCTCTTCGTAGCCGAACAACTCCGATTCGATCAGTTGCTCCGGAATGGAGGCGCAGTTGATGGCGACAAAGGGCTGGCCGCGGCGCCGACTGAACTGGTGAATGGCATTGGCCAGCAACTCCTTGCCGGTGCCGGTTTCGCCCACGATCAGGATCGAAATATCCTTGTCGATAACCTGGCGCACCTTCTGCGCCACGGCGCGCACCTGGGCATCGCCGACATCGAGTTCATCGAGCGGATAATTGATCTTGCGGCTGGCGGCTGCGCCGTTGGCACGGGTCGTAACCGCGGCGGATGCAATGCGTTCCGGTTGGGCTTGTGTGAACACGCTGTTGGCCACGCCCGCGAAGGCTGACGACTCGTTCCAGCTGGCCCGGACGAAGATTTCCTTGCCGTTGACCAGGTGCAGTTTGAGCGGTGTGATGGCAGAGTGGCGCAGCCGGTCCATGAGCTCGCCAAAGCCTATGCCGAAGAGCAGACTCAGACCCTTGATGCGCAGAGTCGACGCATGGGTTTCGAGGATCTTGAGGCCTTCGCGGTTTGCGCCCAGCACCTGGCCATCCTCGCTGAATGCCAGAACACCTTCCTCAGCCGTGCCGATGAGTTCCGCCATGCTGTGGAAGTGCAGTTGCAAGGTCTGGCGAAACTTGTCACGGAACCAGTTGTTCTCGATCGTGCGCGCGCACATCTCCACCAGTGCCGCCGTGTGCGGGTGAAAGGATCGCCTGTCGCCCGATGCATCGAGTATGCCGATCACATTGCCCGAATGGTCCAGGATGGGTGAGGCCGCGCAACTCAGAATGTGGTTGGCTTCGAGGTAGTGTTCTTCGCCGTGCACGTAGACGTCGGTCTCCAGCACCAGCGCCGTGCCGACGGCGTTGGTGCCCTTGGCCGATTCGGCCCAACTGACACCCGGGCGTAGCGCCACCTTCTCGGCCTGCTCGGTGAAAATGCTCTGCGACTGCGTGCGTAAAATGGTTCCCGTGCCATCGGTCAGCACAATCATGCTGCCAAAATCGGCTACCGATTTGCCCAGCATCGCCAGTACCGAACCGGCTTGGGCGATCAAGCGCGCGTTGCGCTCCAGCGCGATCTGGAAATCCGCTGCAATCATCGCCGAGTAGTCGCAGGACTCATAGGGTTTCAAGCCCAGGTATTCGCAGCGGGCGTGTGATTCAAGAATGAAGGGCTTGGGCGCGTCGACCCGCGCCGCCAGGCCATGGTCCCGATAGGCCAAGGGCAGCGCCTTGGCGTTGCGGCTGGCGTTTTCGAAAGGCAAAACCATGTAGCTGTCTCCGGTATGGATGGAACGCATAGCAACTCATTCCACTCCCGACTTGCGTGGACCGCTCGATTTGCGATTCTCCAGTGGCGCAAAGCATACAGGACCTGCCGGCCACCGATATTCGGGTAAACCAGATGTTCAGAGCCTTTCAACGCTTGATCTTCAGCGCGGCGGCGTGCCTTCCGGCTCGATTTGCAGTTCGGCCATTTCGGCGGCGGAAAAGACGCGCGAGCGTGTGTGAAAGGCCTTGCCTTCGGGCCCTTCGAGCGAGAAAGTTCCACCATGGCCCTCGATCACATCGATGATCAACTGCGTGTGTTTCCAGTATTCGTACTGCGCGCGCCCGATGTAGAAGGGACAGCCGCCGATTTCGCCCAGGTAGACGTCGCCGGCGCCCATCGTGATCTCACCGGGCAAGTAGCAATTGGCCGCGCTGTTGTCGCAGCAGCCGCCGGATTGGTGAAACATCAACTGGTCGCCGTGCTTGGTTTTCAGGAAGGCCACCAGTTCAAGCGCCGCTAGCGTGGCAATGACTTTTTCAACCATGCATGTCTCCAAAGAAAAGGGGGCGGTTGCCCGCCCCCCAGATTGTCATCCCGGACCTAAGGTTGTCATCCCGGACCTAAGCTTGCCATCCTGGACCTAAGGTTGTCATCCCGGACCTGATCCGGGATCCAGTGTCACGCATACCCTGGATTGCGGATCGAGTCCGCAATGACAAGCTAGTGACGCAATGACAAGCTAGTGACGCAATGACAAGCTAGTGACGCAATGACAAGCTAGTGACGCAATGACAAGCTGGTGACGCAATGACAAGCTAGTGACGCAATGACAAGCCACCGAGATCAGAAGAATCCGAGCTTGCTTTCGCTGTAGCTTACCAACAGGTTCTTGGTTTGCTGGTAGTGGTCGAGCATGACTTTATGCGTCTCACGGCCAATGCCCGATTCCTTGTAGCCACCGAAGGCAGCGTGCGCCGGGTAGGCGTGGTAGCAGTTGGTCCAGACGCGGCCAGCCTTGATGGCGCGGCCCATGCGGTAGGCCACGTTGCCGTTACGGCTCCAGACACCGGCGCCCAGGCCGTACAGCGTGTCGTTGGCAATCGCCAGCGCGTCTGCTTCGTCCTTGAAGGTCGTCACGGCCAGCACCGGGCCAAAGATTTCTTCCTGGAAAATGCGCATCTTGTTGTGGCCCTTGAACAGCGTGGGCTGCACATAGTAGCCACCGGCCAGATCGCCGCTTTGATGCGATTGCGCACCGCCAATCAGCACTTGCGCGCCTTCCTGTTTGCCGAGCTCCAGATAGGACAGGATCTTGGTCAACTGCTCTTTGGACGCTTGCGCACCGATCATGGTGTTGCCGTCCAGCGGGTTGCCTTGCACGATGGCGGCGACACGCTTCAGGACACGTTCCATGAACTTGTCGTAAATCGATTCCTGGATCAGCGCGCGAGACGGGCAGGTGCAGACTTCGCCCTGGTTGAAGGCGAACAGCACCAGACCTTCGATTGCCTTGTCCAGGAAACCGTCGTCCTTGTCCATGATGTCGGCAAAGAAGATGTTGGGCGATTTGCCACCGAGTTCCAGCGTCGCCGGAATCAGATTGTTGGCAGCGGCTTGCGCAATCACGCGGCCGGTGGTGGTAGAGCCGGTGAAAGCGATCTTGGCGATGCGCTTGCTGGTGGCCAGCGGCAGGCCGGCTTCACGGCCAAAACCGTTGACGATGTTGAGCACACCGGGCGGCAGCAGGTCGGCGATCAGTTCGGCCAGGATCAGGATGCTGATCGGTGTCGATTCAGCGGGTTTCAACACCACGCAGTTGCCTGCGCCGATCGCTGGCGCCAACTTCCAGGCCGCCATCAGGATCGGGAAGTTCCAGGGGATGATCTGCCCGACCACGCCGAGCGGCTCCTGGATGTGATACGCCACCGTGTTCTCGTCGATGTTGCTCAGCGCGCCTTCCTGCGCCCGCACGCAACCGGCGAAATAGCGGAAGTGATCCACCGTGAGCGGGATGTCGGCCGCCATGGTTTCGCGGATTGGCTTGCCGTTGTCCACCGTTTCAGCGTAGGCCAGCAGTTCCAGATTGGCCTCGATGCGGTCGGCAATTTTCAGCAGCACATTGGCGCGGCTGGCGGCATCGGTTTTGCCCCAGGCATCGGCCGCAGCGTGGGCAGCGTCGAGTGCGAGTTCGATATCCTCGGCTGTCGAGCGCGCTGCCTGGGTATAGACCTTGCCGCTGATGGGGGTAATGACATCAAAATAGGCACCCTTCACTGGGGCTACAAACTTGCCGCCGATGAAGTTGTTGTATTGGGCCTTGTAGGCAATCTTGGCGCCGGGTGCGCCGGGAGCTGCATAAGTCATGTTGTGTCCTCGATGTTGATAATTTGCAAGAATTTTTCCCTCACGGGCCTACTGTCGTATCAAGACCCATGCCAGACCGGCGTGCAAACCGTGTTGCTCTGTTTTCATTGGGGGATGCCGGATTTTTCGCCGTGCTGCGCCGGCGCCGAGAAGGTACGGTCTTGCTTCAGAACTGGACAACTGTCACGAAACGACACATTGCACAGGGACAGTCTCTATGCAGGGCATTTCATAGCTGGCTGGCATCCCGGAGCTGATCCGCGCGCCAGTGACTTGGGTTTAGAGCAGGCCGTGCTCGGTCGCGATGACGGCGGCGTGCACGCGTGAGCTGACGTCGAGTTTGCGCAGGATGTGTTGCACGTGGATCTTGACGGTGGTCTCGACGATGCCGTTTTCGCGTGCAATTTCCTTGTTGCTGGCGCCGCGTGCAATGCCACGCAGGATGTCGCGCTCGCGCGGCGACAGGCTGGCGAGGGCGGCTTCCATGACGCTAACCGCCGGCGCACTCGCCGCTGGGGCTGTCGTTGCGGCGCCGCGGTAAGCCGCCACCAGCTTGCTCATCATCTCGGGCGCGATCACGCTGTCGCCCTGCATGGCGCGCTGGATCGCCACCGTCAGGGCATCGCCTTCGATGGTTTTGAGCAGGTAGCCGTCGGCGCCGCCGCGCAAGGCGGCAGCCAGGTCGTTGGCGTCTTCGCTCACGGTGAGCATCAGGATGCGGGCCTGCGGCGCCGCTTCACGCAGCGCGGGCAGCGCGTCAACGCCGTTGACGCCGGGCAGGTGGTTGTCGAGCAGGATCAGGTCGGGCTGCAGTTCCTGCGCCTTGCGCTGTGCCTGGCCGGCGTCGGCCGCGTCGCCGATCACGCACAAGAGCGGGTCGCGCGCCAGCAGGGCGGTCAGGCCGCGCCGGAACAAGGTGTGGTCGTCGACCACCAGAATGCGGATCGGGGAAGGCGCGTCGTTTGGCATGCTGCTGCTCAGTCTGTTGTTGCGCTGACGCCCGCAGCCGCCTGCGGCATCGGGTGTGCCGGGCGCGGCAGGGTCAGGATGATGGAACTGCCGTGGCCGGGCGTGGAAATCACGTCGACGTTGGCGCCGATGCGCTGCGCGCGCTCGCTCATGATGCGCAGGCCGACATGGGTTTCGTCGAGCGGGTCGTCGCTGGGCGCAAAACCGATGCCATCGTCGCGCACCTCAAAACGCCACTCGGGTTGCTGGCGCACGTCGAGCCAGACCTGCGAGGCACGCGCGTGTTTGCGCACGTTGGAGAGGGCTTCCTGCACGATGTGCAGCACCTGGATTTGCAGATCGGG
>CAIWNX010000182.1 GCA_903914175.1 uncultured beta proteobacterium | reverse complement strand
TTTTACCGCCGCTTCAAATCAAGCCAATGCAGGAATACCGTTTATCAAGGAAAACAGCCAAAACCAGGAAACCGAAAACCGTTGCTTGACTGTGTGGGAAGTCCCTGTAAAGGAGGAGCGGAGGGCGCAGCCCTCTGCGGGGGACATGAGCGGAATCATCTGCCCCAGTGTCGTCGGCACACCCAACCCACCCAGCATCAAGGACGGCTTTCGCTGCGAAGTCGTCCTCCAGAGTCACGCTCGCTGTGCGCACCAGAGTCCTGTCACCAACATTGGCATCTATCCCGACAGCACGGCGAGGACAATTATTCAGACCAAAAACAAGCGGGCGATATTCTCGCGATTGGGCTGCCGGACCACGCCCTTTTCGGTGATCAGGGCCGTGACCAATTCCGCTGGCGTGACATCAAAAGCCGGGTTGCGCACCTTCACGCCCTTGGCGGCCCACTGGCAATCGCGAAAGCCGGTCACTTCCTCGGCAGCGCGCTCCTCAATCGGAATCGCGTTGCCATCGGGAATCGACAGGTCGATGGTTGACAACGGACAGGCGACATAGAACGGAATGCCGTGGCGCTGCGCCAGAACTGCCACCATGTAGGTGCCGATCTTGTTGGCAACGTCGCCATTGGCAGCGACGCGGTCGGTGCCGACGATCACGGCATCAATCTCGCCACAGCGCATCAGATGGCCGGCCATGTTGTCGGTGATCAGCGTCACGGGAATGCCTTCCTGCACCATCTCCCACGCCGTCAGGCGCGCGCCTTGCAGGAAAGGCCGGGTCTCGTCGGCAATCACCGAAATGCGCTTGCCGGCTTCGACGGCAGAACGAAAAACACCGAGCGCCGTGCCATGGCCAGCCGTCGCCAGGGCACCGGCATTGCAGTGCGTCAGCACGCGCGCGCCGTCGGCCAGCAGAGTGGCGCCGTGCGCGCCCATGGCGCGGTTGATGCGCACATCTTCGGCTGAAATCTCATGCGCCTGCGCCAGCAGCGTAGCGGCAATCTCGCTCTGTGGGTATTGCAGGTTGGCGTGCCAGACAGAACGCATGCGCTCTAACGCCCAGAACAGGTTCACAGCCGTCGGACGGCTCGCCGCCAACACCTCAAAGGCGTGCTCCATGCCCGCCACAAAAGCCGCCGGTGCTGCCGGGCGCAACCGCAGCGCTTCGAGCGCCACACCATACTCCGCAGCGCAGCCGATAGCGGGCGCACCGCGCACCACCATGGATCGAATGCCCTCGGCCACTTCCAGCGCTGAAGCGTAAGTGATGTACTCAAAGCGTGCCGGCAGTATGCGCTGGTCAATCATCTCCAGCGCGCCGTCAACCCATCTCAAAGTCTGAACTGCCTGCGTCATGCCCTGCCCTCGGTATCGGCACCGGCCTGGCGGCCATAGCCTTTGAACTTTTCCAGAACGTCGCGCATCTGGCTGCTGCTGAGCAGATGAGGCTCGCCGATCTGCAGCGCGCTCCAGTACTGCGCGCAAAGCGCTTCCACCTCAACCGCCAGGACCAGCGCCGCCGGCAAGTCGGCGCCCAGGGCAATCATGCCGTGGTTGCCAAGCAGGCAGGCCTTGCGTTCCTGCAATGCCAGCAAAGCAAGATCAGAAAGCTCTTGCGTGCCGAACAAGGCATAGGGCGCGCAGCGGATCGTGTCGCCACCTGCCACCGCGATCATGTAATGAAAGGCCGGAATGTCGCGCTGCAAGCAGGCCAGGGTCGTCGCGTAGCGTGAGTGCGTGTGCACGACGGCACTGATTTCGGGGCGTGCCAACAAGATATCGCGGTGAAAGCGCCACTCGCTTGAGGGTCGGCCGGCACCGATCACGGCACCCGAGAAATCCATCTCCACCATGGCGTCGGCCGACAGTTCCTCGGCCGGCACGCCCGATGGCGTCACCAGAAAAGAGCTTGCAAGCCGCACGCCAATATTGCCGGAACTGCCGCGATTAAGGCCCTGCACGCTCAAGCTTCGCGCGCCGGTCACCATCGCCAATCGCAGGTATTGAACCCGGTCAACCGGGCTCGAACCGGTGGCCGCCATCAAGTCCCCAGCAGGCGGCCGGCAACCGCATCAAGCCGTTGCACCAGTTTCGGGTCGCGTGCCTCGGGCGCTGTGATCAGGGCGTGCTGCAGCGCGCTGCGGCAGGGGCACGTCGGCGCGCAAGTGTCGGCCAGCAAGGCTGGCGCCACGGTCTTGACCAGGCTGCGCGCCTTGTCGGCGTTGGCCAGCAGGACCTTGATGATCGCGTCCACGGTCACGTGATCATGATCCGGATGCCAGCAATCAAAATCGGTCACCATGGCCACGCTGGCGTAGCAGATCTCGGCTTCGCGCGCGAGCTTGGCTTCGGGCATGTTGGTCATGCCGATGACGTCGCAGCCCCAGCTGCGGTAGAGCTTTGATTCGGCCAGACTGGAGAACTGTGGCCCCTCCATCACCAGGTAAGTGCCACCGCGAACCGCCTCAATGCCGGCGGCACGCGTGGCGGCTTCCAAATGGTCGCCCAGACGGCGACAGACCGGATGCGCCATCGACACATGGGCCACCAAGCCGGTGCCAAAAAAACTCTTTTGCCGGGCAAAGGTGCGGTCGATGAACTGGTCCACGATGACAAATATGCCGGGCGGCAAGTCTTCGCGCAGGGAACCGACCGCGCTGACCGAGATCAGATCGGTGACACCGACTCGCTTCAAGACATCGATGTTGGCGCGGTAGTTGATTTCCGAAGGGGGAATGCGGTGGCCACGGCCGTGGCGCGGCAAAAAGACCAACCGCTGCCCGTTAAGCTCACCCAAAAGCAACTCGTCGGACGCTTCACCAAAGGGTGAAGCCACGCGCTGCCAGCGCTTGTTGCTCAGGCCTTCGATGTCGTAGACGCCGCTGCCGCCCACGATGCCGAGCACCGGCGCCGGATTGCTGTTCGTCATTCTTGCTACTTGTCCCGCAGTTCGCGGCGCAGGATTTTCCCGACCGGGGTCTTGGGCAATTCGGCGCGGAACTCGATCACCTTGGGCTGCTTGTAGCCCGTCAGGTTCTCCTTGCAGTAGGCGCGAACCTGCTCATCGGTGAGGTCCGGGTCTTTCTTGACGATAACCAGCTTGACCGCTTCGCCCGATTTCTCATCGGCCACCCCGACGCAGGCGCACTCCATCACGCCAGCCAACTGCGAGACGACATCTTCAAGTTCCGTTGGAAACACATTGAAGCCGCTGACGAGGATCATGTCCTTCTTGCGATCGACAATTCGGAAGAAGCCGCGCTCATCCATGATGCCGATGTCGCCGGACTTGAAGAAGCCGTCGGCCGTCATGACCTTGGCGGTCTCGTCGGGCCGCTGCCAGTAGCCGGCCATCACCTGCGGACCCTTGATCGCAATCTCGCCGGACTGGCCCATTGCGACTTCATTGCCGTCGTCGTCGAGCAGCTTGAGCCAGGTGCTGGGCACCGGCACGCCAATCGTGCCGGAATACTCCGTGGTGACCACCGAATTGGAGGTGGCAATGGGCGAGGTCTCGCTCAAGCCATAGCCCTC
>CAIWNX010000181.1 GCA_903914175.1 uncultured beta proteobacterium | reverse complement strand
TTCAGCGATGAGATCCGCGAACTCGCCGCCACGCTGCTGAAAGACCCGCTGAGCATTCAGGTGACGCCGCGCAACACCACGGTGCAGCGCATCACGCAACTGATCCACCCGGTCGGTCGCGGCAAGAAAAAAGCGCTGCTGGCGCACATCATTGCCGAACACAACTGGAGCCAGGTGCTGGTCTTCACGCGCACCAAATTCGGCGCCAACAACGTCGCTGAATACCTGGTCAAGAACGGCATCCAGGCGCTGGCACTGCACGGCAACAAGAGCCAGGCTGCGCGCACGCAGGCGCTGGCCGGCTTCAAGAGCGGCGACATCCGGGCCCTGGTGGCGACCGACATCGCGGCACGCGGCATTGACATCGACGACCTGCCGCACGTCGTGAACTACGACATCCCCAACGTCTGCGAAGACTATGTGCACCGCATCGGCCGCACCGGCCGCGCCGGCGCCGACGGTACCGCCGTGAATCTGGTCTGCCTGGACGAAGAAGGCTTCATGCAAGCCATTGAGCGCTTCACCAAGCAAGACATCCCGGTGCGAATCATTGAAGGCTTTATGCCCGAGCCCGGCGAAAAGGCTGAGCCCATCGCCATGGGTCGCCAGACGATCTGGGGCGGCGCCGGCAAGCCGCCGAGCCGCGACGTGATGCAGGCTGCTGCCAAGGCAGCGCGCAGCGAGATGATGACCCGGGTTCGCGAAAGCAAGGGCGCATCCGGTGGCAATGCCGGCGGCGGTCGCGGTGGCAATGGTGGTGGCAACCGGGGTGGCAATGGCGGCGGTGGACGCAGCAGCGCGCCACGCGGCAACATGCCCAACCCGCTGGGTGAACCCCGCATCCAGCGCCCGGCGCAAGGACGCGGCGGTTATTCCGACGGACCGGCACCGGCACGCGCGGCACAAGGGCAGCCCGACCCGATGCGTACCAGCGTCGATATGATGGCCGAACGCGGCGCACGCCGCGGCGGTGGTGGTTATGGCGGTGGCAATCGCAGCGGAGGTTCCTATGCAGGATCAGGTGGACGCCCCGGCGGCACGGGTGGCTTTGGTGGCGGGGGCAACGGGTCTCGTGGGCCAGGCGGTTCTCGCGGCTCTTTTAACCGATAAACACTACGCGGCGGTTCACTGTGTGGGCCGCCGGTCACCAGCGCTCAAACACCCGAAGCTGATTCATCATGTGGTGGATCTGGTCGGGCTGAAGCGTCTCCCCGGCATCGGCCATGTCGATGACGCCTTCATCGCGCTGGGCACAACGATAAAGGTCGCCGGCAGTCAGGCGGCTTTTCGTGCGCTTGACTTTGACGCCGTGGTCGCGCTTGCGCGTGCGGCCAAAGCAGCCGGCGCCAGCAAACTCGGCGTCGTCAGCGCCATGGGTGCCAGCGCGCGCTCAAGCGTTTTCTACAACCGTGTCAAAGGCGAGATGGAAGACGCACTGGCGCAACTCGGCTACCCGACGCTGGTCATTGCACGCCCCTCCCTGCTGGCAGGTGACCGCGCGGCACTGGCGCAGCCAGAGCGCCCAGGCGAACATCTGGGCTTGCTCGCCACGCGTCTGCTCAAGCCCCTGATTCCCGCCAACTACCGGGCCATCTCGGCCGATGACGTCGCGCAGGCGCTGATCAAGGCTGTGCAGCAGACCCAACAAGGCCAGAGAGTTTTGCTATCGGGCGAAATGCAACATCCGTAGCCCGTATAGAGCCGAAGGCGCAATACGGGAACTGCCGCAGCTTGATCCCGTATTCCGCTGCGCTGCATACGGACTACGGATAGCTCAATGCGGCGTTTGCGGGCGCAACAACCAGGCCTGTCGCGCGCCACTGCCCACGGCCAGACCGACGGCCCAGAACACAACCGAAACCCCCACCACGGCACCCACCGTGCCAAATAGCAGGGGCATCAGAACGCTGGAGCCATTGATCGCCATCAGGCGCAAACCCAAGGCTTCGCCATGGCGTGCTTCGGGTGTGATCTGGTGCAGCGTGCTCATGATCATGGGTTGCACGGAGCCCAGCGCCAGTCCCAGCAGCACCGAGCAGACGCCCATGGTCAGCGCCGATTGCATGAACGGGTAGACGACAAACACCATCGCCGTCATCAGCATGGCTAAGGTGACGACGATCCACTCGCGCAGATGCGCGGCAAGGGCCGGCATCAGCAGCCGCACCACGGTTGCCGCCGCCGCAAAAGAACCCAGAATCATGCCGATCACGGAAGCGCTGAAACCGCGCTCGTGCCCAAGCACCGGCACGACAAAGGTATGTACGTCCCAGCACGAGGACAAGAGCCAGTTCACCAGCATCAATCGGCGCATCAGCGGCTCGCGCATCAAGTCCCAGGTTCTCGTCGCACCGGCACCCGGCACAGCAACAACCGGTGCCAACTCCTGCGTCGCACGCACCCAGAACCACGTTGCCAACGGAAGCAGAGCCATCATGGCGAAGGCGGCACGAAAACCGCTGTGATCGATCAGCAGACCGGTCGCCAACGGTCCGATGAAATTCGAAATCGCAGGGCCCAATGACAACCAGCTAAATACTTTCTTCAACTCGGTCGCATTCTGCGCTGCGCGTCCAACATGGCGTTGCAGTGCGATCGAAGAAACCCCCGTGGCACCACCCGTCATCAAGGCGCTCAGGCAAAGTACAGGAAACACAGGAAAGACCAGCGCCAGTGCCCCGCCGCATGCGGCCGCCAGCACGGCCCAGCCAACCGGGCGTTTCAGCCCATGGCGGTCGACATAGCGACCCGCTGGCAAGGCCAGAAAGACCTGCGTCAGCGCAAACAGGGCCAATAAAAAACCAACCGCCAGCGCGCTGAAACCCTCACGCAAAGCCAGCAGAGGCGCTGCCATGCGCATGCCCGCCATGCAGGCATGCAGGCAGATGTGGCCGGCGATAAGTCGCGCCAAGGCAAAACGGGGCGCTGGCCCGGCGTCGTGCACCGCCATCATTCCCCGGGCGCCAGTGGATCCGTGTCAAAGTCCTTGTCCATCGGAATCAGCGATGGCACCTGCGATTCCGGCAGGGCCTCAACCTTCTTCAGGGCCCGTCCCATGGCGCGGCTGCGGGTCTCGGCGCTGTCGAGTGTTTTCAGCACGGTCTCGGTCTGCGATTTGACCTTGGCCAGCACACCACCAAACTTGTCAAACTCGGTCTTGACCGCACCCAGCACCTGCCAGACTTCACTCGATCGTTTCTCCAAAGCCAGCGTGCGAAAGCCCATCTGCAAGGAACTCAGCATGGCCAGCAGCGTGGTCGGGCCAGCCAACGTGATGCGGTGCTCACGCTGCAGCGCCTGCATCAGCCCAGGCCGGCGCAGCACCTCGGCATACAAGCCCTCGGTCGGGAGAAACAGAATGGCAAAGTCGGTGGTGTACGGCGGCTCGACGTATTTGTCCCCAATCGATTTCGCCTCGAGACGGATGCGAAGTTCCAGGGCTTTGCCAGCCGCTTCGGCCGCCGGTGCATCGGCCCGGCTCTGCGCATCGAGCAGGCGCTCGTAGTCTTCGTTGGGAAACTTGGCGTCAATCGGCAACCACAGCGGCTCGCCCTGCTCGGACTTACCCGGCAGTTTGATGGCGAAATCGACCACGTTCTTGCTGCCCGGTCGCGTTGCCACCTGGGCCGCGTACTGGTCCGCCACCAGCACCTGTTCCAGCAGCGAAGCCAGTTGCGCCTCGCCAAAGATGCCGCGGCTCTTGACGTTGGTCAGCAGGTGCTTGAGATCACCGACCCCAGCGGCCAGCGTCTGCATTTCGCCCAGGCCCTTGTGCACCTGCTCCAGCCGGTCTGCAACCTGCTTGAAGCTCTCGCCCAGACGCGCCTGCAAAGTGTTCTGCAGTTTCTCGTCCACCGTGGCGCGCATCTCGTCGAGCTTGGCCGCGTTGCTGGTCTGCAATTGTGCCAGTTGGGCTTCCAGCGTCTGGCGCACCTCGGCCATGCGCCGGGCATTGGATTCACTGAGTGATTGCAGTTGCAACGTCAAGGTATCGGCCAGCGTCTTTTGCAGCAGTGTCAATTGCTGGCCAAAAGCGTCGATCTGGGTGTTTTGCGTGCGCGTGGCCTCGGCCCCTTGTTGCACCAGCGACTGCTGAAAGCTCGCCAGATTTTGCGTCAATTCCTGGCGCGCACCGCGCGCCGACTCGCTGATCTCGCGGCGCAGTTCACGCTCCAACCGGTCCATGCGCTCGGCGCTGACCTGCAAGGCAGTGAGCAAATCGGAGCGACCCTGTTCGGCCGCCAATAGTCCGCCCTGATCCTGGCCACGCCGCCCCAGCCACAGCAGCGCCAGTCCATTGCCAACGGCCAAGGCCAGCAAAACCCACAGCAATACGTCATTCAAACCGGTTTCCTCCAGGCCCCTATTGTTGTTCAAAACCGGGCCTGTGCTGGCAATTGCCAGCAGCCGTTCAGGCGAAACGCGTCTTCAGATTGCCTTAAGACGACATCACTAGACTAAAAAAGAGCGCGGTTTTCAACTTTTTGATTCAGGGATTCGTAAAAAAAATGCGTATGTCTTCTTTCCTACTGCCGGCACTGTTAACGGCAACACTCGCGGCCTGCGGCGGCGGCGACGACGAGAGCCACGCCACCATGTTGCCGGGCCAGAACTGCATGTCTGGCTGTCACAGCAACTTCACGCTTGCCGGCACGGTGTTCCCGAGCGCCACTTCATCCGCCTCCGCCGGTATCGCCGGAGTCTCAATCGTCGTCACCGATGCCAACAACGCCCGGACCACGCTGACCAGTAACGCCGCCGGCAACTTCTACACCAGCAAGACGATGGCCTTGCCGCTACAGGTATCCGTCGTTCGCAACGGCCAAACTACTGAGATGGGTTCACCGTTAACAAGTGCCGCTGAAGGCGGCTGCGCCTCCTGCCACAGCCTCGGCAGCAGCCGGGGCGCTGTCTACGCCAACTGACAGTGCGCGCGCCAGCACGGCACTATTTGCGCGCTGGCGGTAAATCGGTGCAACTACCGTGCGCCACTTCCGCTGCCATGCCGATGCTCTCACCCAGCGTCGGGTGCGGGTGGATGGTCTTGCCGATGTCGATGGCGTCGGCGCCCATCTCGATCGCCAGTGCGATCTCGCCAATCATGTCGCCCGCATGCGTGCCGACCATGCCACCGCCAAGAATTTTGCCGTGGCCGTGCGCCTCGGGTGAATCATCAAACAGCAGTTTGGTGACGCCTTCGTCACGCCCATTGGCAATGGCGCGGCCCGATGCGTTCCAGGGGAACAGGCCCTTCTTGACCTTGATGCCCTGCGCCTTGGCCTGGTCTTCGGTCAGGCCGACCCAAGCCACTTCGGGGTCGGTGTAGGCCACGCTTGGAATGACGCGGGCGTTGAACGCCGCTGCCGCCAATTCCTTGTTGCCTTGCAGTTCACCGGCAATCACTTCAGCCGCCACATGCGCCTCGTGCACTGCCTTGTGCGCCAGCATCGGCTGGCCCACGATGTCGCCAATGGCAAAGATGTGGGAGACGTTGGTGCGCATCTGGATGTCGACGTTGATGAAGCCGCGCTCCGTCACGCTCACGCCAGCCTTATCGGCGGCGATCTTCTTGCCGTTGGGTGTGCGGCCCACCGCCTGCAGCACCAGGTCGTAGGTCTGCGGCGCCGGGGCGGTACCGCCCTCTTCGGCTGCGGCAAAGGTGACTTCGATGCCCTCCGGCGTCGCCTTGGCGCCCACTGTTTTCGTTTTCAACATGATGTTGTCAAAACGCGGCGCGTTCATCTTCTGCCAGATCTTCACGAGGTCACGGTCCGCACCCTGCATCAGACCGTCGAGCATTTCAACCACGTCCAGACGCGCACCGAGTGTGCTGTAGACCGTGCCCATCTCCAGACCGATAATGCCGCCGCCCAGAATCAGCATACGTTTCGGAACCGCCTTGAGTGCCAGGGCACCAGTGGAGTCGACCACGCGCGGGTCCTCGGGCATGAAGGGCAGGCGCACCGCTTGTGAGCCTGCGGCGATGATGCAGTTCTTGAAGCCGATGGTTTGCGTTTTGCCGGTCTTGTCCTGCGCGCTGCCGCTGGTTTCTTCGACCTGCACATGGTTCGGGCCGACAAAAGCGCCGTAGCCGCGAACGATGGTGACCTTGCGCATCTTGGCCATTGCGGCCAGACCGCCGGTGAGCTTGGTAACGACTTTTTCCTTGTGGCTGCGCAGCTTGTCGATGTTGACCACCGGTGCGCCGAAATCGACGCCGAGTGCCGCCATGTGGCTGACTTCATCCATCACCGCCGCGACGTGCAGCAGCGCCTTGGACGGGATGCAGCCGACATTCAGACAGACACCACCAAGCGACGCATAACGCTCGACCACAATGACCTTGAGACCGAGGTCGGCTGCGCGAAAAGCCGCCGAGTAACCACCAGGGCCGGCACCGAGCACCAGCAGATCGCATTCCTGATCGACGGTGCCGGCATAGCCGGCAGCGGCGGGGGCCGAACTGGTGACATTCGGCACGTTTGTTACGGCAGGGGCTTTCGAGCCCTCCCCCAGCAAGGGGGAGGGTTGGGGTGAGGGTGAGCCAACTTGCCCCGTAGGGGAACTCGTCTCGTTGCTTTCAAGCAGCAGGACGAGAGACCCTTCCTTCACTTTGTCACCGAGCTTGAGCTTGAGTTCCTTCACCACGCCGGCATGCGACGAGGGAATCTCCATCGACGCCTTGTCGCTCTCGACCGTGATCAGGCTTTGTTCG
Source organism: uncultured beta proteobacterium (assembly GCA_903914175.1). Lineage (GTDB taxonomy): Bacteria > Pseudomonadota > Gammaproteobacteria > Burkholderiales > Burkholderiaceae_C > Rhodoferax. Next base: position 17,345 of record CAIWNX010000181.1, on the reverse strand, counting down.
GCGCGAATGGTGTCGCCGGCCTTGACCATGAGTTCGATCACGGTCACTTCGGCGAAGTCGCCGATGTCGGGAATCTTGATGTCAATGATTGCCATATTGTTCTTTCGAATCAGATGATTTGCTTTGTACGTTCGTTATTGCGAGATCACACACACTTTGTCATTGCGGGCCACGACCCGCAATCCATGGCCCGCATGCCACTATCAGAAGACATGGATCCCGGATCAAGTCCGGGATGACAGCCGTGATGACCGGGACGACACGCGTGATGGCCGGGATGACACGTGGGAACATGAATTACCACAGGCTTGCAGCCTTTGCGATATGGACCGTTCATGGCGAAAGTGAACTACCGGAAATTACAGCAACACCCTGCGGAAATCGCCCAGGATCTGTCCCAGGTAGACGTTGAAGCGCGCCGCACCGGCGCCGTCGATAACGCGGTGATCCCAACTCAAGGAGAGCGGCAGCATCAGGCGCGGCTGGAAGGCCTTGCCGTCCCAGATTGGCTCAATGGTCGATTTGCAGACGCCCAGAATCGCAACCTCGGGCGCATTGATGATGGGCGTGAAGTAACGTCCACCAATACCACCCAGACTCGATATCGTGAAGCCCGCACCGCTCATCTCGGCCGGGCTCAGTTTGCCGTCGCGCGCCTTCTTGGCCAGCTCGCTCATCTCCTGCGAAATCTGGAAGATGCCTTTCTTGTCGGCGTCCTTGATGACCGGCACCATCAGGCCATTCGGTGTATCCGCAGCAAAGCCGATGTGGTAGTACTGCTTCAGTACCAACTGGTCGCCATCGATGCTGGCGTTGAACTCGGGGAACTTCTTCAGCGCTGCAACACAGGCCTTGATCAAAAAGGCCAGCATGGTAACCTTGATGCCAGCTTTTTCGTTTTCCTTGTTGGTGGCAACACGGAAGGCTTCCAGATCGGTGATGTCGCAGTCGTCATGATTCGTGACGTGCGGGATCATGACCCAGTTGCGGTGCAGGTTGGCCGCGCTGATCTTCTTGATGCGGGAGCGGTCCTTGCGCTCGACCGGGCCAAACTTCGTGAAGTCGACCTGCGGCCAGGGGATCAGACCAAGGCCGGCACCATCATTGCTGCCAACCGGCTTGGCCTGTGCGGCAGCGGCGGTTTGCGTAGCGCCGCTCATCACAGAGCGGGTGAAGCTGCGGATATCGAGGTCGGTGATGCGACCCTTCAATCCACTTCCCTTGACTTCCGCCAGCGGCACGCCGAGTTCACGCGCAAACTTGCGCACCGAGGGCGAGGCGTGCGGCAGGCCGATCGCTGCGGCGCTCGGGTTGTGCGCCGGCTCGGCGGCAGCGGGTGCTGGGGCTGCGCTCACCGGGGCTGGTGCAGCCACGGCAGCGGGCGTTGCGGCAGCTGGTGCTGCGGCGGCTGGTGCAGCAGCCGGCGCTGGCGCAGTCGCCTGCACCGCGCCATCGGCCGCTTCAAGCAGCAGGACCAGCGAGCCTTCCTTGACCTTGTCGCCGAGGGCTACTTTGATTTCCTTGACAACGCCGGCGTGACTCGACGGAATCTCCATCGACGCCTTGTCGGACTCAACGGTGATGAGCGACTGTTCGGCCTTGATCGTGTCACCTACCTTGACCATCAGTTCGATCACGGTCACTTCGGCGAAGTCACCGATATCGGGCACTTTGATTTCTATTAAAGACATGGGTGTTTCCTTGTTCTTATCGTTCAGGCGTGCAGCGGGTTGATCTTGTCAACCGCAATGCCGTACTGGGCAATCGCAGCCGCCACCTTGGCCACCGGCACGCTGCCTTGTTCGCTCAGCGCCTTGAGCGCGGCGACCACGATGTAGTGGCGGTTGATCTCGAAATGCTCGCGCAGTTTGGAGCGGAAATCGCTGCGACCAAAACCGTCGGTGCCCAGCACCTTGTAGACGCGCCCTGCCGGAACAAAGGAGCGGATCTGCTCGGCATAGGCCTTGATGTAATCGGTCGATGCAACCACCACGCCGGCGTGCTTTTCAAGCTGCGTGGCAACAAAAGGCACGCGCTGCGTGCCGGTTGGGTGCAGCAGGTTGTAGCGCTCGCAGTCCTGGCCATCGCGCGCCAGTTCGTTGAAACTCGGGCAGCTCCAGACGTCGGCTGCAATACCCCAATCCTTTTGCAGCAGTTCCTGCGCCGCAATCGATTCGCGCAGGATGGTGCCGGAGCCGAGCAACTGCACACGCAGGCCCGCGGCAGCGCCCTTGGCTGGCGCAGCGCCTTCCTTGCACAGGTACATGCCCTTGATGATCTGCTCTTCGGTGCCAGCCTGCAGGCCCGGCATGGCGTAGTTCTCATTGAGCAGGGTGACGTAGTAAAAAACGTTGTCCTGTTTTTCGACCATGCGCTTGAGGCCGTGGTGCAGGATGACGCCGACTTCGTGCGCAAACGTGGGGTCGTAGCTGACGCAGTTCGGAATCGTGCCGGCCAGAATGTGGCTGTGGCCATCTTCGTGCTGCAGGCCTTCGCCGTTGAGCGTGGTGCGCCCGGATGTGCCGCCAAGCAAAAAGCCGCGTGCCTGCATGTCGCCAGCGGCCCAGGCCAGATCGCCAATGCGCTGGAAGCCAAACATCGAGTAGTAGACGTAGAACGGCAGCATGATGCGGTTGTTCGTGCTGTAGCTGGTGGCCGCCGCGATCCAGCTGCTCATGCCGCCGGCTTCGTTGATGCCTTCCTGCAGAATCTGGCCGGCCTTGTCTTCGCGGTAATACATGACCTGGTCTTTGTCGACCGGTGTGTACTGCTGGCCTTCGGGGTTGTAAATACCAATCTGGCGGAACAACCCTTCCATGCCGAAAGTGCGCGCCTCGTCCACCAGGATCGGCACCACACGCGGCCCCAGCGCCTGATCACGCAGCAGCGTGGTCAGAAAGCGCACATAGGCCTGCGTTGTTGAAATCTCGCGTCCTTCGGCGGTCGGCTCGATCACCGACTTGAAAATATCCAGCGCCGGCACGGTGAACTGTTCGTCGGCCTTGGTACGGCGATGCGGCAAGTAGCCGCCGAGCGCCTTGCGCCGCTCGTGCAGATAACGCATCTCGGGCGTGTCGTCGGCTGGCTTGTAAAACGGAATGTCGGCGATCTGACTGTCAGGCACCGGGATGTTGAAACGGTCGCGGAAGATCTTGATGTCTTCATCGGTGAGCTTCTTGGTCTGGTGCACATTGTTCTTGCCCTCGCCGCTCTTGCCCATGCCAAAACCCTTGACGGTCTTGATCAGGAGCACGCTGGGTTGGCCTTCGTGCTTGACTGCCGAATGGTAGGCGGCGTAGACCTTTTGCGGATCGTGACCGCCCCGGCGCAGGGCCCAGATGTCATCGTCGCTCATCTTGGCCACCATCGCTGCGGTGCGCGGATCACGACCGAAGAAATTCGCGCGCACATAGGCGCCGTCATTGGCCTTGAAGGATTGGTAGTCGCCGTCGAGCGTGTCCATCATCAGCTTGCGCAGCGCACCGTCCTTGTCGCGCGCCAAGAGCGGGTCCCATTCGCTGCCCCACAGCAGCTTGATCACGTTCCAGCCAGCACCGCGGAATTCGCCTTCGAGTTCCTGAATGATCTTTCCGTTGCCGCGCACCGGGCCATCAAGGCGCTGCAGATTGCAGTTGATGACGAAGATCAGGTTGTCGAGCTTTTCGCGTGCCGCCAGGCCGATGGCGCCACGGCTTTCCACCTCGTCCATTTCGCCGTCGCCGCAAAAGACCCAAACCTTGCGCTTGGAGGTATCGGCAATGCCGCGTGCGTGCAGGTACTTCAGAAAACGTGCCTGATAAATCGCCATCAGAGGACCCAGGCCCATCGAGACGGTCGGGAACTGCCAGAACTCGGGCATCAGCTTGGGGTGCGGATAGCTCGACAGCCCCTTGCCGCCGACTTCCTGGCGGAAGTTGAGCAGTTGCTCTTCGGTCAATCGCCCTTCCATATAGGCACGGGCATAGACGCCGGGCGCGACGTGGCCCTGGATGTAGAGGCAGTCGCCGCCGTGGTTCTCGCTCTCGGCGTGCCAGAAATGGTTGAAACCGGCGCCAAACATGTGGGCCAGCGACGCGAAGGAGCCGATGTGGCCGCCCAGATCGCCACCGTCCACCGGGTGATGACGATTGGCCTTGACCACCATCGCCATCGCGTTCCAGCGCATATAGGCGCGCAGACGCTCCTCGATTTCGATGTTGCCGGGGCAACGCTCTTCGGCATTGACCTCGATCGTGTTGACGTAACCGGTGTTGGCCGAGAACGGCATGTCGATGCTGCTCTGGCGCGCGTGTTCCAGCAACTGTTCGAGCAGAAAGTGCGCGCGCTCGGGTCCCTCGCTCTGAATGACGGCGGACAGCGCGTCCATCCATTCACGGGTTTCCTGATTATCGGAATCAGCGGAACTCGAACCGGAAAAATTCTCGGGAACTGCGGACATGCTTGTCTCCTGTATTTAGTCACGTAATTTATGGCAGTTCGAGAATTCTCTCATAAACCTAAACAAATTTCAAATGGCACCACGCCATTTTGTTATATGAAATATATTGACGCTCAACCAGACCTGCAAGGGCTTGGGCCTGACCTACACTTCAGCCCATGCCATTGCCCCACCCTACTGCACTGACGAGCGTGATCCAGTTGACGCCCAGGAAGCGGCTGCAAAACTGGTGGCAAGGCCTGACGCCACAGCGTCAGGACCGTTTCGCGATGCTGGCCCCTCTGCTGGCGGTGCTTCTGTTCATGGCCGCTATCGTCACAGCCTTCGGCTATTTGCGGCTGGAAGAAATGGACCGGGAACAGGAAGCGGTCAAGCGCGACGTTGAATACACACAGCAACGGCTGCGGTTGCGTCTATTGGAACGCCAGGAACAGCTGATGCGCATTGCCCGCGAACTGTCCAACCGGGAAATGGACAGCGACGATTTCCAGAGTCGTGCCGAGAACCTGATCAACCGTTACCCCGAATTGCAGAACCTGAGCTGGATCGACGAACGCAGGCGCCTCATGGCCAGTGCCAGCAGTGCCAGTTTGTCGATCGCCGAGAGCAACACCATCGCCAACACGCTGCAACTCGACGAAACCGGAAAAGCCTTTAATCTGGCGCATGACATGCAGCAGCCCATCTATGCGCAGCGTCGCGCCAGCGCCGGCGAATCTGCCATCCTGCAGTTGCATATCCCCCTGAACGATCGCGCCCGATTTTCTGGCGTGCTGTTGGCGCATTATTCAGTCGATGGCCTGTTTGCCTATGGCGTGCCGGCCGAGGTATCGGCGCGCTATGCGATTTCGATGCATGACGCCAGTGGCGGATTGCTTGCCGGCACTCGCATCAAAGCGCGCAACCTGGCCACCCGGTTGCTGCCCTGGGACACCCCGATCAACGCCTACGAAGTTCCGGTATCCCCGGTCGGTGACGGCCTGATCATTCGCGGCGAAGCCTACCGCACCTCGCTGGGTGTCATCGGTAGCGGCCTATTCTGGTTGGTGGCAGCCCTGAGCGCGATGACAGCCTGGATGCTGATTGCCAACTGGCGTCACACACGCCGACGCATGCGCGCGCAGCAGGCGCTGGTGTCCGAGACGGTGTTTCGCCGCGCCATGGAAAACTCCATGCTTACCGGCATGCGGGCGCTCGATCTGCAGGGGCGCATAACCTACGTCAACGCGGCGTTCTGCCAGATGACAGGCTGGTCCGAATCGGAACTGGTCGGGCGCACCGCCCCCTTCCCTTATTGGCCCGAGGCCGATCGCGACACATTGAGTTCGCACCTGGAAAATGAACTCACGGGCAAGATTGACCCCGGCGGCATCCAGTTCCGCGTCAAGCGGCGCGACGGCTCGCTGTTTGATGCGCGGCTTTATGTTTCGCCTTTGATTGACGCCCACGGCGTGCAAACTGGCTGGATGACGTCCATGACCGACATCACTGAGCCGAACCGGATCCGTGACCAGTTATCGGCCTCGCATGAACGTTTCACGACCGTGCTGGAAGCGCTCGACGCATCGATCTCGGTCGCACCCCTGGGCAGCGATGAATTGCTGTTTGCCAACAAACTCTACCGCTTGTGGTTTGGCACGCAGGCCGGCGGCCATCTTCAACTGGTGGCTGAAGCTGGCATGCCCGAGACGCCACCCAGCGACGAATCCCTCGACAACGTGGACGCTTTCGCCGGCTTACCAACCAACTCGCTGCCCGACAGCGAGGCCGAGAGTGCCGAAATTTACCTTGAGGCTCTGGGCAAATGGCTGGAAGTTCGCACGCGTTACCTGAGCTGGGTCGATGGCCGGTTGGCGCAAATGGTGATCGCCACCGACATCACGGCGCGGCGCATCGCCGAGGCGCAAGCGGCGGCGCAGACCGAACGCGCCCAAAGCGCCAGCCGCCTCATCACGATGGGCGAGATGGCCTCCAGCGTGGCGCACGAGCTCAACCAGCCGCTGACCGCCATCAACAATTACTGCAACGGCATGCTGTCGCGTATCAAAGGCAAGCAGATCAGCGAAGAGGACTTGGTTGGCGCGCTGGAGAAAACCGCCAGGCAGGCGCAGCGCGCCGGCCAGATCATTCAACGCATCCGTTCCTTCGTCAAACGCAGCGAACCCAATCGCACGCTTTCGGATATCGCCAGCATGGTCGATGAAGCGCTGGAGTTGGCCGAAATCGAAATGCGCCGACGCAATGTACGACTCACCCACAACGTAGCGCCGCGCATGCCGACCTTGCTGGTGGACCCCATTCTGATCGAGCAGGTGCTGGTCAACCTGCTGAAAAACGCAGCCGATTCGATTGACTCGGCGCAACGACCGACGGCGCAGCGCAGCGTCAGGCTCGCCGTGGCGCCGATCATCGTGGACGAGAAGCCGGTCATCGAGTTCGCGGTCACCGACACCGGCCACGGTCTGGCCCCCGAGGTCATGGCCCGGCTCTACGAATCGTTCTACTCCACCAAGGCCGATGGCATGGGGATTGGCCTGAGTTTGTGCCGCTCCATCGTTGAATCGCACCTGGGCCGGATGAAGGCCGAGAACCTCTACAATGGCGCGGAGGTTGCAGGCTGCCGTTTCTCGTTCTGGATCCCCGTTATGGAATCCACACTGCCAACGGCGCCACGCACTCCCCTGAAACCCAAGGACTCCAGGACAACTCCGGGATAAAGCATGAGTTTGATACCAAAAAAAGGCACCGTTTACGTAGTTGACGACGACGAGGCCGTTCGCGATTCAATCCAGTGGCTGCTCGAAGGTAAGGAATACCGCGTTCGTTGTTTTGAATCGGCCGAATCATTTCTGAGCCGCTACGACGCGCGTGAAGTCGCCTGCCTGATCGTCGATGTCCGCATGGGCGGCATGACCGGCATGGAACTGCAGAGTCGTTTGATCGAAGCCCACTCGCCTTTGCCCATCGTCTTCATCACCGGTCACGGCGATGTACCGATGGCTGTTGACAGCATGAAGAACGGCGCGATGGATTTCATCCAGAAGCCGTTCAAGGAAGATCAACTCGTCACCCTGGTCGAGCGCATGCTGGACCAGGCCAAAGATACTTTCGCTGAGCACCAGAGTGCCGCCAACCGCGGCGCACTGATGGCCCGCCTGACCCTGCGCGAAGCGCAGGTACTGGAGCGCATCGTCGCCGGACGCCTGAACAAGCAGATTGCCGACGACCTGGGCATCAGTATCAAAACGGTGGAAGCGCACCGTGCCAACATCATGGAAAAACTCAACGCCAACACCGTGGCCGATCTGCTCAAGATCGCTTTGGGACAAGCCGCTGCCAAATCCTGAGACCGTTTTTTATCGCCCCCGACGCCCGCCCCACCCGGACCAGCGGGCGTCCTCACTTCTTGAACTGAAATCATGACCCAACAGACATTCGGCCAGATCATTGACGGCGTCGCTCTCTCCGCCCAACTTCGCCGCGAGGTCGCCACGCGCGTGTTGGCTCTGCAAGCCCGCGGGGTGACGCCGGGACTGGCCGTTATTTTGGTCGGGGAAGACCCGGGCAGCGCCGTCTACGTTCGCAACAAGATCAAGGCCTGTGCCGACACCGGCGTGCGTTCGGTATTCGAAAAGTACGAGGCCACGCTGCCCGAAGCTGATTTGCTCGCGCGCATTGCCAGCCTCAATGCGGATCCGACGGTGCACGGCATTCTGGTGCAGATGCCGCTGCCCAAGCACATCGATCCGCACAAGGTGATCGAGGCCATCTCCGTCAGCAAAGACGTGGACGGCTACGCCACCCTGAGCGCCGGCCAAGTGATGACCGGCGCCCCGGGCTTTCGGCCGTGCACGCCGTATGGCTGCATGAAACTGATCGAGAGCACCGGCATCAACCTGCGTGGCAAGCACGCGGTCGTGATTGGCCGCAGCAACACGGTGGGCAAGCCGATGGCGCTGATGCTCTTGCAAGCCAATGCCACGGTCACCGTCTGCCACAGCGCAACGGCTGACATCGGCCACCACACACGCCAGGCCGATCTGATCGTCGCTGCCGTGGGCAAGCGCAATGTGCTGACCGCCGACATGGTCAAACCGGGTGCCATCGTCATTGACGTCGGCATGAACCGCACGCCCGAGGGCAAACTGTGCGGCGACGTCGACTTTGCTGGCGTCAGCAAACTGGCCAGCCACATCACGCCGGTGCCCGGCGGTGTCGGCCCCATGACCATCACCATGCTGCTGGTCAACACCCTTGAAGCGGCTGAGCGCTGCGCCACCTAAGCCTGGCCATGAACAATCCACTCCTGTCCTTTGACGATCTGCCGCGCTTCGACCAGATCGCGCCCAGCCATGTTGCGCCGGCCATCGATGCGCTGCTGGCGGACGCCAATGCCGCGCTGGAAACCGTCACCGCGGCGCACTTTCCCGCGCAATGGTCGGCCATTGCGTGCGTGCTCGATGTCTCGATCGAAAAAATCGGACGTTCCTGGGGCGTCGTAAGCCACCTCAACAGCGTTGCCGATTCACCCGAGCTGCGCGCCGCCTACAACGCAGCCCTGCCAAAGGTCACTGAGTTTTTCACCCGCCTGGGCGCCGACGAGCGGCTTTATGCCAAGTACAAGGCGATTGACGTGGCAACGCTCAACACCGAGCAGCGCCAGGCGCACAAAAACGCGATGCGCAACTTTGTGCTCGGTGGCGCAGAACTGGTCGGCGCAGCACGCGAACGCTTCGCGGCGATCCAGGAGCGCCAAGCCGAGTTGAGCCAGAAGTTCAGCGAGAACGCGCTCGACGCCACCGATGCCTTCGCCTACTACGCGCAGGAATCCGAACTCGCCGGCGTGCCCGACGACGTGAAGCAGACAGCACTGGCTGCAGCCAAGGCCGAGGAAAAACCGGGCTACAAGCTCACGCTCAAGATGCCCTGCTACCTGCCGGTGCTGCAGTTTGCTCACAGCAGCGCACTGCGCGAACGGCTGTACCGTGCCTACGTCACCCGCGCCTCGGACCAGGCGCCCGGCGAGACGCTTCAGTACGACAACTCCGCGCTGATCGCCGAAATATTGTCCTTGCGCCTGGAAGAGGCCAAGCTACTGGGCTATGCCAATTTTGGCGAAGTCTCGCTGGTGCCGAAAATGGCCGAATCACCCCAACACGTGATCACATTCCTGCGTGACCTGGCTGCACGTGCCCGCCCCTTTGCCGAGCGCGATCTGGCCGATCTGCGCGACTTCGCCACGCAGCAGCTCAAATTGAACGATCCGCAGGCCTGGGACTGGACCTACGTGAGCGAAAAATTCAAGGAGGCGCGCTACGCATTCAGCGAGCAGGAAGTCAAGCAATATTTTCCGGCACCCAAGGTTCTGAGTGGCCTGTTCAAGATCGTGGAAAGCCTGTTCGATGTGCGCATCGGGCTCGACCAGGCTCCGGTCTGGCACAGCGATGTGGCGTTCTATCGCATCGAGCGCAACGGCGCCCTGGTCGGCCAGTTCTATCTCGATCCTTCTGCGCGCAAGGGCAAGCGCGGTGGCGCCTGGATGGATGACATGCGCAGCCGCTGGCTGCGACCTGACACCGGACTACTGCAAACGCCGGTGGCGCATCTGGTGTGCAACTTCGCACAGGGTGTCGACGGCAAACCAGCGCTGCTGACACATGACGATGTCACCACCCTGTTCCACGAATTCGGTCATGGCCTGCAGCACATGCTGACGCAGGTCAACGAGCGCGACGTCTCGGGCATCAGCGGCGTCGAATGGGACGCGGTGGAACTGCCGAGCCAGTTCATGGAGAACTTCTGCTGGGAATGGAATGTCCTCAAAGACATGACAGCGCACGTGGACAACGGCGCGCCGCTACCGCGCGCACTGTTTGACAAGATGCTCTCCGCCAAGAATTTCCAGAGCGGCATGCAGACCGTGCGCCAGATCGAAATGGCACTGTTTGACATGCTGTTGCATACCGGACATGACCCGGCACTGGACCTGATGCCGCTGCTGCGCCAAGTCCGCAAGGAAGTGGCTGTGCTGCAAGCGCCAGAGTGGAGCCGTACCGCACACACCTTCAGCCATATCTTCGCTGGCGGCTATGCGGCGGGCTATTACAGCTACAAATGGGCCGAAGTGCTCAGCGCCGACGCCTACGCAGCCTTTGAGGAAACCGCTGGTAACGATGGCTTGCCAAATCTTCAAACCGGTAGAAAATACCGTGAAGCGATTCTGGAAAGCGGTGGCAGTCGGCCCGCCATGGCCTCCTTCAAGGCTTTTCGCGGGCGCGAGCCTACACTTGATGCCTTGCTGCGGCATCAAGGCATGGCAGAGCAAACTTAAGGAGTTCCGTTTTGAAGACACGCAACAATTCTGCTGACCGGAGCCGATCAAGCCGTGCTGGGCTGACTGCCGGGCTGTTTGCTTCGATGCTGCTGCTCACCACAGCCGCGCAGAGTCAGACCATCTACCGCATTGTTGGCGCCGACGGTAGCATCACTTTTTCCGACAAGCCGCCGATTGCAACCGAAAAGGCCACGGTGCTGGACAGCACTGGTCGCCCCGCAGCCGCCAGCACCGCGTCACTGCCGGCTGAGTTGCGTCAGGTGGCCGGCAAGTACCCGGTCACGCTCTACACATCCACCGGCTGTCTGCCCTGCAATCAGGGCCGCGACCTGCTCAGCAACCGTGGCGTTCCGTTCACCGAAAGGACAGTCAGCACGCCGGAAGATTCGGCCGCGCTGCAACGCATCAGTGGTGAAAACTCGCTGCCCCTGCTGACCATTGGCGCGCAGCAGATCAAGGGCTTTTCGGATTCCGAGTGGACCCAGTTTCTCGACGCTGCGGCCTACCCGAAGACGTCAGCCCTGCCGGCGACTTATCGCAACCCCTTGCCAGCGCCCCTGGTCAGCGTACAAACGGCGGCGCCAGCGAATAAGCGAGACGAGAACCAGAATCCGGCGGCGGCACCGGTCCAACCCATCAACGTCAGCCCGGCCAACCCGGCAGGCATCCGTTTTTAGGGGAAGCTAAAAGGTCAGCGTCTTGACGCCGTTGGCAGCGGCCAGCAGGCAGACCTGGGCCTTCTGGAAGGCAAAGACTCCGACCGTGACCACGCCCGGCCACTGGCTCACCTGCGACTCAAACGCCAGCGGGTCACTCACCTGCAAGCCACTCACATCGAGCAAGACCTGACCGTTGTCGGTGACCAGCGGTTCCTGCCCGGTGCCGAGCGCCTTGCATCGCACCCGGGCACTGCCACCCATTGCGGCAAACTGGCGAATCAGCCGCTGCACCGCCATTGGAATGACCTCCACCGGTACCGGAAACTTACCCAGCGTCTGCACCAGTTTGGATTCATCGACGATGCAGACAAACTGGCGCGACTGCGCCGCCACAATCTTCTCGCGCGTCAGCGCCGCGCCGCCGCCCTTGATCATGTTGCCGTGCGGGTCGATCTCGTCGGCGCCGTCAATGTAGACCGCGAGTTCTCCCACCTCGTTGGCGTCAAAGACCGGGATGCCAACGGCCCGCAGACGCGCCGTGCTGGCCTCGGAAGCCGATACCACGCCCTTGATTTGCCCCTTCATGCTGGCCAGCGCCTCAATGAATTTGTTGACAGTGGAGCCGCTGCCAACACCGATAATCTCGCCGGGCACGACAAAGCGCAGCGCCGCCTGCCCGACCAGGGTCTTGAGTTCATCTTGGGACAGCGCAGGGCTGGCGGGAGCAGTTGGGTTTGTCATCTGGGAAAATCGCCTGAGTTACAAGAATACTTTGCAGGAATTATCCAATGTCTCTGGTGCCTTACGCCCTTACCCGCCGGTTTTTATTCAGCCTGGACCCGGAAGCCGCCCACGAGTTGACCATGCAGGCCCTGATGGGCACGCAGGGCACGCCACTGCAGTGGGCCTATGGTGCCACGCGGGTCGAAGACCCCATCACCCTGGCTGGGTTGACGTTCCCGAACCGTGTCGGTATGGCCGCCGGTCTGGACAAGAACGCGCGCTGCATCGACGGTCTGGGTGCCATGGGTTTTGGTTTTGTCGAAGTGGGCACTGTGACACCGCTGGCGCAAGGCGGCAACCCGAAACCGCGCATGTTTCGCCTGCCGGCGTCCCGGGCCTTGATCAACCGACTCGGTTTCAATAACGAGGGGCTTGCGGCCTTTGTTGCCAACGTGCAGCGCTCCAGGCTGTACCGGCAGCGCCAGGGCGCGGTGGCGCGACCGATGTTGCTGGGACTGAACATCGGCAAGAACGCGGCCACGCCGATTGAACGTGCCACCGATGACTACCTGATCTGCCTCGACGGCGTCTACCCCTTCGCCGATTACGTCGCAGTCAACATCTCAAGCCCGAACACGCAAAACCTGCGCACGCTGCAAAGCGACGCGGCGCTCGATGGCCTGCTCGGTGCGCTCGCCACCCGACGCGAAGAATTGGCCAGCAAGTCAGCACGGCGCGTACCCATCTTCGTCAAGATCGCGCCCGACCTCGACGCGGCGCAGGTGCAAGCCATTGCCGCGACGCTGAAACGCCACAGCATGGACGGCGTGATTGCCACCAACACCACGCTGTCGCGCGATGCTGTCAAGGGCCAGGCGCACGCCGAAGAAGCCGGAGGTCTGTCCGGCGCGCCGGTGCTGCTGCCGAGCAACCGCGTGATCACGCAGCTGCGCGCTGCGCTGGGCACAGGCTTCCCGATCATCGGTGTCGGCGGCGTCATGAGTGCAGACGATGCGGTCAGCAAAATCAGGGCCGGCGCCGACGTGGTGCAGATCTACACCGGACTGATCTACCAGGGACCGGACCTGGTGCGCCAGGCTGCGGCCCTGATCAAGAAAACATTCTGAGCACGTGCTCGGCAATGGCCAGGCTGCTGGTCAGTCCCGGCGACTCGATGCCAAACAGGTTGACCAGGCCCGGCACACCGTGCTCGCGCGGGCCATGGATGAGGAAGTCGCAAGCCGGCTGATCCGGCGCATGAATCTTGGGACGGATGCCGGCGTAGCCTGGAACCAGCGCGCCGTCGGTCAGACCCGGCCAGTACTTTCGCACCTCGGCATAGAACGCGTCGCCGCGCCGCGCATCGACCGTCAGATCGTCGGCTGAATCAACCCACTGCACATCGGGGCCAAACTTGGCCTGACCACCCAGATCGAGCGTCAGATGCACGCCCAGACCGGCGGCCTGCGGCACCGGGTAAATCAGATGCTCGAACGGCGCGCGACCGGCGAGCGTGAAGTAGTTGCCTTTGGCGAAATAGGCGTTGGGCACGTGGCGCGCATCAAGCCCCGCGAAGCAGCGCGCCAACGCCGGCGCCTGCAAACCGGCCGCGTTGACGACGCAGCGGGCACGCAACTCGGTTCCATCAGCGGCCAGCAGATCGATCCCGGCCCCGCTACAGACCGCGCCCTGCAACGCCGAATTGAGCACCACCATGCCGCCCGCATTCTCAATGTCACCCTGCAGCGCCAGCATCAGGCCGTGGCTGTCCACAATGCCGGTGCTGGGCGAATGGATCGCCGCCAGACAATTCAGATGGGGCTCCATGGCAAGGGCCTGCTGCGCCGTCAGCAAGACCAGATCATCCACGCCGTTGCGCGCTGCCTGCGCCAGGATGCCCTGCAATTGCGGCAGTTGCGACTCGTGCGTTGCCACCAGCAACTTGCCGCAGCGCGCAAAACCGATGCCACGCGCGGCGCAGTAGTCGTACAGCAGGCCACGTCCCTGCACGCACAGGCGCGCCTTGAGCGAGCCCGGCGCGTAGTAAATGCCGGCGTGGATCACTTCGCTGTTGCGCGAGCTGATGCCAGTGCCGATGGCAGGTGCCGCTTCCAGCACCATGACCTCGCGCCCGGACAGTGCCAGCGCACGCGCCACCGCCAGACCGACCACACCGGCGCCAATGACGACACATTCAAGCTGATCCATCTGGCATCCTTGTTCAACAATTCACACGCCGCCAAGCGGGAATTTCATTGTAGGACCGCCACCGCGGACCCCCGCTCCTACAATGCGACTCAAACCCCATCAAAGGAAGAACGATGTCACTGGATTCCCTGTTTAGTCCCTTTCAATTCAAGAGCCTCAAGCTGCCCAACCGCATCGTGATGGCGCCCATGACGCGCTCCTTCTCGCCCAATGGCGTGCCGACACCGCTGGTCGCTGAGTACTACCGGCGCCGCGCCGAGTCTGCCGTCGGGCTGATCATTTCCGAAGGCACGGTGGTCAATCGGCCGTCCGCTGCCAACGATCAAAACGTGCCGCATTTCTGGGGCACCGAAGCATTGGCGGCGTGGAAGCAGGTCATCGACAGCGTTCATGCCGGCGGCGGTGTGATGGCGCCGCAGCTCTGGCATGTGGGCGCAGCGCGCAACCCACGCTCCAAATGGGTGGCACCCGGCCCGGTGGACAGCCCCTCGGGCATTTCCTCACCCGGCAAGCTGTTTGGCGAACCGATGAGCGACGCGGCAATCGCCGACACCATTGCCGCCTTTGCCCGCGCTGCGGGCGACGCCAAGAAACTGGGCTTTGATTCCATCGAGTTGCACGGCGCCCACGGTTACCTGATCGACCAGTTTTTCTGGGACGGCACCAATCAGCGCACCGACAACTACGGCGGCGCCACACTGCCCGAGCGCGGCCGCTTTGCTGCCGAAATCCTGCGTGCCGTGCGCGCCGAGGTCGGCCCTGATTACCCCGTGATCATCCGCCTGTCGCAATGGAAGCAGCAGGATTTCGCGGCACGCCTGGCCAAAACGCCGCAGGAAATGGAAGACTGGCTGCGCCCATTGGCCGACGCGGGCGCCGACATCTTCCACTGCTCGCAGCGTCGTTTCTGGGAGCCTGAATTTGATGGCTCGGACCTGAACTTTGCCGGCTGGGCCAAGAAGCTCACCGGCAAGCCCACCATCACGGTCGGCTCGGTGGGACTGAGCGGTGAGTTCATCGCCTCGTTTGGCGGCGAATCGTCGAAGCCGGCATCGCTGGACGAACTGCTGCGCCGACTTGATCGCGGCGACTTTGATCTGGTGGCGGTCGGGCGCGCGCTGATCAACGACCCGCACTGGGCGCAGAAAATTCGTGACGGTCAGCACGACCAGTTGCTTGACTTTTCGCCGTCCTCGCTCGGCACGCTGTACTAACCCGGTCCGGGTGCGCGGCGCGGCATCGTGCAGACATGGACGCCGCCCCGCCCCCGCTGATCCAGGCCTTGCTGGCGCCGCCGTGCTATGCGCACCCGGTGTCGCAGGTGGAACTGATGCAGACCCACATCTCCTGGGTTCTGCTGGCCGGTGATTACGCCTACAAGATCAAGAAACCGGTACGCCTGCCTTTTCTCGACTTCAGCACGCTGGCGCTGCGCAGGGCCAGTTGCCTGGACGAACTGCGCCTGAACCGCCGCTTTGCACCCGACATCTACCTCGGTCTGGTGGCCATCAGCAACACGCCGCAGGCACCGCAGCTTGACGGTCCCGGCGAGCCGATCGAATACGCAGTCAAGATGCGCCGCTTTAACGAAGCCGGCCGACTCGACCACGTCTGTGCGCGCGGCGAACTGCAGCCGGCGCACCTGTCGGATCTGGCCGAGACGCTGAGTGTGTTTCACAATGCGGCCGCCGTCGCCGCGCCGGCCACGCGCTTCGGATCGCCCGACGCCATCCTGGGGGCCGCGCTGGAAAATTTTGACGAACTGCAGCAAAGCGCCGCATTACCCGGCGCGGCGCAGCAACTGGCCATCCTGCGTGCCTGGACCGAGGCGCAACACAACCAACTCGCCACGCTGATGCAAACGCGCAAACAGAGCGGCCACGTGCGCGAGTGTCACGGCGACCTGCACCTGGGCAATCTGGTGCTGATCGACGGCCGGGTGCGGCTGTTTGACTGCATTGAGTTCAACGAAGACCTGCGCTGGATCGACGTCATCAACGACATCGCCTTCACCTATGTCGATCTGCTGGCGCACCAACAAAGCGGTCTGGCCAACTGGTTTGTCAACGAGGTGCTCAGCCGCAGCGGCGACTACGCGGCGGCAGCGCTGCTGCGCTACTACGCGGTCTACCGCGCGCTGGTTCGCGCCAAGGTGGCCATGATCCGGCGCCAACAAAACAGCGGCGACGCAAGCGAAACACTCGCCTATCTGACGCTGGCCGAGCAACTGACGAAGCCCGCGCCACCCCGCTTGCTGATCACGCACGGCCTGTCGGGCTGCGGCAAGACCGTGGCATCAAGTCAACTGCTGCAAAGCGACGCGCAGGCCTGCACCCTGCGCCTGCGCTCGGACGTGGAACGCAAGCGCCTGTTCGGAATCGCCAGCAACGCGCCCAGCGGCTCGCCGCTGGGCGGCGGCATCTACGACGCCACAGCGCAGCAGCAAACCTACGCCCGTTTGCGCGAGTTGGCCGAGACCCTGCTGCGCCAGGGCTGGTCGGTGATCGTTGACGCCACCTTTTTGCAGCGCGCCGACCGCGATGCCTTTCGCACGCTCGCCGACGAACTGGGCCTGCCGTTTCAGATCCTCGCGCCGCAGGCCAGCCCCGCGCAGTTGCGCGAGCGCATCCTGGCGCGCCAGGCACAAGGGCATGACGCCTCCGAGGCCACGCTGGCGGTGCTGGAGCGGCAACTGCGCACGCTCGAAGCGCTGGGTGCTGACGAACAAGCCGCATGCATTCAGGGTTGAAAACGCCGATGGCGTGCACGGTCTGCGACGTTGACCTATCATGCGCGAAACGACCCCGCCCGCCCCGCCATGCCACACCAGGTCCCGATCATTGACGCCACACGCTGCTCAGGCTGCGGGCGCTGCATCGCGGCCTGTCACCTCAACCTGTTTGCCTTTGAGACGCAGGCCTGGCGCAAGGTCTCGGTGCTGCACAGTAGCGAACGCTGCAGCGCCTGCAACAAGTGCGAAGCC
>CAIWNX010000180.1 GCA_903914175.1 uncultured beta proteobacterium | reverse complement strand
GTCGCAAGGCTCACCGCCTGAAACGTCTTGGGAGATCGTCAAATGCACCGCCCGAAGCGCGGACACGCTCACCATCGCCCGGGGCCAGGAAGGGACGACAGCAACATCGTGGGCCAGTGGCTCCAAGCTTGAGTTACGCATTACCGCGGGCATCATGGCACCCCTGGCTGCGCCCGCCAGTGCGACGGCGGATGGTTATCTGTCCAGCGCAGACTGGTCTACCTTCCATGGCAAGCAAGCCGCTGGTGCTTACGCCGCCGGCACGGGTACGGCCAGCGGAACGAACACCGGGGATCAGACGCCAAGCTCATTGGGTTTGGTGATTGGCACTGATGTGCAAGCCTACGATGCTGACCTGACAACGTGGGCAGGAATCACGCCCGGATCAGGAGTTGGCACGGCCTTGGCCATTGCAATCGGATCCTCGGGCGCCATGCTTGCCAACGGTGGAGTCCTCGGTACGCCATCAGGCGGCACGTTGACAAACGCCACAGGGTTGCCACTGACCACTGGCGTTACCGGCGTCCTCCCGGTAGCGAACGGTGGCACCAATGCAACTACGCCAGCCGATGCGAGAACCAGTCTTGGGCTTGGATCGGCTGCCGTTTTGGCCGCAGGCGCTGCCAACGGCGTGGCGACCCTGGATGCCGGTGGCAAGGTTCCGCTAACCCAGCTCCCGGCAACGGTAACGGGTGCAATCAATTACCAGGGAACGTGGGATGCCAGTGCCAACACCCCGACGCTGGTGGCCAGCACCGGCACCAAGGGCTACTACTACAAGGTGGGGACGGCCGGTACGACCAGCATCAACGGCAATGCCAGCTGGACCGCCGGTGACCTGATCATCTTTGACGGCACGGTTTGGGAGCAAGTGCAGGGCGGGTCCTCGGATGTGTTGTCCGTAGCAGGTCGGATCGGCGCGGTTACGCTGACCAGCACCGATGTTGGCCTGAACAACGTCAGCAATACCGCGCAAGTGACGACTGTTACAGGAACCGCTCCCGTGGTGTCCAGTGGTGGCCTCACCCCGGCCATCAGCATGGCCGCAGCCACTGCCAGCGTAAACGGGTACATGACAAGTACCTATGCCTCAAAGCTCGACGGGATCGCAGCGGGTGCCACCAACATCTCCAACACCAACCAGCTTACAAACGGGGCGGGGTTCATCACATCGGCCGGGACTTCGGCAGCCTGTTCTGGAAACGCGGCTTCCGCATCCGGTCAGACCTTCAATTGGAGTAATTCCGGCAACGCACCGACCTATGTGTGGGCCGCTGATGCAAACGGAACGGCGTATCTTGCGGCGCGAGGGTCGATGTCTGTCAATTACGCATCGACGGCAGGATCGGCCCCGGCGTCCGATGTGTACTCTTGGGCAAAGGCCAGTACCAAACCCAGCTACGCGCAGAACGAAATCAGCAGTGCTGCGATCAGTTGTACGACCATCACCGCCAGTGGTGCGATCACCAGCAGCGGGAACATCACAGCCTACTACTCGGATGATCGACTGAAGACCCGATTGGGCGTGATCGAGAACGCCCTGGACAAGGTGGACACGCTTGATACCTTCTACTACCACGCCAATGAACTCGCGCAGTCTCTGGGCTATGACCCGACTGTCCTTGAAGTTGGGCTGTCGGCCCAGCAGGTCCAGGCGGTCATGCCTGAAGTCGTAGCCCCTGCGCCGGTTGATTCTGACTACCTGACGCTCAGGTACGAACGGCTCATGGCCTTGGCCTTTGCCGCAGTCAAAGAACTTCGGGCAGAAGTCAAACATATCCGGGGTGGGTAAATGACCTTGCCTGCATCTGGCGCAATTTCATTGGGGCAGGTCGATACCGAGCTCGGTCTGTCTGCTACTGCCCAAATAGGGATGAACGACTCTGCCGTTCGAACCTTGTTTGGCATTTCGAGTGGGCAAATATCCATGAGCGACGGGTACGGAAAGTCCTCGGTATTTACAACACTGTCGTTTGGCGCCCTAACAGTCGGCGCCGCAGTCAATAGCACCTCGTATGGGGCG
>CAIWNX010000179.1 GCA_903914175.1 uncultured beta proteobacterium | reverse complement strand
GCCTGTGCGCTGAAGCGACGAAACGCGGTCTGATTCTGCTGTCCTGCGGCACTTACGGCAACGTGGTGCGCATTCTGGTGCCCCTGACTGCCAGCGACGCCATTGTTGATGAAGGCCTGGCCATCATCGATGCGGCGCTGAATGCTGTACAGGCAAACTGATATGACTACAAGCACCCGCCCGCAAGCTGTACCGACGCAGCAATTGTCGAATGAACACTTCATCGTCACCGAATGGCGCTTTGCGCCTGGCGCCGAAACCGGCTGGCACACGCATGGCCACAACTATGTCGTGGTGCCGCAAACCAACGGTGAACTGCTGCTGGAAACACCTGAAGGACTGATCACAGCGCCGCTGGTTGCCGGGCAGTCTTATGCCCGCACCATTGGTGTGCGACACAACGTCATCAACCCGACGCAGCACGAGGTGGTGTTCATCGAGATTGAAGCGCGCTGAGCACTGCGCGAGTCCAGCCAGCTGACGCACCGGCACGGTAAGCGACGCCAACAAATTGGCGCGTGCACTAGGGGAAACCCGCTGCGCTGGGCATGGTTTTTGCTGCATGATGGACGGCCCCAAATGAACCCATTTTTTTGCACCAAATAAAACCAACGAGCGATGTTCAAGCACTACCACACGACCGAAGTGCCGCAACACCATGAATATGGCTTCTGGCGGGAGGTCATCGCCAAAAATTACTTCCACC
The DNA here is from genome assembly GCA_903914175.1 of uncultured beta proteobacterium. GTDB lineage: Bacteria > Pseudomonadota > Gammaproteobacteria > Burkholderiales > Burkholderiaceae_C > Rhodoferax. The sequence goes on along the minus strand of CAIWNX010000179.1, from coordinate 10,471 downwards.
TGCAACTCGATTTTCGGAACAATCAGCGCTTCAAAGGCTCGCTGTCCGCCTGGGAGTTGGGCATGGTCTCGCTCTCCAAGCTCGAGTGCAGCGCCTTGCGCTACCAGCGTCTGCGCCAGCATTGTCAGGCTGATGCGCCGCAGATTCTGGTCACCGTGCCCTTGCGCAGCGAGGTTGAGTTCTCGCAACTCGGGCGCACCACACGCTGCGCGCCGGGTCAGTTCATTCTGGAACACAGCGACGAACCCTACGAATTCAGCCACGGCGCCGAGAACAACATGTGGGTCATCAAGGTGCCTGAGAGTGCACTCAAAGCGCGCGTCGGCAACACCAGCCGCTTCTGTGCGCAACACTTCGACACCACTCAGGGCATGGGGCTTCTTTTCAGCGACTACCTGCAACTGATCTCGCGCCACTGCGACAAGCAGCCAAGCGAAGCTGCGCTGGCACTAATGGGTGTGCAGTTGATCGAACTGCTCGGAACCACGCTCAGGGAAGATTCTTCGGTGCTGCAGTCATCGGTTTCCGTCGTGCGCAGCGCGCATCTGGCGCGCATTGACGCCTATGTGCGCGAGAACCTGAGCGATCCGGAACTGACACCTGAACTGCTGGCCGCGCGCCATGGCATATCGGTGCGCTACCTGCATACGCTGTTCAAGGACACAGGCCAATCCGTAGCCCAATGGATTCGTGATTTGCGCTTGCAGCGCGCACATGAACAGTTGATGGCCGCGCTACCCGGCACCTCGATTTCGCAGATTGCCTACGCCTGCGGATTTAACGATCAGAGCCAGTTCAATCACGCCTTCAAGCGCCGTTTCGAACACTCGCCCGGCGAGCTACTCAAGCCGCGTCACTAGCGCAACAAATCCGGGTAATCCCGGGCCTGCGGTGCACGCAGACGCAATAAATTGTGCATCCTGGGACAAAGCAAAAAATCCCCTCAGCCTCAGAATTTCTCCTGTACAGAGCTTCGTTTCGATCGACTGAAACGATCCATGGATGACGTGCCGTTGGCTCGCGGCGCGTCCAGGAGAAACTGATGGCAAACCCGAAAAAAGTTGACCCGATTACGCTGGCCGTGGTGCGCGGTGCGCTTGAAACAACGCAGCGCGAGATGACGCTGACCTTGGAGAAAACAGCGCGCTCCAGCGTCTTCAACGTCGCCCATGACTACAGCAATGCGTTGTTCAATCACCGCGCCGAGATGATTCTGCAAGGGCAGGATATTCCGATCCACTTGGGTAGCCTGATGCCGGCCATGAAGGCGGTCGCCAACTACTTTGGCGACGATATCGCGGACGGCGACGTCATCTACCACAACGACCCCGTCATGATGGGCAGCCACATCCTTGACTGCTGCATGTACAAGCCGGTGTTCTACCAGGGCAAGCTGGTGTTCTGGAGCGTCTGCAAGGGCCACGTCTCCGACATCGGCGGACCGGTACCCGCCGGTTACAACCCGGACGCCAAGGAGATCTTTGCCGAAGGCCTGCGCATACCGCCGGTCAAGCTCTGGGCCGCTGGCAAGCCGCGCAATGACGTGATCAACTTCCTGATGTCCAACGTGCGCTCGCGGCGCGACTGGGAAGGCGACCTGCGCGCGCAATACGGTGCCGTATCGATTGGTGAGCGCAACATGATCGCGCTGCTCGACAAATACGGTGTCGAGGAAGTGCAGGCTTGCATTGACGAACTGCTGAACATGGCAGACCGCACCATGCGTGACCTCTTCAGCAGCGTTAACGACGGCACCTACGAGGCCAGCGCCGTTCTCGAAGACGCGGGCCACGGTCTGGGCGAGCTCACCATCACGGCCACCGTGACGGTGCAGGGTGACACCTGCCACATCAAGATTCAAAGCCCGCCGCAGGTGCCTTACTTCATCAACTCCTACGAGGGCAACTCCTATTCCGGCGTTTACCTCGGCTTGATGATGTTTGCCCGTGTCGCGCCACCCTACAACGAAGGCCTGTACCGCTGCGTCAGCCTGGACCTTGGACCCAAGGGCACGCTGTGCAACGCGGCCGAACCGGCGCCGCACGTGAACTGCACCACCACACCGATGGAGACACTGGCCGACGCCGTGCGCCTGGCGCTGGAAAAGGCGGCGCCAGCGCGCGCCGTGGGTTCCTGGTGTCACTCCAGCGGCATCAACATTGCCGGGCGCGACACGCGCAACAACGAGGAATACGTGACCATGATTTTGGCCTCGCTGATTGGCGGTGCCGGTGCCACGCCGCATCTCGATGGCTGGAACGCAGTCGGACCGCAATGCTGCTTTGGCGCCTTAAGTTCGGGCGACATCGAAATCATGGAGTACTCGTACCCGATCCAGATCCACCGCTACGGTCTGGTACAGGACAGTGGCGGCGCCGGCTATCACCGCGGCGGCTGCGCCACCGTCTGGGAGGTTGAGCCGCTGGCGCACGAGATGACCGCCATCACTTTCGGCGAAGGTCGCCACTACGGTGCCCTGGGTGCCAACGGCGCCGAGAGTGCCCGCCCTGCTCTGAAACTGGGCCGCATCGAACGCAAGCATGGCGCTGAAGTGGTCGACGTGATGCGCAGCAACGCCATCCTGACGATCAAACCGGGCGACCGGGTCGCCACCACCAACCCGGGCGGCGGCGGCTGGGGCAAACCACTGGCGCGCGAAATCGAACGCGTCATTGAGGACGTGCGCAACGGCTACGTTTCGCAGCAAGCAGCAGCCGACGAATACGGTGTGGCAGTGGACACCAACACCTGGAGCGGGCAGCCCTGCGGGCCTCGCCTGACCCAGGCCTGAAATCCGCAAGCACCCAGCCTTCACATTATTGAAAGAGAAACTCATCATGACTTACCGATTGGGCGTAGATGCCGGCGGCACTTTTACCGACTTCGTGCTGGCCGATGACAAGGGCAATGTGTACTTGTTCAAATCGACCTCGACACCGGAAGATGGCACGCTGGCCATTGCCGACGGCTTTGCTCAGATTGCCGAGAAACTGGGACGCCCGATGACCGACATCCTGGCGGAAACTGAACTCTGCGTGAACGGCACTACCGTGGGCTTGAACGCGCTGATCCAGCACAAGGGTGTCAAGACCGGCCTGATTTGCACCCAAGGCCATGAAGACTCGCTCGAAATTCGCCTGGGCCACAAGGAAGAGGGCTATCGCTACGACGCCGAGTACCCACCCGCCAAAATTCTGGTCGATCGTCACCTGCGCGTACCGGTGCGCGAGCGCGTTCTCGCCGACGGCAGCATCCGCACGCCGATGCACGAAGAAGATGTGCGCGCTGCCTGCGAGTTGTTCAAACGCGAAGGCGTAAAGGCGGTAGCCATCTCCTTTCTGTGGTCGGTAGCCAATGAGGCACACGAGCGCCGTGCCGCTGAAATCGTGCGCCAAATGCTGCCTGATGTCTATGTCTCGGTCGGCATCGAAATCTTTCCGCAAATGCGTGAGTACACGCGCACCTCGACGGCCGTCGTCAACGCTTATCTGGGCCCGGTGCTGCAGGCCTATGTTGACCGGATCGATCAGTTCTTCCGTGACAACGGCATCAAGGTTCCGGTGCGTTACTTCCAGTCCAACGGCGGCATGGCGGCACGCGCGGTGATGATTTCGCGCGCGGTCAATGCCATCAACTCGGGGCCTGCATCAGCGCCGATGGCGGGCGCTTATGTGACGCAGCCGCTGGGCCTTAAGAACTTCATCACCATCGACATGGGTGGTACCTCCTTCGACATCACGCTGACGCACGATGGCAAAACCAACATCAACAAAGACATTGATTTCCTGCGCTACCGCATCGGCACGCCAATGATCCAGGTTGAGACCTTGGGTGCGGGCGGTGGCTCGATCGCCTGGATTGACCAGATGGGCGTTCTCAACATGGGGCCGCAGTCGGCCGGCGCCACGCCCGGCCCGGCCTGTTACCTGCGCGGCGGCACGCAGCCGACCGTGACCGACGCCAATGTAGCGCTCGGCTACCTCAATCCGGAGTACCTGCTCGGCGGGCGACTGCCGATCAATGCTGCGGCCTCGCGCCAGGCGATTGCAAGCCACATTGCCGAACCGCTGGGCATCAGCGTGGCCAAGGCGGCCTACGGCATGTTCCAGATCGTCAACAACAACATGGTCAATGGCATCCGGCGCGTCTCGATCGAGCGTGGCTACGACCCGCGTGACTTTGCCCTGATTGGCGCTGGCGGTGCCACCGGCTTGCACATCACGGCGCTGGCGCAGGAGATTGGCTGCCGCACCGTGCTGGTACCCAAGCTGGCGTCCGGCCTGTGCGCATTCGGCCAGATCCTTTCAGACGTCAAATACAACTACATGGCGGCCACGCCAACGCGGCTGGACGAGCGCGCCAATCTGGACAAACTTGAAGAGCGCTTCAAGACGCTGGAGAACGAAGCCGTGACGGCCCTGCTTGCAGAAGGCATCACACGCGACCTGATCGCCTTCAAGCGCAGCCTTGATATGCGATATGTGGGACAGGTTCATGAATGCACGGTCGATATCGGCGACACCGTGGCCAATGCCACCAACCTGCCGCTGATCAAGCAGAAGTTCCACGACCTGCACAAGCAATTGTTCACGTACAACGAACCTGACAGCCTGGTCGAAATCGTCAACATTGAATCCACCGTTTATGGCAAAACGGCCTTGTTGCCGCCGCAACTGCTGGCCAAGGGCGGCAAGCCCGAGGCTGCCATCAAGACGCGCCGCGCGATGATCTTCAGTACTGACGGTGAGTCCACCCCTACACCAGTTTATGACGGTGAGGCTCTTGGCGCGGACGATCAGGTAAAGGGACCGGCCGTGATTGAAGAACCGACCACCACCATCGTGATCAACCCGGGCTGGACCGCGCGCCTGGATGCGAGCGGAACCTACGTCATCACCTGCGCGGCCTGAAGCGGGACGTTTGATTCATGTCTACCAGCCCGATAGCCAACTGCCTGCAGGCTGATGACGTGTCGGTCACCTTTGCCGGGCTGCGCGCGCTCAAGCACGTCAGCCTGCGCCTCGAGCGGGGGCAGATCGTGGGGCTGATCGGGCCCAACGGCGCCGGCAAGACAACCCTGGTCAATGTGCTCACCGGTTTCAACGCGCTGAGCACAGGGCGTGTCCTGCTTGATACAAGCGTGCTGCATGGAATGACTGCCGACGCCTTCCGGCGTCAGGGTGTGGCACGGACCTTTCAGGGTGGTCGATTGTTTCGCAACCTGAGCGTTCAGGACAACCTGGAGGTCACGGCAGTCGGTCTGGGCATGTCACGCCGCGCCGCCATGGCCGAGGCGCAGCGCGTTCTGCAGTGGATGGATCTGGCGCATCTGGCGGATCGACTGGCCGGGGTTCTGCCCTATACGGACGAGCGGCGCGTCGGCATTGCGCGCGCGATCATCGGGCGTCCGGCCTTCCTGCTGCTCGATGAGCCGGCCGCCGGCATGAGCGAGCACGAAGCGGCTGATCTGCGCGCCATCATCGCCCGCATTGCGCAGGAGATTGGCTGCGGCATTTTGCTGATCGAACACAACGTGCGCCTGGTGCTGAGCATTTGCAGTCACATCGTGGTGCTCGACACCGGCGAGGTGATCGAAAATGGCGATCCGGAGCGCATTCGCCAGAGCGAGCGCGTGCGTCACGCCTACATGGGAACGGCAGCCGAAACGGTCGCCGATCCACTGGCCGAGGAGGACGCATGAATCTGCTCGAAATCCATGACCTGAACGTGCGCTACGGTGGCATTACCGCCCTGCACAAGCTCAGTCTTTCGATCAAGGCCGGCGAGACGGTCATGGTCACTGGCCCGAATGGGGCCGGCAAATCAACGCTGCTCAAGACCATTGCCGGACTTGTCAAACCGCAACACGGCAGCGTCGTCTTTGATGGCCAACTCATCACAGGGTGCGCGCCAGAAACCATTGCCGCCGCCGGTTTTTCGATGGTGCCCGAAGGGCGTCAGGTGTTCAATTCGCTCACCGTTCTGGAAAACCTGCGCGTCGGCACCGGCATGCGGCGCAACAAGCTCGCCGTCGCGGCCGACCTTGACTACGTGATGGACGTCTTTCCCGTGCTGCGTGAACGCGCCCTGTCGCAGGCCGGCATGCTCTCGGGCGGTCAGCAACAGATGCTGGTCATTGGTCGCGGCCTGATGGCCGCACCGCGCCTGCTGGTCATTGACGAGCCCTCGCTGGGTTTGGCCCCGCTCGTTACCGATCAGGTCTATGAAGCGCTGATGCGCTTGCGGGTCGAGCGCGAATTGACATTGCTGATCGTCGAGCAAAGCGCCAGTCGCGCCGTCATGACGGGTGGGCGCATGCTGATGCTGCGCGAGGGCCGCATCGTGCTCGAAGGCGATCCGCGCCAGCTCACGGCGCACCAGATGCAACAGGCCTATTTTGGCTACGAAGATGAACCCGTCACTGCGAGCACGCCATGACCGCCGCGCTGCAATACCTGTTTGATGCGCTGAGCCTTGGCAGTCTGTACGCCCTGGGCGCGCTGGGCATCGCGCTGATCTTCGGCGTCATGCGGCTGGTCAACTTCGCGCATGGCGATGTCATGACCTTCGCCATCTTCGTCCTGATAGCGCCCACCACCGAAGCCGTGGCCCCGCTGTGGGTCGGCGCCTGGTCGACACCGCTGCTGGTGCTCACCGTGCTGGTTGCGGGAGCGGCGCTGTCGATCGTGTCTGAATGGCTGGTGTTTCGGCACCTGCGCCATGCCACGCCGGCCACGACCATGATGGCGTCCTTCGCACTGGGCTTTGTGCTGCAAAACACACTGCTGGTACTGCACAGCAGCCGGCCCAAGGCCGTCAACCTGTGGCCGACGCTGAGCGCACCGATGAACCTCTGGGGTGCGCGCGTGCCGGGGCTGCAACTGCTCATGATCGGCATCACGATGGCGCTGCTGATCGGCCTGGCCTGGATGCTCAAGCGCAGCCGGGTCGGACTTGAAATGCGGGTTGCCGCTGAAAACTTCGACATGGCGCGCATGCTGGGCGTCAAGGCCAACCGCGTGATCCTGATGGCGTTCGGCCTGAGCGGCACGCTGGCGGCCCTGATCGGCCTGTTGATGGTGAGCCAGACCGGCTTGGTGGACATTCGCATGGGCGGGCCGATGATGCTGGTGGCCTTCGTCTCCACGGTGATCGGTGGCCTGGGCAGCCTCGGCGGTGCGGTGCTGGGCGGCTTTCTGATCGGCGCCGTCAGCACGGCACTGCAGGCCTGGCTGCCGCTTGACGCGCGTGCCTTTCGCGATGCATTCGTCTATCTGGCGGTGATTCTGCTGCTGCTGTGGCGCCCCGATGGCCTGTTCGTGACCAGTGCGGTCCGCCAGCGCGTTTGAACCCAGGTACCAACGCCATGAACCCTTTTTTCCAACGCCATCGCCTGGGCACGCCCCTGGTCCTGTGCCTGGCCCTGCTGCTGATGACGCTCTTGTCGTTCACTGGCTCCGCCGGCCTGCAGCGCACCGTCACCGAAATTCTGATCCGCGTGGTCATGGTGGTGGGGCTCTTCATCTTCGTCGGCCACTCGGGCGTCATGAGTTTTGGTCACATGGCTTTTGTCGGTATCGGCGCTTACGGTGTGGCCTGGACCACGATGGAGCCATCCATGAAACTGCTGATGTTGCCGGGACTGCACACCCTGCTACAACAGGCCGATCTGCCCTGGGTTTTCGCCACCGTGCTGGGTGCCCTGCTGGCCGCATTCGTTGCCCTGCTCGCGGGCAGCGTGATCCTGCGCCTGAGCGGCATTGCCGCGTCGATTGCAACTTTCTCCCTGCTCGCCATTTTCAACGTCATTTATTCCAACTGGGACACAGTAACCGGCGGGGCCAGTTCAATTGTCGGCATCCCAACCCCGGTGGAGGACTGGCAGGCCCTGGCCTTTGCGGTCTTGGCCATCGTGCTGGCGCACCTGCACAGCATTTCCCGCTACGGCCTGGGTTTGCGCTCGGTGCGCGAAGAACCGGTCGCTGCCCAGAGTTGTGGCATCAACGCCTGGCGCCAGTTACTGGTGGCGTTCGTACTGAGCGCTTTTGTCTGCGGCTTGGGCGGCGGACTTGACGCGCAGTTTCTGGGTGTCGTCAACCCGGATGCCTATTACCTCAGCCGCACCTTTACCTGCTTGACCATGCTCGTGATTGGCGGCAGCGCCAGCCTCAGCGGTGCCGTGACCGGCGTGATCGTGCTGTCCGTTCTGATCGAATTGCTGGTGCGCTTCGAAGCCGGTGTCACGCTCGGCGCCATGACGATTCATCTGCCCACTGGCAGCCAGGAAATTGTGGTCGGCGTTGTCATGGTGCTGATGCTGATTCGCCGCCCGGCGGGTTTGATGCGGGGGCGCGACTGGTCTTGGCCCATGCGCAGCACACCAGCAAAAGCAAATTTGAAAGCCCGAACACCAAACTGAATCCCCCGACTGATCCGGACGGAATTCTGGATCGAATTTTTACTCAACCGTGACTTAGGAGTCTCCATCATGCTCTCGCCCCGCCTCTTTCGCACCGCAGTGGTGCTGACAACTTTTCTAACTGGCGCAGTGGCCAGTTCCGTTGCCCTGGCGCAAGCCGGCAAAGATCTCGTGATTGGTTTTGCCAACGCCAAGTCAGGCTGGGTCGAAGCCTATGACACGCCGGCGCGCCGTGCTGCCATGGTCCGCATCGACGAAATCAACGCCGCCGGCGGCCTGATGGGACGCCATCTCAAGGTGGTTGAGACCGACACCAAGTCGGACCGGGCGCAAAGCGCCAAGGCCGGCCTGGATGCACTCGATCAAGGCGCTGAATTGCTGGTCGTGAGCTGCGACTATGACTTCGGCAGCCCGGCCGCGCTACAGGCGCAGAAAAAGGGCAAGCTCTCGTTCTTCCTGTGTGCCGAGGACATCAAGGCTGGCATCCAGGGCGTTGGCAAGAATTCGTTCAGCGCTTCGGTGCTGGCCGCCGTGCAAGGCGCAACCATGGCCGAGTGGGCGGTTGCCAAGCGCAATGTCAAACAGGCCTATGTCCTGCTTGACAGCACGATCGAATACGACAAGGGCATTTGCACCGGTTTTGACTGGATGGCAGAGCTGCAAAAAGGCCTGACCATCGTCGGTCGCGACACCTTCAAGAACGGTGACGCCTCGATTGCTGCGCAAATCTCGCGCATCAAGGCGCTGCCGAAAGAGCCCGATGCCATCATGCTGTGTTCCTACATCCCGGGTGCCGCCAGTGCCGTGCGTCAATTGCGCGCTGCCGGTATCAACTCGCTGATCCTCAACGGCTCGGCGGTGGACGGCAGCTACTGGCTCGACTCCGTGCCGGGCTTGTCCAACTTCGTGGTGCCGGTGCAAGGTTCGATCTACGGTGACGACCCGAATCCGAAGGTCGAGGAATTCAACAAGACCTTTGCAGCAAAATTCGGTGCCCGTCCTTCCAGCACCTATGCCTATCCGGGCTACGTTCTGATTGACGTCTGGGCCAAGGCTGTGGAACGGGCCAAGAGCACCGACGCCGACAAGGTGACCGCCGAACTCGAAAAAATGCGCAACGAGCCAACGATATTTGGCCCGCGCACCTTCACCAAGGAAATTCACCACCAGAATCAGGCACGCATGCTGATCTCTGAAATCAAGGCGGGCAAGCCAGCCATCGTTGACCAGTGGACGATCACCAAAGCCGTGCCGCTGGACGTGCTGCTGAAGAAATAATCTGACCGGCGTTGCCAGACCGTCAACGCGCGGCCCCGATGACCGGAATGCCCGGCTTCGGGGCTGCTTTTCTTTATCCCCCTCTGCTGAACACGCACTACCTGAGCTACTTTCACCAATGAACATTCAAATCCGCCCCCTGGCCAGCCAGGATTATCTGCAGTGGCTATCGCACTGGCAGGCCTATCTCGACTACTACAAGAGCCCGTTCAAGCAGGAGCAGGCCGATCTGACCTGGCAGCGGCTGTGCGATGCGCAATTCAACATGCATGGCTTCATCGCGCAGGCCGATGGGCGGGCCGTTGGCATCGTGCACTGCCTGTTCCATCCGTCCACCTGGACTGTTGCGGACTACTGCTACCTGCAGGACTTGTTCGTGGCGCCAGACCTGCGTGGCCAGCATATCGGACGCCAACTGATCCAGACCGTGGTCGACTTTGCCAAGTCGCGCGCAGCAGACCGCGTGTACTGGTTAACGCAGGAAAGCAACCAGGCCGGCCGCCTGCTTTACGACAAGGTCGCGCAGCAGACCGGCTTCATTCACTATCGGATTGCGCCGCTTTGACGCGCGGCGACGCCCTTGGGCCGCTGCTTATAGTGACCGGGAGTGAGAGCCGAAGTGCCGATGACGAGGCTAAAAGTGACACTTTTCGCCTCGTCAAAAACACCCACTAACAAAACTACTCCACGGTGACGGACTTGGCCAAGTTACGCGGCTTGTCAACATCGGTGCCGCGCGCGCAGGCGGTGTGATAGGCCAGCAGTTGCAGCGGC
>CAIWNX010000178.1 GCA_903914175.1 uncultured beta proteobacterium | reverse complement strand
GTTTGATGGTTGATGTTTTTTAACCATTAACGGAGCAGTCGCATACCCTGCGGCGCTCGCGTGTGAGTAAATTCATGACTGACGCTATTCAAGCGACGGGCGAAGTTTCGCTTGTCGAAAATATTATTAATAACGCTTTCGAGGGGTCCCCAAATCCGGTCCAAACCCCCGACCTCGTTGAAGAAGTTCCCAACGGATTCCTGACGTTTGGCCTGGCACCCGAACTGCTGCAGGCGGTGAAGGATCTGGGCTTCACGCAACCGACCACGGTGCAAACCAAGACCATTCCCCTGGCCATGCAGGGCGGCAGTGGAGAGGGCGATGCCGCACGCTTTATTGATTTGATGGTTTCGAGCCAGACCGGCAGTGGCAAGACGGCTGCCTTTTTGTTGCCGGTTTTGCATACCTTGCTGGTCCAACAGGCGCAGGCGGAGGCCAAGGAACGTGCTGATTTCGACCGAGCCGTGGCAGACGCTGCAGCCAAAGGGGAGGCACCTCCCAAGCGAGCGAAACGCAAGGATCCAACGAACCCGCGTAATTTCTCCGCAACCGCCCCAGGCGCTCTGATTGTTTGCCCAACGCGTGAGTTGGCGCAGCAAGTGGCACACGATGCCATTGATCTGGTGCAGCATTGTCGCGGCCTGCGCATTGCCAACATTGTTGGTGGCATGCCGTATCAGTTGCAAATTGCCAAATTGCAGAATGCCAACCTCGTGGTGGCGACGCCGGGCCGCCTACTTGACTTGCAACGTTCGATGCAGATCAAGCTCGATCAGGTGCAGTTTCTTGTGGTTGACGAGGCTGACCGGATGCTGGACCTGGGTTTCTCCGATGACTTGGCAGAAATCAATCAGTTGACCATTGGGCGCAAGCAAACCATGATGTTCAGTGCTACTTTTGCACCGCGCATCCAGCAACTCGCGACGCGTGTGATGCGCACTCCGCAACGCTTGCAGATCGACTCACCGCAGGAAAAGCACGCCAACATTGAGCAGAAACTGTTCTGGGCCGATAACGCGCAGCACAAACGCAAGTTGTTGGATCATTGGCTGCGTGACAGCAGTATTAATCAGGCGATTGTCTTTGCCAGCACCCAGATCGAGTGCGATGGCTTGGCCAATGATTTACAGCAGGAAGGTTTTTCGGCTGTAGCCTTGCATGGTGCACTAAGCCAGGGTTTGCGCAACCGCCGGCTGATGGCTCTGCGTCAGGGTCAGGTACAGATTTTGGTGGCGACCGATGTTGCGGCACGCGGTATCGATGTGCCCACGGTTACCCACGTGTTCAACTTTGGTCTCCCGATGAAGGCCGAAGACTATACGCACCGCATTGGTCGTACCGGTCGCGCTGGGCGTGACGGTCTTGCGATCACACTTGCCGAGTTCCGTGATCGGCGCAAGATCATGGATATTGAGTTTCACACCCATCAACAATTCAAGGCAGCAACGGTACCTGGGTTAGAGCCGCAGCAACGTTTCCCGGACTCGCGTCCGCAGTCGAACTTTGGCGCGCGTGACGGTCGCCTGGGTGCCGGTGGTCAACCCTCCCGGGAGCGTAATTTTGGTGGGGGACGACGTCCAACGGGCTTTGCTCCTAACAAAGGTGGCTTTGCCGACCGTGGTGCTGCGGGTCCTCGTGTTGCAGGCCCAGGCGCTTATCAGAACAGCCGCGACGGCGGTTTTGGTTCGCATGACGAGCGCAGCGGCGGTGCAAGGGACGGTTTCAGTTATGAGCGCAAGGGTGGTTTTAACGACCGTTTTGCGGGAGCTCATAATGACGGCGCTGCGCCCCGTGCCGGCTTTGCCGTCCGCAAGCCAGCGTTTGGTGCGCCCACTGGCGTGAAGCCTGGCAACGGTGGCAAGGTATTTGTGCCACGTGATGCAAAGAAGCGTTCGGTACGCTGATTCGTGCTTCGAGGACTTAGGGTTTTGCCTTATAATTCGCGGCTGAGCAAGAAGATCTCGAGTCATTTTTGCTTGGTCGTTGCAGTATTTCTGCACTGACAATTTCCGGAAATTGTTTTTTTTTAACTTACTAGGTAATTTTTCAAATGAAAAAATCACTCATTTTGGCCGCCGTTATCGCTGCCGCCGCTCTGGTTGCTTGTGGTAAAAAAGAAGAAGCGCCTGCACCTGCTCCCGCTCCTGCTGCTGCTCCTGCTCCCGCCGCTGCTCCCGCATCGGAAGCCGCCGCTCCTGCTGCTTCGGCTCCTGCCGCCGCTGCTCCGGAAGCTGCTGCTCCGGAAGCTGCTGCCAGCGCTGCGAAGAAGTAATCTCGCATTTCAACTTTGTTGAAGAAAAAAGCCACCGTCAGGTGGCTTTTTTTCGTCGGAACATTTCGAATATTACGGACTGTTTCTGCTCATTAGGGAAATGGATTCGGCGTTTGCCAAATTTCCCTTGCAGATGGACTACTGGAGATCATCCGCAATGACTTTGAGTATCCGTTGTGCGTTGCCGGAGGTCTCTGGCGATCCGTCGGAATTTTGTACTGACACTGTTGTTGTAGACCCTTGCGTAACAAGTGCGACCCGGTATTTCAGCGGCGCTGAACTTGTCTTTGACGAACCAAACAGTGAACTCAGGAAACCTGGCTCGGCCTTGTCGGTTACGGGTTCCACGTAGCGAACAAAGTAAATTCCCTTGCTACGGTCCCGGTCCTCCACCGTGAAGCTGGTTCGGTCCAATGACAGGCCAACCCGGCGCCAGGTGCGATCAAAGTTTTCCTCGATTTGGATCACGGGCTTTCCGTCAACCACCGCCACACGCGAACTGATCTTGCCCGGGCCGGCCGTCATCAAAGTCTTTGATTGCTCTTGTGTCGTCCCCAGCTTGACCAAGAGACGGCTCAAGAACTCTGCTTCGAGTTCCGGGTCGGCAGCGCGGGGCTGCCACACGGTTGAATCTTTTTGTGCGGTGCTGTAAACCTCAATCATGCCGCGATGCGTGATGAACACTTCAGTGCCCCCACCGGCACTGCGCTCCAGACGGGTGCGAAACTTGTCCCGCTCACCTGTTGAATACAGGGGATCGAGTATTTTCCCAAACGTGCTGCGAATAAAGTCTTGTGGCAGTTTGGCCCGGTTCTCGGCCCAATCCGTTTCCATGATTCCCAGGTTGACCTGTTCGGTCGCTAACACGAAGCCATTTTCTTGCCAGAAATCGCGCACCGGTCCCCAAAGCTTGTCCGCTGGTCGGTTGATCACCAACCAGCGCTGGTTGCCGACGCGCTCAATGCGCACATCGCCTGCTGAATTGATGGCAGTGGGCGCCGCGGAGCCGGTCTTGGAAGTTTGGAAACTCGACGCGGTCACAGGGGCACCTGGAACCGTGTAACGACTGCCACCGGACAACTGGGTCAAATCGGGCGGCACATCGAGTGCGGGGCCTTTGACGGCGCCTTTGTAGTTGACTTTATCGTTTTCGAGAACAGTGCTGCATGCAGCCAGGCTCAGTGCGAGACTCAGCAACGCAAGTTTGGAAAATTGATTCACAGAAAGTGTCCCCGTGGGTAGTAGGTAAGGCCGGCTTTAACGTGTCAAAGCAGACCGGTGGCGCGCAACGCGCCTTCAAGCACCGCTTCGTTGGCTTGGGTCAACGGTGTCATGGGCAGTCGCATGGTAGGGCCGCACAGTTTCATTCGTGCCATGGCCCATTTCACTGGAATTGGGTTGGCTTCAACAAACAGGTTCTTGTGCAGTGGCAACAATTTAAATTGGATCGCCATGGCCTGCTTGGTGTCGCCCGCGATGGCGGCAATGCATAACTCGTGCATCAGTCGCGGGGCCAGATTGGCTGAAACGCTGACGTTGCCGTGCCCGCCGCACAGCATCAGCGCCACGGCGGTCCCGTCGTCGCCCGAGTAAATCGAAAATCCTTTTGGTGCCTCGCGGATCAACCACTGGGCGCGTTCAATGTTGCCGGTGGCTTCCTTGATGCCAACAATGCCGTTGACCTGCGCCAGTCGGATAACGGTGTCATGGACCATGTCCGCCACCGAGCGGCCGGGAACGTTGTAAAGCACCATCGGCAGATCAACGGCTTCTGCGATCGCCTTGAAGTGCAGATACTGACCTTCCTGGGTTGGCTTGTTGTAGTACGGCACCACCTGCAACTGGCAATCGGCTCCGACGGCCTTGGCAAACTTGGCCAGTTCAATCGCTTCGGACGTGGAGTTTGCGCCGCAGCCCGCCATGATCGGCACCCGTCCTGCGGCTTGCTCGACCGCGACACGGATGATCTCGCAATGTTCTTGCACATTGACTGTTGGCGACTCGCCGGTGGTCCCGACAACACCGACGCAATCGGTGCCTTCGGCGATGTGCCAGTCGATCAACTTGCGCAGCGTCGGATAGTCCACGCTGCCGTCTTCGTGCATGGGGGTCGCGAGGGCCACGATGCTGCCCCTGATTTGGCGATTGGATGAAGTCATATCACGGTCTTTGTGCGGTAAAAGGACATTCTAGCGAGACTGTTCGAAGCCCAGTACATGACGCCGGGCCACTTGGCTTGGCGCGGTCTCTGGATCGACCCGGACTGCTGCCATTCGTTGAACGAAACGGGGCGGATTTTCAAGGAATCCATCTTCAAAAGCGATAACGTGCAGCTCCTTGAAAGCTCGCAGCAACTCACCCGGTTGCAATAGAAAGTCGGGGCTTGACGGTTTGCCAACGGTTTCATTGCCCTGGGCAAATGTTTCATAAATAAGCACGCTGCCAGAGGCCAAGCTCTGGAGGATGACCGGAAACAGCGGGCGCCACAAATAGTTGGTGACCACAATGGCGTCGAATTGGCGGATTTGGCCGTTCTCAATCAGGGGCCAGGAATTGTGTTCAATATCAGCCAGAACGGCTTGGCCGAAAGCGCCAGCCGCCTCAATCGCAGCGACCGATTGATCAAGCCCGGTGACATGATGACCGTTCTGCGCGAACCACTTCATGTGGCGTCCGTGACCGCAGGCCACATCAAGCACCGTGGCGCCGGCTGGCAACAGGTGCGTCCAGCGCTGGACCCAGTCAGAGGCGGGCCCTGCAGCGTGGGGCAGTGTGTTCGCGGCGGCGTCGGGCATGGGCGTTAGGGTTAGAAACAGGCCCAGATCTGATTGGCCAGGGTGACCAGAAAATCAGGACGCGTGTAGAGGGAGAAAACGGCCAGCAGCACGCACAGCGCCGCAATATAAGCCCATGCCCTATGCCACCGTTTCATGCGCTCACGCCCCCTGCGCTGCGGCCTTGCGGTTGATGGACGCTTCCTTGATTGGCAGGTTCACCAACGCAGCCAACACACCCAGCGCTATGGCGATGTACCAGACCGTGTCATAGTTTCCGTTGCGGTCATACAGATAACCCCCCAGCCACACGCCCAAGAAAGAACCAATCTGGTGGCTGAAGAAGACGAAGCCGCTCAGCATGGACAGATGCGCCACGCCAAAAATCTGCGCCACGGTCGCATTGGTCACTGGCACAGTCGAGAGCCACAGCAGGCCCATGACGCTGGAGAAGATATAGACGCTTGCGGGCGACAGCGGCGCCAGCAAAAACAGGCTGATGGCAATTGCCCGCGTGATGTAAATGAAGGCCAGGATGTTTTTCTTCTGCAGTCGCTGCCCCAGCACACCTGAGGCGTAAGTGCCAAAAACGTTGAACAAGCCGATCAGTGCCAGCGCGTAGCTGGCCACCTGGGGCGACAGGCCTTTGTCGCGCAAATAGCTTGGCATGTGCACGCCTATGAACACGACCTGAAAGCCGCAGACAAAATAGCCGGCCATCAGCAGTTGAAAGCTCGGGTAGCGGAAGGCTTCAGTGACAGCTTGCATGATGGTTTGTTCGCGCTGCATCACCGCGCCGCCGATGAAACCGGGTTCGCGCAAACCCCAGGCCAGCGGCACCATCAGCATCGAGGCAAGCCCCAAAGTTATCAATGCCTGCTGCCATCCGAAACTGCCAATCAGAAAACCTTCGGTCGGCACCATCAGGAACTGCCCGAACGAGCCGGCCGCTGCCGCAATCCCCATCGCCCAGGATCGCTTGTCGGCGCTCACATTGCGGCCGATCACCCCGTAGATGACGGCGTAGGTCGTGCCGGCTTGCGCCATGCCAATCAGGACGCCGGCCGAAGCCGAAAAAAGCAACGGCGTGGTGGCCATGGCCATACCCACCAGCCCAAGCGCATACAGGAGCGCGCCACCGACGATGACCTTGAAGGCGCCAAGCCGGTCTGCCACCATACCGGCAAAAATACCCGTAACGCCCCAGGCCAGATTCTGGATGGCGATGGCAAAAGCAAAAGTTTCGCGACTCCAACCCCGGCTTTGGGTGACGGGTTGCAGCCACAGGCCAAAACCGTGCCGGATGCCCATGGAGAGCGTGACAATGGCGGCGCCACACAGGAGAACCTGTGTCATGGAGAGTCGATGGTTGGAGTTTGGCATTTGGCAAATAGGGGTGTTGGCTGGCATTGTCGGACACTTCAGGGTTTTGCCTGGCGCTCAAGCCGCTTGGCCTTCGGGGTTGATTGGTTTTGGGGTGAGAATAGGCGTCCCTGATCACTACTCAGTCATGCCCATGAAAATCGAAAAAAACACCGCCGTTACCCTGCGCTACAAGATTAGCGACCGCCTGGGCAAGGTGCTGGAACAAAGTGATGAGCCGATGGCCTATTTGCATGGAGGCTATGGCAATACCTTTGCCAAGATTGAAGAGGCGCTGGAAGGGCAGGAGGCCGGCCACCGAATCACACTGGAACTGCAGCCGCAAGATGCTTACGGCGTGCGTGACGAGAGCCTGCTACAGGCGATTCCCAAAACCGAGTTTCCGCCAGGCGTCAAAGTTGGCGGTCAGTTGCGCGGTCAGGATGAAAAAGGTCAGGCCCAGGTCTTTACGGTCTTGAAGGTCAAGGGCGACAAGGTGTTTCTGGATGGCAACCATCCGTTTGCCGGCATGACCTTGCGCTTTGACGTTCAGGTAACCGAGGTCCGACTGGCCAGCGAAGAGGAAGTGGCGCACGGTCATGTGCACGGTGCGCATGGCCACCATCATTAGCTGCAGGCTCAACGCAGCGCCAGGCGAGCACCGCTACAGCGTTCGATGCCGCTGAGATCGCGACGCGATTGAACGTCGTCAAAACCGGCCTGCAACAATAGACCGCGTACGTCCTGTGCCTGGTCGTGACCGTGTTCCAGCAATAGCCAACCGCCATCTTCCAGGTGTGCTGGCGCTTGCGTGATGATGCGGCGCAGGTCGCCCAGCCCGTCGACGCCGGCGCTCAGTGCCTGCAAAGGCTCATGGGTCAGGTCGGCCAGATGTGGATCCTGTGCCGCAACATAAGGCGGGTTGGAGACGATGACCTGGTAGCGATTCTTGACGCCCACAAACCAGGAGCCGTGCTGGAAATCAATCGCCAGCTGCAGGCGAGCGGCATTGGAACGGGCCACCGCCAGCGCGTCCGTGCTGAAGTCGATGGCGCTCACCGACAGGTCCGGCCGGCTGGCCTTGAGTGCCAGTGCAATGGCGCCGCTGCCGGTGCCGAGGTCCAGCACGCTGGCCGCTGGTGTGTCGGTAAGCACGGCCAGTGCCCACTCGACCAGGGTTTCGGTATCGGGGCGCGGCACCAGCACACGCGCGTCCACCTGCAAGTCAAGTCCGAAAAATTCCTTGTGCCCGGTGATATAGGCCAGCGGTTCGCCATTGAGGCGGCGTTGCACGCAGGCGTCGAACCTGGTTTGTGCGGGGGCCTCAAGCCTGTCCATGTCATGGGCCAGCAGCCAGGCTCGGTCGTGCGCAGACCGACCCAGCACGTGCATGAGCAGCATCTGGGCGTCCAGCCGTTTCAGGCTTTGCGCCTGTGCCTTCTGCAATGCCTGCGCCAGTGTCAGCATGGGATGCTCAGGCGCCGGCGCCGAGTTCCAGCGCTGCCAGTTGCTCTGCCGCTTCGTAGGCTTGCAGGGCTTGCACCACGTCGTCCAGGTCGCCCTCCATGATGTAGAGCAGCTTGTACAAGGTGAGATTGATGCGGTGATCCGTCAGGCGCCCCTGCGGGAAGTTGTAGGTGCGGATGCGGTCACTGCGGTCGCCGCTGCCGATCAGGCTCTTGCGTTCGGCTGCGTCCTTGGCGGCGCGCTCGGAACGGTCCTTTTCCTGAATGCGGGCGGTCAGCACCTTGAGCGCCTGCGCCTTGTTGCTGTGCTGGCTGCGGCCGTCCTGACATTCGGCCACGATACCGGTTGGCAGGTGTGTGATGCGCACGGCTGAATCGGTCTTGTTGATGTGCTGGCCGCCGGCACCGCTGGCACGGTAGGTATCGATGCGCAGGTCGGCCGGGTTGATCTGGATCGCCACCGTCTCGTCGGGTTCGGCCAACACCGCCACGGTACAGGCGCTGGTGTGAATACGGCCCTGGGTTTCAGTGGCCGGCACGCGCTGCACGCGATGCCCGCCGGATTCGAACTTGAGCGCGCCATAAACGTTATCGCCCTCAATGCGAATTACCACTTCCTTGTAGCCGCCGAGTTCGCTGGCTGATTCACTGATGATCTCGGTCTTCCAGCCGCGCCGTTCGCAGTAGCGTGTGTACATGCGCAGCAGATCGGCGGCGAACAGGGCTGATTCGTCGCCGCCGGTGCCGGCGCGGATTTCCATGAAGGCGTTGCGCGCGTCGTCCGGGTCCTTGGGCAGCAGCATGCGCTGCAGTTCGTTTTCGAGTTGCGCGAGTTCGGCGCCGGCGCCGTCGATTTCTTCCTGCGCCATGGCGGCCATGTCGGCGTCGTCTGACGCGCTGCTCAGCAGGTCCTGCGCGGCGGCCAGATCGGCTTCGCGCTGCTGGTAACGTGTCCAGCGCGTGGCCACCGCAGCCACCTCGGTGTGCTCGCGTGACAGCACCAGGAACTGCTTCATGTCCTTCATGATGTCCTCGCGCGAGAGCAGAAATTCAAGCTCACCCAGGCGGTCGGTGTAGCGTGCGAGTTGTTGGCGGAGGAAAGGTTTCATAGGTACAGGGGCAGGCAAAAGATGCGTGGTTAACTGTCATCCCGGACCTGATCCGGGATCCATGGATTGCGGGTCGAGCCGCAACGATAGCTAACGCTCTTTGCGCAGAAAGAAGTGCTGGATGGCGGAACTGGCCCGCTCGCGCGCCTGGCTGTCGCCGGCACGCAGTTCGGCCATGGCGCCGTGCAGCATTTTTTGCGTCAGCCCCTTGGATAAAGCTTCCAGCACCGCGTCCACGTCCTCGCCCTTGGCCAGCAGCTTGCGCGCGCGACTGATTTCCATGGCGCGCCATTCGTCAGCCTGGGCGTTGAGTTGCTGGATCAAAGGCACCGAGCCGCGCTGGTCGACCCAGTGCATGAAGCTTTGCACGCCCGCATCCACAATGGCTTCGGCTTGCGCTACGGCCGCCTGGCGGTTAGCCTGCGCGGTCTGCACCACACTGGCCAGATCGTCCACGGTGTACAGATAAACGTCTTCGAGCCGCTTGACTTCCAGCTCAATGTCGCGCGGCACGGCCAGATCAACCATGAACATGGGCCGGTGCTTGCGCCGTTTCAGAGCGCGCTCCACCGCACCCAGGCCGATGATGGGCAGCGTGCTGGCGGTGCAACTGATGACCGCGTCAAATTCATGCAGCCGGTCTGGTAGCTCGGCCAGATGCATCACTTCCGCACCAAAACGGCTGGCCAGCTTTTCGCCGCGCTCCAGCGTGCGATTGGCAATCGACATACTCTTCGGATTCTTGGCCGCAAAGTGCGTGGCGCAGAGCTCAATCATTTCGCCGGCACCGACAAACAGCACCTTGACCTGCCCCAGGTCTTCAAACAACTGCCCGGACAAGCGCACGGCGGCGGCGGCCATGCTGATTGAGTGCGCGCCAATCTCGGTCGAGGTGCGTACTTCCTTGGCCACCGCAAACGAGCGCTGGAACAGCTGGCTAAGCGTTGTGCCCAAGGCGCCTGCCGCTTCGGCGGCGCGCACGGCATCCTTGATCTGGCCCAGGATCTGCGGCTCGCCCAGCACCATTGAATCGAGTCCACTGGCAACGCGGAACGCATGGCGCGCAGCCAGTCCGTCTTCCAGGGTATAGGCATGAGACCTTAACAGCGAAGATGAAACGCCGCCAGACTGGGCCAGCCAGTCCAGCGTGTGCTCAAGCTGCGGTTTTTCGCCGGCGCAATAGATTTCGGTGCGGTTGCAGGTGGAGATCAACGCGGCTTCGGGTTGGCGTGCCAGCGAGTCGCGCAAGGCACGCAAAGTGGGTGCAACTTGATCGACGGCAAACGCAAAACGACCGCGCAGATCGAGCGGCGCGGTCGTGTGATTGATTCCTAAAGCCCAGACTGCCATGCGGCGATTATAAAATCAGCTTGCGTCCGGCAGCCCGGATTACTTTTTTGTGGATATTGATGGCGCCGACCGATCTTCTGAACCATGTGTTGAACTGGCTGGCACCGGCCCTGTGGCTGGCCGTGCTGATGCCGCTGCTAGCCCGGCTCGTCGCCAGGCGCCAGCGAACCGTGGCCAGTTATGGTTTGCAGGTGGCCGTGAGTTTTGGCCTCAATTGTTTGGTGCTGGGGCTGGGCCTGTGGTTTTTCGGCCATGACGGCAAGATGCTGACCTATGCCGGCATGGTGCTGGCCTGCGCCAGCAGCCAATGGATTTTCTCGCGCTCCTGGCGCGCTTGACCTCTTTTCTTACTTGCCGGCCTTGAAGTTGCTGAAGATGCGGGTCTGTACCCGGCGCAGGTCCTGCGGTAGGGAATCGGGCGCAATCATCGTCTTGGTTGCTGCGGCGTCCAGGAAGATGGACTTGTTATCCGCAACGTCCTTGGTCACGAATTTGAGCGAAGCCGCGTTCGGGTTGGCATAAAACACCTTGTTGCTCAGTGCCGCATGGACTTGCGGACGCAGGATGTAATTGATGAACAGGTGGGCGTTCTCAGGGTGTGGCGCATCTTTCGGAATCGCCATGGTGTCGAAGAACAGCGTGGCGCCGGTTTTTGGAATCAGCGCTTCAATCACGATCGGCGTCTTGCCCTTGTTTTCCAGCGCGCGGCTGCGGGCAATGTTGATGTCGCCCGAGAACCCCATTACCAGACAGGTCGCGCCACTGGCCATCTCCTCGATATAGCCCGACGATGAAAAACGGGTGACGTAGGGGCGGATGCTTTTGAGCATCTGGCCGGCCACAGCGTAATCGGCAGCGTTGCGGCTGTAAGCGGGTTTGCCGACATAGAGCAGCGCGGCAGGCATCACTTCGGAGGCCGAGTCCAACACGCTGACGCCGCAGCTCTTGAGCTTGCTGACGTATTTCGGATCGAATAGCAGGCTCCAGGCGTTTTCCGGCATCGGCATACTGCCCAGAGCGGTCTTGACCTTGTTGACGTTGATGCCGACCGTGACGTAGCCCCAAAGCCAGTCCACCAGATAGGCGTTGCCGGGATCGAGCTTGGCAAGTTGCTCCAGCAGGCCCTTGTCCAGGTTGCCCCAGTTGCTCAGCTTGCTGCGGTCGAGCTTTTGCAGCAGTCCGCCTTCGATCTGGTTCTTGGCAAAGTGCGAGCCCGGCACCACGATGTCGTAACCGGTCTTGCCGGCGACCAGTTTGGCATGCAGGATTTCGTTGTTGTCATAGGTGTCATAGCGCACCTTGATGCCGGTTTCTTTCTCGAAGTTTTGTATCGTGTCTTCGGCAATGTAGTCAGACCAGTTGTAGATGTTGAGCACTTTGGGCTCGGCCGCGTGGGTAGCGCCAATGCAGACGAGTGTGCTTGCGGCCCATGCCAGGCCAAGATGTTTGAGGTTCAGCGCCATGATGATCGGTCCTTCAGGGTGAGGACAAAATCATAGCAAAAGCAAATCTCAGCTCGGAGCGAACAGGTCCACGCGGTCGGTGATGATGGTGTCGGTGCCAAGGTCGAGCAAGCGCTGCGCCGCCCATTCGTCATTGACGGTGTAGCTCAGGGTGCGCAGCCCGGCGCCTTTGGCCTGCGCGACGCTGGTCTTGTCCCACAGGGCGTGGTCGCAGACGACCGCCACGCATCCCAGTTCGATGGCCGCTTCGACCCAGCCTTTGGGCAGGGTGGCGAGCAGCAGGCCGCGTGGCAGTTCGGGTTGGGCCTCGCGCGCTGCTGCCAGTGCGTCGGGCTTGAACGATGTCAGCAGCGGCGGTACGTCAGCACCCTGCCAAAGCCGGGCCGCGGCGCGTGCCACGACCTCGCCGGTCTGGCGTGCGAGCCCGGGTGTGGGTTTGATTTCAATGTTCAGAAAATGGCCGTTGTGAAGGCAGTAGCGCGCGATGGCCTCGAAACTGGGCAAGGGCTCGCCAGCGAAAGCACGCGAATGCCAACTGCCGGCGTCGAGTTGTGCCAGGCTGGCCCAGGGGTGATCACCGCCGACCATGCTGGCCTCGCGACCCAGGCGCGCCGGACCATTGGTGGTGCGTTGCAGCGTGGCATCGTGCATCAGGAAGGGCACTCCATCGGCGCTGAGTTTGACATCGCATTCAAACATGCGGTAGCCGTGGCTGGCGCCCAGACGAAATGCTGCCATCGTGTTCTCAGGTGCCAGATTGCCCGCGCCACGGTGCGCGATCCAGCGGGGGTAGGGCCAGGAGGGTAGTGTCATTTCAAACCTTGGTTTGTCGTTGCGGACTTGATCCGCAATCCATGGATCCCGGATCAGGTCCAGGATGACAGTCATTGCTTCGTAAGTGAATCGGTTTCCAGGCGCTTGCCCGTTTTGGCGTCAAAGTAATGCATCTTGTGGGCGCGCGGTGTGACGAAGATGGTGCTGCCAATGGTCGGAACGGCTTGCCCCTCCTCGATGCGAAGAATCACCATTTCCTTGCCTGTGCCATGCGTCCAGCGGCCATAGACCAGACGCTCAGCGCCCAGCATTTCAACCGTTTCAACGTGCAAGGCCCAGCCGCTCTCGGTAATGTCCAGGTGTTCAGGGCGCACGCCGACGATGATGCCGGGCTTGGCATCCGGCGCGTTCTCCAGCAGGTTCATCGGCGGGGAGCCAATAAAGCTGGCAACAAACGTGCTCGCCGGTCGGTTGTACACCTCTTCGGGCGTGCCAAATTGCTCCATGGCGCCCAGATTGATCACGATCATGCGCTCGGCCAGCGTCATGGCCTCTACCTGATCGTGCGTCACAAACAGCGAGGTGATACCCAGTTCGCGGTGCAGCTTTTGAATTTCGATGCGGGTTTGCGCGCGCAGTTTGGCATCGAGGTTGGACAGGGGTTCGTCGAAAAGGAAGACTTTTGGATGGCGCACGATGGCGCGCCCCATGGCTACACGCTGACGCTGTCCTCCCGAGAGTTCGCGCGGGGTGCGCTTGAGGAAAGGTTCAAGCTCCAGAATCTTTGCGGCCTTGTCGACCCGTGTCTTGATTTCGTCGGGCGGAACTTTGGCAATTTTGAGTCCGTAGGCCATGTTCTCGAACACGCTCATGTGCGGGTACAGCGCGTAGTTCTGGAACACCATGGCAATGTCGCGCGCGGAAGGTTCGAGGTCGTTGACGACGCGCCCACCGATGGACACTTCGCCTTCGGTGACCTCCTCCAATCCGGCCACCATGCGCAGCAAAGTGGATTTGCCGCAACCCGATGGACCGACGATGACAACGAATTCGCCGTCAAGAATCTCGGCATTGATGCCATTGATGACCTGGTTGGCGCCCTTGCCTTTACCGTAGCGCTTGATGACGTTTTTTAGTGTGATTGAGGCCATAGTTTTTGTTCAGTTGGCGACAGAGCTCCGCTTCGCTCCGGTCTGTCCCGCAAACATATTACTTCTCCGTGTCCACCAGTCCCTTGACAAACCATTTTTGCATCAGCATAACCACCATGGCTGGCGGCAGCATGGCCAGCAGGGCGGTGGCCATCACCACGTTCCACTCATTTTGTGAATCGCCACCGGCCACCATCATCTTGATGCCCACCACCACCGGGTACATGTTTTCCGAGGTTGTGGCCAGCAGCGGCCACAGGTACTGGTTCCAGCCGTAGATGAACTGAATCACAAACAGCGCGGCGACCGAAGTCTTGGACAGCGGCACCAGAATATCGATGAAAAAACGGATCGGACTGGCGCCGTCCATGCGCGCGGCTTCCGTCAACTCGTCAGGCACTGACATGAAGAACTGCCGAAACAAAAAAGTCGCCGTCGCCGAAGCGATCAAGGGAATCGTCAAGCCGGCGTAGGTGTTGAGCATGCCAAGGTCGGCGACCACTTGGTAGGTTGGGCCGATGCGCACCTCGACTGGCAGCATCAGTGTGATAAAAATTGCCCAGAAGAAGAAATTCTTGAACGGGAAACGGAAGTAAACGATGGCAAAAGCCGATAGCAAGGATATTGAAATCTTGCCGAAGGTGATCACCAATGCCGTGACCAGACTGACCCACATCATGTGTATCACCGGTGCTCTGGAACCGGCGCCGTAACCGCCACCCAGCAATGCTTTTTCGTAGGTTGCCCAAAGATTGCTGCCCGGCAGCAAGGGCATCGGTGCCTGCACGATTTCCTGCGCCGTGTGGGTGGACGCGACAAAAGCCAGATACAGCGGAAAGGCGACAACGAGGACGCCCAGAATCATTACCGCATGGGCCAGAAAAGTCAGAAACGGGCTGCGTTCAACCATGGCGAGAGTCCTCGTGAAGTGCCAAGCGTGGGGGCATCATCAGTAGTTCACTCTCTTTTCGATAAATTGGAACTGCACCACGGTAAGGGCAACAACGATCGTCATCAGCACCACTGATTGCGCCGCCGAGCCGCCCAGGTCCATCGCCTTGAAACCATCGTAATAGACCTTGTAAACCAGGATTGACGTGGCCTGGCCCGGACCGCCGTGCGTCGTGGCGTCGACGATGGCGAAGGTGTCGAAGAACGCGTACACCATGTTGATGACCAGCAGGAAGAACGTGGTGGGCGAGAGCAGAGGAAACTGGATCGTCCAGAAGCGCCGCCAGGGCTTGGCGCCATCGATGGCCGCCGCTTCGATCAAGGATTTCGGAATCGACTGCAAACCGGCCAAAAAAAACAGGAAGTTGTAGGAGATCTGCTTCCAGACCGCGGCCATCACGATCAGCGTCATGGCGTGACCCTCATTGAGCAGGTGGTTCCAGTTCAGACCCAGTTTCCCAAGGGCATAGGAAACCACACCCAGCGAGGGAGAAAACATAAAGATCCACAGCACGCCCGCCACTGCTGGTGCCACCGCGTAGGGCACGATCAGCAGGGTTTTGTAGAACATGGCGCCGCGCACGACGCGATCGGCAAAAATGGCCAGCAGCAGGGACAGGCTAATGCCCAGAACGGCAACCAGCAGGGAAAACATGGCCGTGGTTTTGAAGGAGGCCAGGTAGCTGGCATCGCCCCACAGGCGCTTGAAATTTTCCATTCCAACCCACTGCGTCGAAGTGCCGAATGCGTCCTCAACCTGGAATGATTGCAGCAAGGCCTGGCCTGCAGGCCAGAAGAAAAACATGCCAATGACGGCGACCTGGGGCGCCAGCAGCACCCAAGGCAGCCAGGCTGAGCGAAATTGAACGCGTTTTTCCACTGTTCAGGACTTGTCGGCTAGCACAGCCCCGCTGTCACCCGACAGACCGAGGCCGGCAAGTGAAACAGACTTTACTTGTTCGCCTTTTGAAAGCGTTCCAGATGCTCGTTGCCACGTTTGACGATGGCCTGCAGTGCTTCCGTGGCGGACTTCTTGCCGCTCCAGACCTGTTCCAACTCTTCGTCTTCAACCTGACGTATCTGCACGTAGTTGCCCAGACGGATGCCACGGCTCTTGTCGGTCACCTTGCGGATCATCTGCTGTACCGCAATGTCGGTGCCGGGCTTTTCCTTGTAGAAGCCGGATTTCTCCGTCAACTGATAGGCTGCGGTGGTGATCGGCAGATAGCCGGTGCGCTTGTGGCTGGCCGACTGCACTTCGGGCTTGGAAATGAAGCTGAAGAAGTCTGCCACACCCTTGTATTCAGCAGGCTTCTTGCCGGCCATCACCCACAGGCTGGCGCCGCCGATCACCGTGTTTTGCGGTGCGCCGGGAACGTCGGGATAGTAGGGCAGGGTGGCCAAGGCGTAATCAAATTTGGCGTTCTTGGCAACGTTGCCGTAGAAACCGGCGGACGTGGTGATCATGGCGCATTCGCCAGAAATGAAAGTCGCCTCCGGTACATTTTCACGGCCCTTGTAAATGAACAGGCCCTGCTTGGCCATGTTGGCAAGGTTTTCAATATGGCGCACATGCAGTGGTGAGTCCACCTTCAGGCGCGCATCCATGCCGGCCAGGCCGTTGGACTTGCTGGCGAACTCCACGTTATGCCAGGCCGAGAAGCTTTCCAACTGGGTCCAACTCTGCCAGGCGATCGTGAGCGGGCACTTGTGGCCGCTGGCCTTGAGTTTGGCCGCTGCCAAGGCAACTTCCGGCCAGGTGGTTGGCGGCTTGTTGGTGTCAATGCCGGCGGCCTTGAACGCATCCTTGTTGAAGTAGAAGATCGTGGTCGAACTGTTGAACGGGAAGCTCAGCATCTGGCCGTTCGGCGCCGTGTAATAGCCGGCCACGGCAGAAACATAAACCGTGGGGTCAAACTTGTAACCGGCGTCCGTCATCACCTTGCCGACCGGCACGATGGCGCCCTTGCTGGCCATCATGGTGGCGGTGCCGACCTCGAAGACTTGCAGGATGTTGGGCGCATTGCCGGCGCGAAACGCCGCAACCGCCGCCGTCATGGATTCGGCATAGCTACCCTTGTACGTGGGGACTACCTTGTACTCTTTCTGGCTGGCATTGAATTCCTTGGCCAGGTCGTTAACCCACTCGCCATTGACGGCAGTCATCGAATGCCACCACTGAATTTCGGTCTGGGCCTGGGCCGACACGGCGAAAGCCGCTGCAAGGGCAACGGCAGCAATCTTGAAGTTCATATAGCCTCCTGAGTAGAAAGTCCAAGCATAGCGCCAGATTGTGACGAAAAAGCGGCAAAAACATGTCAATCAGCGCAAAGCTTGATTAAGGACACATTGTGCACGCCCGCGCAACCGGGTCTTCATCAGGGCGCCCCGCTGAGCTTGATGATCGTACCCATTGCTGTCGCAGTCAGAATCCGGCGTCCCAGCGTAAACGGTGTTGGCATGCTGCGACGCTTGAAGCCTTGCTTTGTGATAAGAAATTTGGCGCCCAGCCCGTGTTGCGCCGGGCAAATTTCAAACACAAAAAGGGGGCAAGATTTGACCCCCTATCTACGTGGGAATACCCGTCATCGTGGGTGGCGACACGCAGGTAATCATTGAGGTGCGTGTCCTCGATGCGAGCACATCCGCATCATTGGCCACTACGCAAACCGTGTGGCGCAACGGTGGCTCATTTGTGTTCAAGGGCGTCCAGACACTTGACCAGGACATGCGTTCGGCCTTGAGCGCCACACTCCTGTTTGACCAAGCCGACAAGTGAAGAAGGCGGTCAACTTCAGGTTGGATCAGGGTCCCAGCGTTTCTTTGGAGCTTTGATCGGTTTGCACTCTGCCTCTCGAAGGGCAGCGCTAACCAGCGCATCAGCCATCCACAGCGCAATCGACTCTACTTCCCGATTGCTTGACCCCCATATATCTTTCAGCACCATGTGCGGTTCAATGCCGTAAATGATCGACAAGGCCTTGCGCAACTTATCAAGCGTGCGGGGCTTTAGTTGGCCTTCAAAAGGCTGTACGGCATGTGCCAATATGCCGATGCGATGACCGCGTCGATACGGCTCTTCTTCCAGCAAACCCGCACGTTCCAACGCCCATTGTTCAAGCGAAAGTTGAACCGCTGCGCGCAGTTGGGGCTCGAACTCCTTGAAGCTTGGAAATGTCTTGGTGAACATTTCCATAACGCGCGCATGGCCATCCATTTTTTTCGATTGCCAGGACCGCACCGGCGCCAGTGACGTGTTGACCACGGCTGTGATCAGGACACTTCTGCTCGGAAAGTAGCGATAGGCGGTAGCCCGCGAAACCCGTGCGCGTACCGCAACTTCCGCAATGGAGGGCACGTGTCCATCGCGGATGACATCCATTGCTGTTGCCAGTAACAGCGAGTAAGTCCGAGCCCCCGCGCCCCGTGCCGGAGGTTCGGGCGAGAGGGTCGGTTGAGTGCGGGTATTCCCTGATGTCAAAATGCGCTCCGGGGGTGGTATTTAAGTTGTTTAACGCCTATCATCGGCTCAGAAAATGAGACGCATGTCCAATTTTTTGGGATGTGTCTCGAAACGTGCCAAAACAGGTTGCATATTAAATGTGGCAGCAGCGAACCGAGATTAACTCAAATTTCACCGAAGTAGGAAACAGCGAATGAAGCGCGCAAGTTTTCGCTGCGGTGGTCAGCGCCGCAACCCTTTTTGTGTTGGTCGAAACTTCTATCGACCACTGAAAATACGTTCGTCGCGGACTGCGCGCTGGGCTGCATGATATCGGCGCCTGTGGCAAACAGAACTCCCTTCATCCAACGATTCAAGGCTTTGGCCTGGTCATTATTCTGGCTCGTCCTTGGACTGCTTTTGTCGGTTTGGGGCCTGTCGGACAATCCGCGCCTATTCTTGCTGACGGTTCTGAACGGCCTGACGCTGGCTGCACTTTATTTCCTGGTTGCTGCCGGATTTACCCTGATATTTGGACTGATGCGCAACGTCAATTTAGCGCACGGTTCCTTGTATTTGCTGGGTGCTTACGTCGGCTATAGCGTAGGCGAATTGACGGGCTCATGGTTTGTGGCGCTGGCAGCCGGGTTTCTGTCTTCTGCCTTGTTCGGCATGCTGATGCAAGTACTTATCTTTCGCCGCATGGAGGGACAGGATTTGCGACAAACGCTCGTGACGATTGGTCTGTCGATCGTCATGGCCGATTTGTTTCTCTGGTTCTGGGGCGGCGACATTTACCAGTTCGATGCACCGGCCTGGCTGACCGCCACCGTCGCCCTGCCAATCGTGAACAAGTACGCCGGTTTTCGGCTCGTCGTGCTGTTCACCGCGACCGTGATGGGTGTCTTGTTGTGGCTGTTTCTCAACCGCACCCGGGTTGGCATGATGGTTCGGGCTGGCGTGGATGACAAGTTGATGTTGTCGGCCAGTGGCGTGAATGTGCAGCGCCTTTTTGTGATCACCTTTGGGATCGGCGCTGGCCTGGCCGGGTTCGCGGGTGTCGTGGGTGGCACGGCCCTGTCCATCGCACCCGGTGAAGACGTGCGTTATCTGCTGGCCTCGCTGGTGGTGGTGATCGTCGGTGGCATGGGGAGCATCAGTGGCGCAGCCGTTGGTGCTTTGTTGATTGGGATGGCTGAAACGTTCGGCCAGGCCTATGCGCCAACCTACGGTGTCGTGTTCACTTTCGTGATCATGGTGATCGTGCTCGCGTTTCGACCGCATGGTCTGATGGGGTCTCGTTCATGAGTGCTGCAAAGTGGCGCCATGCCATGTCTGGCAGGACAGCAGACGCTGGCGTGCCGGCACCCCAGGCGCAGCCGCAAAGGCCTGCATCGACATCCCGCTTGATCGACGGCGCATTCCTTTGGCCACATCTGGTGCTGTTGGCGGCCTTGCTGCTTTACCCATGGCTTGCCGATCCATTTTTTATATTCCAGATTGGCGCGCAGACTTTGGTACTCGGGCTGCTTGCCTTGTCACTCGCCCTGCTGGGGGGTTACGGCGGCATGGTGACCCTGTCGCAAATGACAGTCGCTGGAATTGCCGGTTATGCGGTGGCAATCATTGGCACGGCGGGGGCGACGACGCAAAGCATCAACCTCGGTTGGCCCTGGTGGTTGGCTATTCCTCTGGCCGTCCTGATTGGCACGTTTGCGGCCACGTTGATTGGCATGCTGGCGGTCCGTACCGAGGGGATTTATACGATCATGATCACACTGGCCATCGGTGTGGCGTTTTACTATCTTGCGCAGCAGAACTATCTGCTGTTCAACGGTTTCCAGGGTATTCAACAGGTCTTGCCGCCGATTTTGTTCGGTCTTGATTGGCGCAGCCCAATGCCCTACTACTATTTGGCGCTCGCGTTGGCGATTCTTGGCTATGCGGGTGTCACCTATATCGTGCGTGCGCCTTTTGGAATGGCGCTACAAGGCATCCGGGACAATCCACGGCGCATGGCGGCACTGGGTTTTGATGTAAACCTGCACCGAGTTGCCGCACATGCATTGGGCGGGGTCATCGCATCTGCGGCGGGCGTGCTCTTCATTTACTACAACGGGCGAATCTCGTCTTCAACCGTCAGTATGGGCGCGATGATCAACGTCCTCATCATCGCGGTGCTGGGAGGTCTTCGTCATCCGATCGGTCCGTTCATTGGCGCGTTGGTGTTTGTTTTGCTGCAAAACTTTGCGATTGATCTGATTGAACGCGAACGCTTTAACTTGGTGATCGGCGGGGTTTTCCTCGCCATCGTGCTTTTTTCACCCGATGGCCTGCTTGGACTCTGGCAGCGCCTGCGAAATATAGGTGGCCCTCGCGGGAAACCTTAGTCAGAGTCCACTTCCAAATCAACTTAGGAGATCTTTTTATGGTTCAAGTATTTCGTCCCTTGGCTATCAGCGCCACAGCTTTGGCGATCAGCACCTTGTTCGGTGCTGCCCACGCGCAACAAACCATCAAGATTGGTTTGCTAGCCACCCTGGAAGGCCCGTTTACCGTGCTGGGCCAGGACGGCATGCGTGGCGCGGAACTGGCGCTCAAAGAGCATAAGTACATGGCGGGTGGCAAGAAGATCGAGATCATCAAGGGTTCCTCGAATGCCACGCCTGACTCGGCTGTCGCCGCCGCCCGCAAGTTGGTCGAGCAGGACAAGGTTGACATCCTGGTCGGCCCTCTTTCGGGCGACGAGGGTATCGCAGTCAAAGGATATGCCAAAGGCCAATCAAAGGTCACATTTATCAATGGCGCATCAGCCGCGCAGGGTACAACCTTGCAGGATCCAGCGCCCAACTTCTTCCGTTTCTCGACCGAAGGCGCACAGTGGCAAGCCGGATTGGGCACCTATGCATTCAGCAAAGGCTACAAGAGGGCGGTCGTGATCGCTGAGGATTACTCGTTTCCCTATTCGCAGGTGCAGGGCTTCATGGTTGAATTCTGCAAGGCCGGCGGTAAAGTCATCGACAAGAATTGGGTCCCGCTGGGAACCAAGGACTATTCCAGCGTCATCGCCAAACTGCCCAAGGACATTGACGCCATCTACGTTGCGCTCGGTGGTTCGGATGCGGTCAATTTCTTATCGCAGTATGAGCAGTCCGGTGGCGATAAGCCAATGATCGGCGGATCGATCACCGTTGACCAAACGGTCTTGAGCTTCAAGGGAAAACGTCGTGACGGGATGATCGGCACCCTGTCGGCCGGTCCGATTGCGGACAACTGGGATGATGCCGGCTGGAAGAAATTCGTTGCTGACTACAAGGCGTCTTCAAAAGATGCCTTCCCCAGCCCAAGCCTGTTTGCCCATGCCTACTACCTGAACACAAAAGCCACGCTCGATGCACTTGACGCCGTCAAGGGGGATTTGTCGAACAATCATGCGGCCTATCGCAAGGCGCTGGCGACGATGACCTTGAAATCACCGACAGGGGATATCAAGCTTGACGCGAACCGCAATGCAGTGGCCAACATGTTCGTGACCGAAGTTGCCAAGAACGCCGAAGGAACTTTGTTCAACAAGGTCGTCAAGGTGATGCCCAGCGTCAGTCAGCAGCTTGGCATGAGCAATGAAGCCTTTGCCAAAATGGGCTTGGGCTCGCGCACCAACCCTGAGTGCAAATAGACCCTCTGGTACTTGGTCTCTAGCCAACATGCGTTCTTGACGAATTAAA
Source organism: uncultured beta proteobacterium (assembly GCA_903914175.1). Classification (GTDB taxonomy): domain Bacteria; phylum Pseudomonadota; class Gammaproteobacteria; order Burkholderiales; family Burkholderiaceae_C; genus Rhodoferax. Next base: position 19,242 of record CAIWNX010000178.1, on the reverse strand, counting down.
TGACTCTGCCCGACGCCGTCATCACCAGTGGGTTTCTCTCTGGCCATGCGCTTGAGTTGCAGAACGTTTCGCGTCATTTCGGCGCCTTGAAGGCGATTGACCAGGTTAGTTTTAATGTTGAGGCCGGGCAGCGCTATGCGGTGCTCGGCAGCAACGGGGCGGGCAAGACCACCCTTTTCAACGCCATCACCGGAGACTTTCCTCCGACCAGCGGCCGCGTGTTGCTGTTCGGCGAAGACGTCACCGAGCTTGCGGTCCATGAGCGCATTCGCCGTGGCTTGCGTCGAACCTATCAGTCTTCCCTGCTGTTTCGAGACTTGAGTGTTCTCGACAATCTTTACCTCGCCGTTCGGGGCGTGAGTCAGGGGCGGTTTCGCTTTGTTCGAACGGATCGAAATGACAATTCGTGGCCGGCGGCGCAAGCGTTGTTGGAGCATGCGCGACTGACCCATCTCGCCAACACCAAGGTGTCGGCGTTGGCGCATGGTCAGCAGCGGCAACTCGAAATTGGGATGGCAATGGCGGGTTCGCCACGCTTGATTTTGTTCGACGAACCAGCCGCCGGCTTGTCGCCAGCCGAACGACGCGAACTGGTGAACCTGTTGAACGCATTGCCGCGCCATATCGGCTACGTCATCATCGAACACGACCTCGATATCGCATTGCGCGTTGTTGAACGTGTCACGGTGATGCATAACGGTCGTGTCCTGAAGCACGGAACCCCCGACGAAATCCAGAACGATCCACAAGTGCAGGCCATTTACATGGGTGAGGGACACCATCATGGTCACTAGTCCTTCATGGCTCAAAGCACTGAGCTCCGGCAAGGGTGCCGCGCATCCCGTTCTTGAAGTCCGTTCCCTTGATGTTTTTTATGGTCGTGCCCACGCCTTGCAGGGTGTGTCCCTCACTTTGCAAAGCGGCGTGCTGGCCGTGGTTGGACGCAACGGCATGGGCAAGACCAGCCTGTGCAATGCCATTACGGGCCTCATTCCCGCTGGCGGGGATGTCTTGCTGGATGGACAGTCCATTCTCGGGCTACCCTCCCATTTGATAACCGAACGAGGCGTTGGTTACGTACCGCAAGGCCGGCGCGTATGGCCTTCGCTCTCGGTCGATGAACACCTGCGGCTCAGCGAAAAATCCGCACGCCGGGGTGACTGGTCGGTCGCGCGCATTTACGAGTTATTCCCGCGCCTAGCCGAGCGTCGCAACCATGGCGGCGCACAGCTATCCGGTGGCGAGCAACAAATGCTGGCGATTGGGCGCGCGCTGCTGTTCAACCCGAAGCTGCTGGTGATGGATGAGCCGACCGAAGGGCTCGCGCCTGTCATCGTCAACCAGGTTGCGGCGATGTTGAAGGCGCTGGTCGCCGAAGGCGGAATCAGTGTCTTGCTGATTGAACAAAATCTTGGTGTGGCGCTGGATGTTGCCGACACCGTGGCGGTCATGGTCAACGGCCGCATCGCCAGCATCATGCCGGCCGCTTCATTGGCACAAGACCGTGGATTGCAGCAGCGTTTGTTAGGTGTCAATGCGGGCGAAGAAGAAGCAGACCCGGGGATGCCTGCGGTGTCGGCCACAGGCCGCGCGTCAGAGGCCCTCGGTGGCAAGCGCGGGGGAAGCAATGCGCTTGTCCCGCAGGCTGATCGTGTACGAACGGTGCGCGCAATTACCCGCTGGAACGCCGCAGTAGTGAATGCCGAGGCGGTTGATCGCGTAATCGAACCGGTTCATCGCGAAATTCCCTTGGTAGAAAAGCGGCCGAGCGCATCTTCGCATCCACAGGCCTTTAGCGTGGCCAGTGCGACAAACTGTGCCGCCTATATCGCCGGTACTTTCGATACCAAGGGCCGCGAGATGCTCTTCCTGCGTCAATGCCTTGACAGGCTTGGCCTTAGAACCGTGACCGTTGACCTGTCAACCAGCACGGCCATTTCCAGTGCTCAGGTTCATCCGCGCGAAGTCGCTCGCCATCACCCCGACGGCGAGCGTGCTGTGTTTACCAATGACCGCGGTTCAGCGGTCTCGGCCATGGCAATTGCATTTGAACGATTCATACTGACGCGCCGCGACGTCGGTGGCTTGATATCGGCAGGTGGCTCAGGTGCCAGTGCGTTGGCGACACCCGCGATGCGGGCATTGCCCATTGGCGTCCCGAAAGTCATGCTGACCACCGTGGCGTCGGGCGATACCCGGCCCTATGTCGGCCCCAGCGACATCTGCATGATGTACTCGGTGACGGACATCCAAGGCATCAACCGCATCAGCGCCAAGGTTCTTGCCAATGCGGCGCATGCCTTGGCCGGAATGATCATGAATATGCCCAAGCAGGAGGAGCAATCGCGCCCGGCCATCGGCCTGTCCATGTTCGGTGTGACAACGACCTGTGTCCAGAGCGTGACGCGGCTCCTCGGGGACGCCTACGACAGCCTCGTATTCCATGCCACAGGCGTCGGCGGTCAGTCGATGGAAAAGCTTGCAGACTCTGGCCTACTGGCCGGCATTATTGACGTCACGACCACCGAAATTGCCGACGAACTGGTGGGCGGCGTGTTCTCTGCCGGTCCTGAGCGCATGGATGCCATTGCACGCACCCGCATACCGTATGTCGGTTCGTGTGGCGCGCTTGACATGGTGAATTTCGGCGCGATCGACACGGTTCCGGAAAAGTTCAAGTCGCGACTGCTCTACAAGCACAACGCCAACGTTACATTGATGCGAACCACGCCGGAGGAAAACACGGCGATGGGTGAATTCATCGCCGCAAAACTCAATGCCATGGAGGGACCGGTTCGCTTCCTGTTACCCGAAGGCGGCGTATCAGCGCTCGACGCGCCCGGAAAACTGTTCTGGATGCCGGATGCGAACCTCGCACTTTTTGCTGCAATTGAGAAAAACTTCCGGCCAACAATAAATCGAAAATTGATCAGGCGGCCTGAAAACATCAACGATCCGGCCTTTGCAGAAGCACTGCTGGCAGCGTTCAAGGAAGTGAGCGCCGCCGCGGCCATCGCCAGCAACTCGACACTTCGTTCCACCTTCTAAATCACCTACTCACGACACAAGGTACCCCCAATGGCACGCATTGCCCGACCAGAGATTCTTTCCAAGTTTGCCTCCATGATCGCAAACGGACAACCCATCGTCGGCGGCGGCGCCGGCACCGGACTGTCGGCCCGCTGCGAAGAGGCTGGCGGAATTGATTTGATCGTGATCTACAACTCCGGGCGTTACCGAATGGCAGGACGTGGCTCGCTGGCCGGTCTGATGCCTTATGGCAACGCCAACGAAATCGTCTGCGAGATGGCGTTCGAGGTGTTGCCCGTGGTCAAGCGCACACCGGTGCTTGCCGGGGTCTGCGGTACCGATCCGTTCATGATTGCTGAGCCCTTCCTGCGCAAACTGATCGATCTGGGTTTCTCAGGCATCCAGAACTTCCCGACGGTCGGTTTGATCGACGGCAAATTCCGCGCAAACCTGGAAGAGACCGGAATGGGCTATGCGCTCGAAGTGGAACTGATTGCCCAGGCCAGGGCGCTCGATTTGTTGACAACCCCTTATGTCTTTTGCGAAGCGGATGCCACTGCGATGGCCCGGGCTGGCGCTGACATTGTTGTCTGCCACATGGGTCTGACCACAGGCGGGGACATTGGTGCACAGTCGGCGCTCAAGCTCGATGGTTGCGTTGCCCCGATCAACCGCTGGGCGAGCGCGGCACGCAAAGTGAATCCGGACGTTATTGTTCTGTGTCACGGCGGGCCGATTGCCACGCCCAGCGATGCTGAGTTCATATTGAAGCATTGCCCTGACTGCCACGGCTTCTACGGTGCGTCGAGTATGGAGCGACTCCCAACCGAGGTGGCGCTGACGGAGACGACGCGACAATTCAAGAGAATCAAACGCTAACGGCAACGATTCACTCATATTTCAGGAGACGATGATGACCGGCGCTCAATTCGGAACATTTCTTATCAGCATCATCGCCATCGCGGTGGTGGTTGCCATCGCAGTGTGGTTATTGCACTGGTTTTATCTTCGAAGTTCCAAGGAGCGTGCCTTTGTTCGCACGGGGCTGGGAGGCCAAAAGGTGGTGCTCGGCGGTGGTGCCTTTGTTTTACCGATTGTTCACGATGTGATCCCGGTCAACATGAACACCTTGCGTCTTGAGGTCAGCCGGGGACGCGACAAGGCCTTGATCACGCGTGATCGCTTGCGTGTGGATGTCATCGCCGAGTTTTATGTTCGCGTGCAGGCAACGCCAGAAGCTGTCGCCGACGCAGCGCAAACGCTGGGCATGCGAACCCTGGAGCCAGAAAAGCTCAAGGAACTGCTGGAAGGCAAGTTTGTCGACGCCTTGCGAACGGTGGCGGCGACCATGACGATGGAAGAACTGCATGAAAAACGGGGTGTCTTCGTCAAAAACGTGCGCGCGACCGTGGCCGATGATTTGACCAAGAACGGCTTGGAACTGGAGGCCGCATCGCTGACCCAACTCGACCAGACCGGAATGGAATTTTTCAACCCGAGCAACGCCTTTGATGCAGAGGGTTTGACCCGCCTGACCGAGCAGATTGAGCATCGCAAGAAGCTGCGCAATGACATCGAACAGGACACCTTGATTGCCATCCGCAACAAGAATCTGGAGGCGGAGAAACTGCAACTCGATATTGACCGTGAATCGGAATATGCGCGCATCGGTCAGCAGCGCGAAGTCGAAATTGCCCGCGCCCATCAACGGGCCGAGCTGACGCGTGAGAGAGCCCAGAAGGACCAGGAAGGTGAAACGGCAACCATCGCTGCGAAGCTGGCGGTGGAGCAAGCGCGTATGCGTGCCGAGCAATCCGTCGAGCAGCTCAGGATCACAAAGGAGCAGGAACTGCAGGGCGCTGAAATATCCCGCCGGCAAGCCACCGAACTGGCCGAGCAATTGCGGTTGATCGCCATCGCACAGCAGAGCAAGACCCAATCGGATGCCCAGGCGGCGGCCGACGTGGCGCGCGCGCTGGCCGTGACGGCGGAAGAGAAAGTCCTTACCGCACGCGAAATTGAAATGGCCGAGCGCAAGAAAGCGATTGACTTGATTGCAGCGTCGCAGGCCGCAGAGAGCGACAGCATACGGCTGACGATGGCGGCCAGCGCTGAAAAGGCGGCCAGCGCGGACCGAGGTATCGCGATCCGGGCACAAGCCGAGGCCGAGGCCGATGCCGACACGATCAAGGTTCAGGCCTACAAAGTGCGTGCCGCAATCGAGGCTGAGGCACAGCATCTCATGAATGAAGCGCATAACATGCTCTCGCCGGACGCCCGAACCACGAAGTTGCGCCTGCGCCTGCTCGACAAGGTGGAGGCCATCATTCGCGAGTCAGTCAAACCAATGGAGCACATCGAGGGCATCAAGATCCTGCACGTCGATGGTTTGGGCGGGGGTGGTCGCACAACGGGAGGGGCTGAGGCCGGGCAGGCGGGTTTTTCTGACAGCCTGGTGAACTCCGCATTGCGCTATCGCGCCCAAGCGCCATTGGTAGACCAGTTGCTCAAGGAAATCGGAATCAATGCCGGCGATGTGACGCAAATCGCATCCGCTGCGCTCACGGGTTCCGAAGCGCCGAATCCTGACACTTCAAAAGACTAGGGGATTCAAGATGATTCGCGTCTACGTTTCAAGCGTGATCGATGTCCCGGCGGACACCCTTTGGGCCCGCATCCGTGATTTCAACGCACTACCGAAATGGCATCCCGTCATCAAAGACTCGCGCATCGAGAACAGCATGGCCAGCGACCAGGTTGGCTGCATTCGCTACTTTCATACAACGGACGGCGGGTTGATCCGTGAGCGTCTGCTGGGCCTGTCGGATTACGACTACACCTGTGTTTATGAAATTGTCGAAAGCCCGATGGGGGTGAGCAACTACGTGGCCACGTTGAAACTCACGCCAGTCACCGACGGAGACCGCAGCTTTGCCGAGTGGAGCGCCGAATTTGACTGCGCACCAGATCGCGAAGTTGAACTATCGCAGACGATAGGACAGGGCGTATTCCAAACCGGCTTCGACGCGCTGAAACGCGGCGTCTGAAAAGAGTCCAATCCCTATGCTAAGGGTGATCCGGTCAACGCAAATCGATGTGCCGATCTACCGACTCTGGTCTGTGCTGCGCGATTTCAACAGCCATGTGAACTGGCACCCGGCCATTGAAAGCAGTGAAATCGAAGGCGCTGACAGCGGCAGTCAAGTCGGTTGTGTGCGCAAATTTGCTTTGCGCGACGGCAATCGGCTGCGTGAGCAATTGCTTAGCCTGAATGATCAGGAACACCTGCTGCGCTACTGCATCCTGGACGGCAGCTTGCCTTTGCACCGCTACGTCTCCACTTTGCAACTCAAAACCGTAACCGACACCGGACGCTGCTTCTGGACCTGGTCATCAATATTTGCAACCCCCAAAGGTCGGGAAACCGAATTTGCCACGCTGGTAGGCGAAGGCGTTTACCAAGCTGGTTTCGACGGGATGCGAACTTGGTTGAATAACAACGACACTTCCCGCATGCTCAAGTAGTCGCGGCGAGTAGGGCGAGGAAAAGGCTGCACTTTTGCCGCCTTGTTGTTTGACCCAATCATCCGCGATTGACGTGCATCAACGCTGGTGCGCCGTACAGGTCTATGCTGTAGCCGTGCAGGTTTTCAACGGAACCGCCGGCACCGTCGCAGTGCTGCGACACCCAGGGACTCACGTTAATGGAGTTATATTTCCCATCTGTCATCCAGACCCAGGTCTTGATCATCGGCGGTGGCGTCACTGGCACGGCGCTGGCGCGTGACCTGGCCCTGCGCGGCATTGACTGCGTTCTGGTCGAGAAGGACGACATCAACGCCGGCGCATCCGGGCGCAACCATGGCCTGCTGCACAGCGGTGCGCGTTATGTTGCTGGCGATCCCGGGGCCGCGATGGAGTGCCGCGCCGAGGGCGACATTCTCAAGCGCGTGGCCGCGCAAACGATCCAGGACACGGGTGGCTATTTCGTCGCCGTGCAGGGCGACGATGAACGCTACATCGCCGACTTCCCGTCGCACTGCGCGCGCTCCGGTATCACGGCGCGCGCCGTTGATGTGGCCGTCGCACGCGCACAGGAGCCGGCGCTCTCCGAGAACACGATTGCGGTGTTCGAGGTGCCCGATGCGGCCATCGATCCGTTTCGGCTCTCGCTGGAAAGCATGGCGCAAGCCTGCAGTCTGGGTGCGCGGCTCATGCGGCGCACGCGCGTCGTTGGCTTCGAGCGCGACGGGCGACGCATTTGCGCGGTGCGCGTTCAGTCGCTGGCGGGTGGGGATGAGGTGCGGATTGAGGCCACGCAAGTGGTCAATGCCGCCGGCGCCTGGGCGCGCGAGGTGGCGCTGCTGGCCGGTGCGTCGATCGCGATGACGTATTCCAAGGGCACGTTGCTGGTCACGCACACCAGGCTGGCCAGCCGCGTCGTGAATCGTCTGCGCCGGCCCGGCAACGGCGACATCCTGATGCCGGGTGGCACGGTTTCCATCATTGGTACCACCTCATTGCGGGTGGATTCACTGGACGACATTCGCCCTACAACAGCCGAAGCCGATCTGATCATTGCGGAATCGGCGCCGATGCTGCCGGCACTGGCGAGCGCGCGCTTTATCCGCGCCTACGCCGGCGTGCGTCCGCTGCTCGGCTCGGCGGGTGCCGACAGCCGCGCCGTCTCGCGCGGCTTTGCCCTGTTTGACCACGAGGAGCACGGTCTGGACAACTTCGCCACGCTCACTGGCGGCAAGCTCACCACTTGCCGCTTGATGGCCGAACGCGCCGCCGATCTTGTCTGCCAGCGCCTGGGTGTAACGCGGCCTTGCCTTAGCGCGACGACGCTGTTGCCGCACGCTGCCGAGAGTGCGTGGACCGCGCCGGGTCACTCGGCGCGTGAGTGGGTGCGTTCGCACCAAGTGGATGACACGTTGCTGTGTGAATGCGAGATGGTGCAGGGCAGTGCTGTCGATGCGATTTACGCGGCGCTGCGCGCCGCCGGCGATACCCCGACACTGACCGACATCGGCTTGCGCAGCCGCGTCGGCAAGGGTGCCTGCCAGGGCGCTTTCTGCGGTCTGCGCACCGTGGCACACCTGTATCAAACGGGAGATTTTCAGGCGCAACGGGGACTCTCCGAGATCGTTGATTTCTTCAGCGAGCGCTGGCGTGGCCAGCAGCCAATTTTGTGGGGCGAACAACTGGCGCAGGCCGAGTTGGCTGAAGCGCTGCATTGCGGACTGTTCGGCGAAGAGTTGCGCCAGGCGACGCTGCTTGCCGCTGTCGCATGCGAGGTCAAGCCGTGAGCGACGCAGCAGCCAAGCGCTACGACGTTGCCGTGATCGGCGCCGGCATGGCCGGTATGGCGGCGGCGCTGTTTGCCGCCGAGCGGGGCTTGTCGTGCATTCAGATCGGCAGCGGTGGCGGCATTCTGTTTGCCAGTGGTTTGCTGGACCTGCTGGCGGTGCAGCCGGTGGCGCAGCATCGGCTGTGGCAGTCGCCTTTTGAGGCACTGGCAGCACTCGCGCGTGAGCAGCCCGCGCATCCGCTGGCGCAGGTCGATCCACTCGCGATTCGCACAGCGTTCCAGCGCTTTGTCGCGGCCCTGACTTCTGCCGGGATGCCTTACGCGCAGATGGGCGAGCACAACAGCAACGTGATCACATCGATTGGTACCGTCAAGACCAGTTACGGCGTGCCGCTGACCATGGTGGCGGGCGTTGCTGCGCTGGCGCAGCGACTGCCGTGCCTGTTGGTGGACTTCCGTGGCCTGCGCGAGTTCAGTGCACGCCAGATTGTTGAGACGCTGGCCCAGGAATGGCCAACGCTGCGGCACCAGCGCATCGAGTTTCCGGGCTTCGAAGCCGTGCCCGAGGTCTACGCCGTTCACCTTGCGCGGGCCCTGGAAAACCGCGAAACACGCGAGCGCACGATTGCGCTCATCAAGCCGCTGCTGGGTGATGCGCGTGTCGTCGGGCTTGCGGCCCTGCTGGGTCTGAGTCGATCAAGCGAGGTGCACGCAGCCTTCGAGGCCGGCTTGGGCGTGCCGGTGTTCGAGATTCCCACCATGCCGACATCGGTGCCCGGTCTGCGCCTGCTGGGCGCGCTGGAAGCCGTCATGTCGGCGCGCGGTGTGACACGGCGCCAACTCTCCAGCGTGCGCTCGCTGAACTTTGATGGCGACACCGCCACGCTGGATCTCGTTGGCGCACCCGGCGGTGAGCGCATCCGTGCCGGCGCAGTCGTGCTGGCCACCGGGCGCTTTAGCGGACGCGGACTGACGGCCGACCGCCAATCGGTGCGCGAGAGCATCCTCGGCTTGCCGGTGCAGCAACCCCTTGCGCGCGAGGACTGGCATCAACGCGACTTTCTGGACCCGACCGGCCACGCCATCAACCGCGCCGGCTTGTTGACCGACGAAGCCTGGCGGCCGCTTGACGCGAGTGGGAAACCAGCCTGGGCCAACCTGTTTGCCATCGGCTCCATCCTGGCCGAGCAGGACTGGATGCGCGCCAAATGCGGCTCGGGCCTGGCGATTGCGACGGCCTGGGCGGCGGTGGAACAGATCACGCAGCAACTGCACAAGGCTGGCTAGCGTCATGTCACGCCTGCTCTTTCACACCGCCCTTTCTGCATCGCTGTTGCTGTGCGCCCTGGGCCTGCTCTGGCGCATGTCTGCGTGGTTGCGCTTGCGTATCGGGCCTGACGTGCAGACGGTGACGCTGGCGCAGCGTTTGCAGGCTTCGCTACGCGGCGCGGCAGCGGCAATTTTCAGTCGGCGCGTGTTCCAGGTCTGCGGCGCCTTGTTTCTCGACGTGCTGCTGCAGCGCCGCCTGTACCGCATTGACAAATCGCGCTGGCTGGCGCACCTGCTGATGTTTGTTGGCTTCATGGGCTTGCTGCTGATGCACGCGCTGGCGGCTGTCGTGACCTTGAAGCTGTTCCCGGGCTACGAGTCCACGCGCAACCCCTACCTCTTTCTGCGCAATCTGTTCGGTGCCATGACGGTGCTCGGGCTCGCACTCTTTCTCTTCGGACGGTGGCGCCGGCGCACGCGTTTTGCACCGCCACGCCCACCTCTGGCGGCGGCCTTCGTCGTGCTGCTGGGCTTCGTACTGCTGACAGGTTTTCTGCTCGAAGCGAACAAGATCGCCTCGCCACAGGTTTTCTATCGCATGGCCAAAGAGTTCAACGGCAGCGCTGATCCAGTCGAGCTCAAGCCGCTGCGCGCTTTCTGGGCTAGCGAGTTCGGCGTGGCCTTTGACGATCTGAAGGAGCCGATCGCACCGGACGTGATGAAGCTGGGCCGCGCCCTGCACGAGGCCGATTGCGAAACCTGCCACGCCCGGGCCGCATCGGCTTTTGTCTCTTACCCGCTGTCGCGCTTGCTGGCGCCATTGGCGCGTCTGCTCGACGGCGCGCAGGCGCCAAGCTGGCTGCTCTACCTGCACGTATTCGCCTGTTTCATCGGCCTGGCAACGTTGCCGTTCACGCGCTTTTTCCATGCTGTGGCGGCACCGATCAATCTGTTGCTCAACGGCGCGAAGTCGCCTCAGGCTTTAACCAGCGCCGCGCGTGCAACGCGGCGCGCACTGGCATTGGACGCGTGCGTGGGTTGCGGCATTTGCGATGCGCACTGCGCCGTGGCGCCGCCGGCGCGCTATCTGGACAACCGCTATTGGTTGCCCTCGCACAAGCTCAGCGCCACCGGCGCGCTGGCCCGTGGTCGCTGGCCGTTTGCTGACCCATCCGCTGACGCAGGCGAGCAGGCATTGCGCATCGCCGAAGGCGCTTTCGGTTGCACCGATTGCGCACGCTGCAGCAACGTCTGCCCGGTGGGGTTGGACCTTCAAGACCTGTGGCCAGCCGCTCGCGCCGACTTGGCTGCTGCGGGCCTGCCAGCGCCAGCGCAGTGGGTGCAAGCACGCCCGGTCTTGGCGTGGGCCGATGCCTTGCACAGCGATGTCTGGCCGCACAGCTTTTCGGACCCGGACGCGCTGGATGCGCCACTCTCAGCCAACCGCGCCAGCTTCTCACACTGCGTGCAGTGCCAGACCTGCACTAACGTCTGTCCGGTGGTGGCCCACAGCACAGAGCCGGGGAGCGCTGTCGATCTGACGCCGCAGAAGGTGATGAACCTGCTGCGCCTGGGTCTGCGTGACCTCACCCTGGGCTCACGCATGGTCTGGAGTTGCGCCACCTGCTACCAGTGCCAGGAGCATTGCCCGCAAGGCATCCGCGTGGCCGACATCATGGTCGAGTTGCGCGCGCTGTCGGTGCAGCGACTGGGCAGCGTGCGCGGACAGAAGGAAGCTTCATGAAATACGCGCTTTTCCTGGGCTGCAAGATCCCATCCCAACTGCCGGCCTACGCCGCTTCAACCCGCGCTGTGTTGCAACACCTGGGCGTCACGCTGGTCGAACTGGATTTCACCTGCTGCGGCTATCCGGCACGCGATGTCAGCCGCGACGCTTTTGTGCTGGCCGCTGCCCGCAATCTGGCGCTGGCCGAGCGCTCCGGCCTCAATGTGCTGACGCCTTGCGCCTGCTGCTTTGGCACGCTGCGCCATGCGATTGCTTTCCTGGACGAGGACGCGGCACTGCGCGCACGCATGACTGAGGCACTGGCCGCCGAGGGCTTGACCTGGTCGGGCACAACCGAGGTCGAGCACGTGTTGCCGCTGCTGGCGCGTGTGATCGGCGTTGATGCGCTGGCACAGGCTGTGCGTGAGCCGCGCACCGGTATGCGCGTCGCCGCCCAATACGGCTGCCACACACTGCGCCCGAGCAACGTGGCACGTTTTGACAACCCGCTGGCGCCGACGATCTTTGAAGACCTGATCCGACTGACCGGTGCCACACCGATCGACTGGCCGCGCAAACTGGACTGCTGCGGCGATCCGCTGCACGAGGCGAACACCCCGTTGTCAGAGCAAATGACGCGCGCCAAGATCACGGACGCGCTGGCCAGTGGCGCCGAAGTGATGTGCACCGCCTGCCCGCACTGCCATCTGCGCTTTGACGGCGTGCAGGCGCTGCCGGCAGATACCGCGGAGGCGTCCATCCGCACGCTGCTCTACACCCAGCTTCTCGGGCTCGCGCTGGGTTTGCCGGAAAAATCCCTGGGGCTGTAGGTCTTCTGGCTGAAATTCAGATCGAACAGCGCAGGGCCATTGCCCGGATCAAGCGGCACCCGGCCAGTAAAACGCCACTGGGTTGGTCACCAGAATCTGCTGCGCCGCTTCGTCTCCGACCCAGTCGTAGAGCGCGTTCAGCAGTTGCGGGTAATCGGCGTGCGCCTCGTGGTTGGTGCAGGGCCAGTCACTGCCCCAGAGCAGACGCTGAACACCGAGTTCACCCAGCCAGGCTTTTGCCAACGAACCGGGCTCGCGCCCTTCGAGCCGATAGGCGCCGCTGAGTTTGACGCGCACCGGCGCCTGGCGCGATCGCCTGGCCAGCGCCTTGAACGTGGGGTCAGCCGCCGAGGCGGCTGCGGGTTTGCCCATGTGATCCAGCACCAGCGCCAACTCGCTCGGTAGTTGCGCCAGCACCTGTGGCAAAGCGCCGACATCGGTGTGCAGTTCAAGGTGCCAGCCCAAGGTCAGCAGGGCAGTCCAGAAATTGCTGGCGCTGCGCCAGTCGTCGATTTCGTGTGAAGCGCCGGCCAGATTCAAACGGATGCCGCGCACACCCAGCGCGTCCAGGCGCGCCAGTTCCGCTGCATCGGTTGTGGGCGACAAAACCGCCACACCGCGCAGCAGTTGCGGCTGGCGCTTGAGTTCACCGAGCAGACGGCGGTTGTCCGTGCCCATGAAGCTGGTTTGCACCAGCACGCCACGCTGTACGCCCAGCGGTGCGCTGAGCTTTTGCCAGGCCTCCAAAGCGGCGTCGTATTGGGGGACGTAGCGCGCACCGGCGACTGCCACGCCGGCATCAAAGGCATGGAAATGGGTATCGACGAAATGATTTGACAGAGAACTATCCACGGGTTAAATTATAGTCATCTAGAGGACTAGAGCAATTACCACGGAACAAAAGACAGCCATGCTGCAAGCAACTGAAGCACCCACGCGCGGACAAAGCCGCTACGGCTGGCTGGCGGCTGCGCTGCGCAGCCGGATTCTGCAAGGCGAATGGGTGCCGGGTGAAGCGATCCCGCCGGAGGCGATCCTGGCCAAGTCCTACGGTGTGGCGCTGGGCACGATCCGCCAGGCCCTGTCGCTGCTGGTTTCCGAAGCCTTGCTGGAACGCCGTCATGGCAAGGGAACTTTCGTCACTTCCGGTCTGGGTGGCGCGTCCATGATGCGTTTCTTCAGATTCCGCCAAGGTGGTGAAGTTCAGACGACACCCGACTCGCGAATTCTGAGTCGCAAGTGCCGCCTGGCGGGCCTCGACGAAGCCGATGCCTTGGGCCTGCCGGCCGGCGCCAGTGTGATTGCCTTGGAACGCCTGCGCAGCATTGACGCAAGGCCTTGCCTGCTCGAAACCCTGGTGTTGCCCCTGCCCATGTTCGAAGCGCTGGCCGAATCCGACACAGCGGCCTGGGACGATTTGCTCTACCCCATGTACCAGCGCGTCTGTGGTGTCGTGATTCACCACGCGCAAGACCAGCTCTCCTTCGGTCAACTCACGCAGACGCAAGGTCGCCGCTTGCAACTCGACAAGGGTCATCCCTGCGTGCGCGTGCAAAGGCGTGCCTTTGACCTGGCTGGTCGCTGCGTCGAATTGCGCAGCACACTGGGCGATGCATTTTCTTTTGAATACACGGCACAGGTCCGTTAAAGCCAACATCAACTCATCCTCAACCCTGGAGCCTCAAATGATCCCTGCGCGTCCTAACTCCTTTCTCATTTCCTTGCGGCGTCTGGCCGTGCTGAGCGCATTGGGTTTGCTGGCCGCTGCGCCTTGCGCCTTCGCCCAAGTCGCTGCCTGGCCGACCCGTCCCATCACCCTGGTGGTGACGTATCCACCCGGTGGCGGCGCCGATGCCATGGCCCGCTTGATAGCGCCCAAGATGGGTGAGGCGCTGGGGCAGAACGTGGTGATCGAGAACAAGCCCGGCGCCGGCGGCCAGATTGGTGCCAGCATGGTCGCCAAGGCGGCACCGAACGGCTACACGCTGATGCTCGACGCTTCGTCCTTTGCGGTGAACCCGTCGCTCTACCCCAAGTTACCCTACGACAGCGTCAAAGCCTTTCGCCCGATTGGCGTCATCGCCCTGTTTCCGAATGTGGTGCTGGTCAACGCCCAGGTCCCGGCCCGCAATATCGCCGAACTGACGGCCTTGGCCAAGTCCGGCAAGGACGCCGTTTCCTACGCGTCATCAGGCAATGGATCGGCCCAGCACCTGGCCGGCGCGCTGTTTGAATCGGCGGCCAAGGTCGACATGGTGCATGTGCCTTACAAAGGTGGTGGCCCGGCACTCAACGACGTGATTGGCGGGCAGGTGCCGCTGTTCTTTGGCAACCTGGCGTCCACGCTGCAACACGTGCAATCGGGCAAGCTGCGGGCGCTGGCTGTGACATCGAACAAGCGCGCCTCCATGCTGCCCGATGTGCCAACCCTGGCCGAGGCCGGCTTGGCAGGCGCCGAGATCTATGAATGGAACGCCGTTTTTGCACCCGAAGGAACGCCGGACGCCATCGTGGAAAAAGTCGCTGCTGCCATGCAAAAGGCGATGGACGCACCTGAGGTCAAGGCGCGCATCGCGCAATTGGGTGGCGAGATCCAGAAAGGCGGGCCCAAAGCCGCCAGTGAATTTATCCAGGCGCAGATGGCGCTGTGGGCCAAGCTGGTGAAGACCAAGAACATTTCAGTGGAGTGAACGCGAAGCGGGCTTGATCGGGCGCTGTTGGTTGTACAGTGCGGCATGGGTGGTGATTGGAACGCAAGACCATGGACGAACAGATCAGTGCTGTGAGCAAACCGCTGGTCCTGGCCATTGACCAGGGAACGCACGCGAGCCGTGCCTTGGTGTTGGATCGAAACGGGCGCACGCTCTCCAGCGCCGTGGCAAACATCGCCATCACCTACCCGCAGGCCGACTGGGCCGAGCAGGACGGCGAGGAGATCGTGAACTCGGTTCGCGTGGCCGCGACGCAGGCCTTGCAGGGGCTCGGCGCGCGACGGCAGGACGTGGTGGGGGCAGGGCTTTCCAGCCAGCGCTCCAGCGTGATCTGCTGGCACCGGCTGACGGGTGCGCCGCTGTCGCCGATATTTAGCTGGCAGGATCGACGCGCCCACGCCTGGATTGATCAGTTGCAGCCACACGCCGATAGCGTGCACCGCAAGACCGGGCTCTTTCTCTCGCCACACTACGGCGCCAGCAAATTGCGCTGGGCGCTGGACCATTTGCCCGCCGTGCGTGCCGCGCTGGAAAACCAGACCCTGTGCTGGGGTCCGATGGCGAGCTTTGTGGCGTTTCGCTTGTGCACAGAGCAGCCTTTTCTGGCCGACCCGCAGTGCGCCGCGCGCACCCAGTTATGGAATTTGCAGACGCATGACTGGGACCCTGAGTTGCTTGCGCTGTTCGGTCTGCCAGCCGGTTTTCTGCCCCGTAGCGTGCCGACCTGTTACGCCTGGGGCACGCTCGATCTGCCGGGTGCTGCCATCCCCCTCACAGCGGTCAACGGCGACCAGTCGGCTGCCGTGTTCGCCTTTGGCTGGCCCGAAGCGGACTCGGCCTATATCAACATTGGCACCAGCGCTTTCGTGCAACGCGCACTCACGCACTTTCCTGGCCACGTGCCACGCCAGTTGACCGGTATCATCCGGGACGATGGTGCGAGCCGGGTCTACATGGTCGAAGGCAATGTGAACGGTGCCGGTACCGCGCTGGAGTGGGTTCGCAAGGAGTTTGGCATGGACCAACTCACCCATGAGCTGCCGCTATGGCTGAAGCGGCCCGAGGCGCCGCCGCTGTTTCTTAACGGCATCGCCGGCCTGGGCGGACCCTTCTGGCAGCCTGAGTTTGAGTCGCGCTTTGTCGGCGAGGCCGAGCCCTGGCTCAAGGCCGTGGCGGTGGTCGAGAGCATCGCTTTTTTGCTGCAGGCCAACATCGATCACATGAACCAGTATGTGCCTGCCGCGCGGCGCATCCGCATCAGCGGTGGCGTCTCCCTGCTCGACGGCCTGTGCCAGCGCCTGGCCTGCAGCAGCGGTCTGCCGGTGCACCGGCGCGACGACCCGGAAGCCAGCGCACGCGGCATCGCTTATCTGGCCTGCGGTCGGCCCGCAGACTGGAACCAGGGCGCGCATGAGGAAATCTTCCCGGCGCAGAGCGATTCAGCGCTGCAAGCGCGTTACCAGCGCTGGCGCGCCTTGATGGCACAGGCCACCGGCGTTTAGGCTAAGCAGCCAAGCGCTGGCTGCGAAATGGGGGAGATAATTCAGCATGTCCATGGCACTGAGTGAGTGGCTGGCGCCACAGGCGCAGAACATCCTTCTGGTACTTTTTCTCTCGTTTCTGATCGGACTTGAGCGCGAGGGGAAAAAGGCGGCCGCTGAAATATTTGTGTTCGGTGGGGTTCGCACCTTCCCACTGATCGGCCTGGTCGGCTACGCAATGGCTGCCTTGTCAGGCAGTCAGATGCTGCCGCTGGCGCTTGGATTTATCGCGGTCGCCGGATTCCTGATGCTTTCGTACTGGCACAAACTGGTCACGGGTGAATTGGTCGGGCTCACGACCGAACTGGCCGGCCTCATCACCTACTTGATCGGCGCACTGGTATTCCAGCAGCATTTGTGGATCGCCACGACGCTGGGTGTGCTCACCATGCTGCTGCTCGAACTCAAAGGGGGGCTGGAAGGGCTGGCGCGGCGCATCACGCCAGAAGACGTTGTCACCTTCACCAAGTTCCTGCTGCTCACGGCGGTGATCCTGCCGATCCTGCCAAACGAGGGCTTCAGCCAGTTCCAGATCAATCCGTTCAAGACCTGGCTGGTGGTGGTCGCGGTGAGTGCGGTTTCCTACGGCAGCTATGTCATTCAGAAACTGTCCAAAGGTCAGGGCGGCGTGATACTGGCTTCGATTCTGGGCGGCGCCTATTCGTCGACGGTGACCACCGTGGTTCTCGCCAAGCGCTCGGCCAAGGAGAGCCTGCCGCATCTTTTTTCCGGTGGCATCCTGATTGCATCGGGCGTGATGTACCTGCGGCTGGCGGTGCTGTTGGCTTTGTTCAACCGGGAACTGATGAATGCGCTGGGGCCTTCATTCCTTGCTCTGGGTGCGCTGGCGATTGGCATTGGCTGGTTATGGGCGCAGCGGCGCGATGCCAGCACCGATGCGGTCCAGGACCCGGCAACGCCGCGCAATCCGCTTGAGCTGCGCGCAGCGCTTGTGTTTACCCTGCTGTTTCTTGCCATGCTGATCGCGACCCATCTCGCCGCCGTCTACCTCGGGCGCGCTGGCGTTTATACGCTGTCGGCGATGATGGGTGTTGCCGATATTGATCCCTTCATCATGGGCATGACGCAGGCCTCCGGGACTGTGACGCCGCCCTCGGTTGCCGCGATTGGGATACTGGTGGCGGCCGCCAGCAACAACGTGGCCAAAGGTGCCTACGCCTACTTCCTGTCGCGTGGTGCGGCCGGCATTCAAAGCGCATGGCTGCTGATCGGTCTGTCCGTTCTGGGATTGTTGCCCTTGCTGTGGCTGGTTTGAACCCGGCCCGCAAGTTTCCATGTGGGCCGCAGGTGAATGTTGCACTGCGGTAATATCCTCAGTCCAATGAATTTCCCGACTCCGCTCAATCCTTTGCCTGGCGCTGGTGCGCACGTGCCGCACGCGCACGCTCGTATCCGCGAGATTCCGTACAACTACACCTCGTTTTCCGACCGCGAAATCGTCATCCGCCTGCTCGGCAGTGCATCCTGGGATTTGCTCAACCAATTGCGCGAGGAACGCCGCACCGGGCGCTCGGCGCGCATGCTGTACGAAGTGCTGGGCGACATCTGGGTGGTGCAGCGCAATCCGTATTTGCACGATGATTTGCTCGACAACCCGAAGCGCCGCGTGCTCCTGGTGGAAGCCCTGCAGCACCGGCTCTCGGAAGTGCAAAAAAGGCGCACGCCCGAGAGCGATCCCGAGCGCGATGCCATGGTGGGCGAATTGCTGGTGGCAGCCGACAAGGCGGTGCTGGCGTTTGATGCGGCTTTTGTCGAGGTCGCGACGCTGCGGCGCACGACGCAGCGTGTACTGAGCCGCCTGACGGCGAAAGACAACATCAAGTTTGATGGCCTGTCACGCGTCAGCCACGTGACCGACGCCACTGACTGGCGCGTCGAATACCCCTTTGTCGTTCTGACACCCGATAGCGAAGCCGAGATGGCCGGACTGGTCAAGGGTTGTATTGATCTGGGCCTGACCATCATTCCGCGTGGCGGCGGCACCGGCTACACCGGCGGCGCGATTCCGCTGACCTGGAAGAGTGTGGTCATCAACACCGAAAAGTTAGAGGCCATGACGGAAGTCGAGATGGTCGCGCTGCCCGGGATCGAGCGGCCCGTCGCAACCGTCTGGACCGAAGCGGGTGTTGTGACGCAGCGCGTCTCAGACGCGGCCGAGCGCGGTGGTTTTGTTTTTGCGGTGGACCCGACCTCGGCCGAAGCCTCGTGCATCGGCGGCAACATCGCCATGAACGCCGGCGGCAAGAAAGCGGTGCTGTGGGGCACGGCGCTGGACAACCTGGCGAGCTGGCGCATGGTGACGCCGCAGGCCGAGTGGCTGGAAGTGACGCGCCTGGGGCACAACCTGGGCAAGATTCATGACGCGGCGCTGGCCAGTTTCGAGCTCAAGTATTTCAAGGCCGACGGCAAGACGCTGTTGCGCACGGAACGACTCGACATCCCGGGCACGGCGTTCCGCAAGGAAGGCCTGGGCAAGGACGTCACCGACAAATTCCTCAGCGGCCTGCCGGGTATCCAGAAAGAAGGCTGCGATGGCTTGATCACCAGCGCGCGCTGGGTCGTGCACCGCATGCCCAGCCATGTGCGAACGGTTTGCCTGGAATTCTTCGGCCATGCGCGCGACGCCGTTCCCAGCATTGTGGAAATCAAGGACTTCATGTTTGCCGAAGCGGCGCGCAGCGGCGTGTTGCTGGCGGGGCTGGAGCATCTGGATGACCGCTATTTGCGGGCGGTTGGCTACGCCACCAAATCCAAACGCGGCGGCCTGCCCAAGATGGTGCTGTTCGGCGACATTGCCGGT
>CAIWNX010000177.1 GCA_903914175.1 uncultured beta proteobacterium | reverse complement strand
GTCTGGTGGTCGGTGCCGCTGGCCGTCATCATCGGCGTGCCGATGTACACCAACGCCGCCGGCGTGATCCCAATCGTGCAGGCGCTGCTGGCCAAGGGCGCGGCGCTGGGCACGGTTCTGGCTTTCATGATGAGCGTGATTGCGCTGTCTTTGCCTGAAATGATCATCCTGCGCAAGGTCTTGCAAGTGCGTTTGATTGCCACTTTTGTTGGCGTTGTCGCAGCCGGCATCCTGCTGGTGGGTTACGTCTTTAACGCCGTGCTCTGAGCCGGCGCCTACTCTTATTCATTTTCATCACCAAGGAACGCCATGGACATCAAGGTACTGGGCACGGGCTGTGCCAACTGCAGAAACACCATCACCCTGATCAGCGAAGTCGCAGCGGCCAAAGGCGTGGCGATCAAGCTTGAAAAAGTTGAAGAGCTGCGCGATATCATGGGCTACGGCGTCATGCGCACGCCCGGTGTCGTCATCAATGGCAAGGTGGTGCACGCTGGCGGCGTGCCAGCGCGTGAAAAAATTGAACAATGGCTGGCCGTGGCCTGATCCCGGAAAAGGAATGACCCCATGCATCCGCAAAAGAAATTTCACCTGGTGTTTTCCTTCATCATGGGCGCCATGATGATTTTCATCATGACATTTGTTATCACGACGGTGAATGTGGGATGGAGTGCGCAGTTTTTTGGCTTCTGGTTCAAAGCCTTTTGCATCGCCTACGTTGTGGGTGTGCCGATCATCTTCTTCCTGGCGCCAGTTGCGCGCAAACTCACCGGGCGCCTGCTGGGCATGCCGGCCTGAATCTGCTGTGGCGCATCACCGCGCCAACGGCGTGGCGTCAAGCAGCGCGCTTGAAGGCCTGGCGCTTCTTGGTGCTGCTTTCCATCTGGCGCGAGATATTGCCGCAGACCAGATCGCACAGGGCGTAGATCGAGTCGTCGGCGATGCGGTAGTAAACGCTGGTGCCACGGCTTTCGCGCGCAACCAGACCGTGCTTGGTCAGCAGCGTCAGGTGGCGCGAGATGTTGGCGGCCGTGAAGCCGCACAGTTGCGCCAGTTCACCGACATTGCGCTCGCCAGTGCGCAGCAGGTTGAGGATCTTCAGACGCGTCGGCTCCGACAGCGCCTGAAAGTAGGCGGCGACCTCCAGCATCGCTTCGGGCGGCAGGTTTTCCATGACGGGGCATTCCTTTGAGACAGCGGTGTTCATGATATCGGGATGACCTGTCGGTTGTCAGGTACATTGCTTTCATGTATTATTTGACTAATTACGCAATTAGTCAAATAATCAAGCAATTATTTTTATCACTGCCACGGAATGCGTGGTGGCTTAGGAGCACTGAATGTTGAAAACTTCTCTGGTGAGCGCTTTGATACTGGCCGGCCTTGTGGCTGCGCCAGCAGCGTGGGCGGCAGATGCGGCGCCAGTGGCACTGGCCACAGTGGCGATTGCGGGCTCCGGCGCGGCGGACGCGCAGCGCATGAGTTTTGACGGTGTGGTGGAGGCCGTGCGCCAGACCACACTGTCGGCCCAGGTACCGGGCGCGATCATCAGTTTGAGTGTCAAGGCCGGCGACCGCGTCAAGGCCGGGCAGGAGTTGCTTCGCATCGATGCCCGCGCTGCCAGCCAGAACGCAGCGGCCAGTGCGGCGCAGGTCGAGGCCGCACGGGCCAATTTGAACCTGAGCAGCAAGGAGCTGGAGCGCCAGAAGCAGTTGTTCCAGAAGCAGTACATCAGCCAGGCCGCGCTGGATCGCGCGCAGGCCCAGATGCAGGCGGCGCAGGCGCAGGTGCAGGCGTTGCAGGCGCAGTCGGATGCGGTCCACACGCAGTCGCGCTTCTTCGTCATCAGCGCGCCCTATGCCGGCGTTGTGAGTGAAGTGCCGGTGACGCTGGGTGATATGGCGATGCCGGGTGCACCGCTGCTGGTCATGTATGACCCGGCAGCCTTGCGCATCTCGGCACCGGTGCCAGCCAATGCAGCGACGGCTGCAGCGCAGTTTGAAATACCGGGCCTGCCCAGTGCGCCGGGCTTGCTGGCACCGAAGTCGGCGACGCTCTTGCCCACGGTTGATGCCGCAACCCACACGGCGCAACTGCGGCTTGTTTTGCCGGACAGCGTCAAAGGCGCAACACCGGGCCTGTTTGCCCGTGTCTGGCTGGCTGCTGGCGTGCGCGAAGGCGTGGCCAAAGCCGACGAGCGCCTCTATGCGCCGGTTGCCAGTGTCGTGCGTCGTGCCGAAATGACCGGTCTCTACGTTGTCAACGAGCAAGGCAAACCGGCGCTGCGTCAGGTGCGCCTGGGTCGCGTGCAAGGTGACCGCGTTGAAGTGCTCAGCGGCGTCGAAAAAGGCGAGAAAGTAGCCGCAGACCCGCAGGCCGCGGCCAAGGTGCGTTGAGATGAGCAGCACCGACAAAATGGGAATTTCCGGGCGCATCGCGGCGGCCTTCCAGAGCGCGCACATCACGCCGCTGTTGGCCTTGCTGGCGCTGCTGCTGGGCGCGTTTGCCGTGATGGTGACGCCGCGTGAAGAAGAGCCGCAGATCAACGTGACGATGGCCAATGTGCTGATCCCGTTCCCGGGCGCGGCCGTGGCCGATGTCGAGCAACTGGTGGCGATACCGGCCGAGCAGGTGCTCTCGCAAATGGCAGGCACCGAGCACGTGATGTCAGTCTCGCGTCCGGGCCTGGCCATCATGACGGTGCAGTTCAAGGTTGGCGTGGCGCGCACCGAAGCACTGGTGCGCTTGCACGACACGCTGCGCTCCAACGCCGACTGGCTGCCGCGCGGTCTCGGTGTGCTCGAGCCCATCATCAAGCCCAAGGGCATTGACGACGTGCCGATTGTCAGTTTGACGCTCTACAACAAGAGCCCGACGGCCACAGCGCTGGAGCTCGAACGCGTGGCGCACAGCATCGAAGCCGAGCTCAAGCGCGTCCCTGGCACGCGTGAAGTGCAGACCATTGGCGGCCCGGGACGTGCCGTTATGGTTCGCATCGACCCGGCTCGCATGGCCGGCAGCGGCGCCACCGTGAACGACCTTCGCAACGCCTTGCAATCGGCCAATCTCGGTCTGCCGGTGGGTGAGCTGATTGCCGGCAACAAGAGCGTGGCGATCGAAGCCGGACCGTTCCTGGCACAGGCGCGCGAAGTGGCCGATCTGGTGGTCGGCGTGCGCGCCGGCAAGCCGGTCTTCATGAAGGACGTGGCCGATATTGAGGACGGCCCGCGGCCCAGCAGCACCTATGTCTGGCACGGTCTGACGCAGAAAGACGGCGGCGGTGAATACCCGGCCGTGACGCTGACGATCACCAAGAAGCCGGGCGAGAACGCCATCGATGTGGCCAACGCCGTGATGCGCCGCGTTGACCAACTGCGCAACACCGTGATCCCGCAAGAAGTGCAAGTGGCAGAGACGCGCAACTACGGCGCCACTGCCAATGACAAGGCGCAAAAGCTGATCCAGAAGCTGCTGTTTGCCACCGCATCGGTGGTTGCGCTGGTGTTCCTGACGCTGGGCCGGCGCGAAGCCGCCATCGTCGGCACGGCAGTCATTCTGACCTTGATGGTCACGCTCTTTGCCTCCTGGGCCTGGGGCTTTACGCTGAACCGCGTCTCACTCTTTGCGCTGATCTTCTCGATCGGTATTCTGGTGGACGATGCGATCGTGGTGGTGGAAAACATCCACCGCCATCAGCAGCACCACCCGGGCAAGACGCTGGCCGAGAT
>CAIWNX010000176.1 GCA_903914175.1 uncultured beta proteobacterium | reverse complement strand
GGCCACGCCGTGTCGCTGGCCGACAAGGGCTGGAAACAGGCGCGCAAGGACCACGCGCACCTGAAGGCCGGCTTGAATGTCGCCAACGGTCAGGTCACCTACGAAGCCGTGGCACGCGATCTGGGCTACGCTTATGTCAGCGCCGACAGCCTGCTCGGCTGATCGCACCGTATCCAAAAGAGGCGCCCATCGGCGCCTCGGCTTGCGCTCAAGTACCCGTTACGGCCACAGCGGAAACGGAAGTCGGGTAAATTGCGCCCATGTCTTTGTCGAATCGGGCAATCAAAGCCCAAGCCCCTAATTTTTCGCAACCCGAATTTCGCCAATCGCTGGCCATGTTTGCCACCGGCGTGACGATTGTCACGGCGCGCGCCGCCGACGGCTCGCTGGTCGGGTTGACGGCGAATTCGTTCAACTCGGTATCGCTCGATCCACCGCTGGTGCTGTGGAGTCTGGCGCGCGCGGCTGCCTCACTGAGCGCGTTCAGCACCGGCTCGCATTACGCCATCAACATCCTGGCGGCCGACCAGCACGAACTCGCCCTGCGCTTTGCCACCAAGGGCGTGGACCGTTTTGCCGATGTGGTGTTTGAAGACGGCGCCGGCGGCGCCCCCCTGCTGGCCGGGGCAGCGGCGAGTTTCGAGTGCTTCAACCGCAGCCGCTACTTCGAGGGCGACCATGTGATCTTTGTTGGCGAAGTCGAGCGCTGCGCGCACCGCGTCGGCGCCTCACCTTTGCTGTTTCACGGCGGCCGGTTCTACACCGAGCATCCCTTGTAGCTTGCCCGGCGCCGGAACGCCGGAATTACTTGCCCTGCCAGGCCGAACGCGTGGCCGCTTTCTTCAGTATTTCGCGGTTGGCATCGCTGGGTGGAGGCTCAGACTCGCCAAAGATGGCCGCCAGCCAGTGACCATCCGTTGGATTCGGAAAGAGCACGTATTCACGGCCATATTTTTCACGGTCCGCCTCCATCGCCGCGAAGCGCTTGTCGACATCGCCCTTGATGTAGTACTTGCGCCGGAAATCGTTCAGGTTGTCGCCCAGGAACACGGCAACCTGGTGCGTCTTCATGACTTCATCCTGGCGCTTTTCCTTGTTGGACGTGTCGATCAACACCGTCAGATGCTGCTCGTCCGCATTCGGATAACCCAGCAAGCGCAAATGCCCCATCGCAAATTTATAGGTATCGGGGCCCTGATCACGGCTGGTCACATAAAACACCTCCACACCGTTGTCGGCGCAGAACTTCAGAAACTCGGTCGCACCCGGCGCGGCAGTGACCTTGTTCTCCGGAATCCAGCGGTCCCAGATCGGGTCATCGAAAAAGTCCTTGTTCTGGTTGATCAGATTGCCCCAGTAGTTGACCGTGTGCAGGATCGTGTCGTCCATGTCGGTCACCACGGCCAGCGGCTTGTCGCCGCTCTGGCGCTTGGCCAGCGCCGCCTGCACATGCATGCGTGCCACATTGAAGCCCTGGTAGTAAAGGGCGCGGTACTCGGCGGCCGTCTGCTTCCAGGCCACGGCATAGAGCAGGGCGTTGTTCACGCCACTGCCGCTCGGACCCGTGGTGTTGGGAGCCGGACTCGTGGTCTGCGCGCTGGCGCCCAGGGTGATCAGACCCAACAGCAGTCCGGTTGCCAGTTGCTGGCAGATTCTTGGTGTGGTTAAACGCATAAAGCCTTTAAGAAACAAAAGATGAAGGAGGCGTGATCTTACACAGCGAACTGATAAAGTGCTCGCTGATGACCAACCGTAAAGATCACCTCGACGCCCTCGCCGTCAGCCTGCTGCTGGGCTGCTGCCTGTTCTGGGGCTTTCAGCAGGTTCTGGTGAAAGCCACCATTCCCGATCTGCCGCCGGTTTTCCAGGCTGCTTTG
>CAIWNX010000175.1 GCA_903914175.1 uncultured beta proteobacterium | reverse complement strand
GACAATCGTCTGTAGAAAGTCCTCTACGAAAGCCATTAGCGGTTCCAAACCCAGGTTTCGCCGGTCTTGCTGTCGCGCATGGTCAGCGAGTTGATGCGGTCAATAATCACATACTGAGACGGGTCCTGCGGGTTGGTCACTTTCACCTGCGCGGTTGAGCGGTTTACTTGGTTCCACCTTCCTAACGCAGGAGCCTGAGTGTTGCCACCCCCGCTACCCCCGCTACCTCCGCTACCCCCGCTACTCTCACCGCCGATAATCATCGAGGCCTCGCTTGAGGTCTCGAACAACGTGTGGAACTTTGCCTCGGACCGGACCAGTTCGGCCTCGGTCCGCTGGCGGTTCTCAATATCCAGTTCAAGCGCCTTCTTGACCCGACGCAAATCAAACTCCAGCCGCTGCGCGTTCATGATGACCTGCGACATGTCGATTAGAACCGACGCCGCGACACTGACCAAGAACGTCAGATTAAGCACCGCCACGCCAGACACGTCACCAATCAGCGGGAAATTAATGTCCAGCGCATCCAGGCCCCGAAACATATTCAACACCGCCAGCAAGGCGAACGTCAGCACCATCAGCCTGTCGCCATAGCCAAAGTAAGCCGGGCGCTTTCTGAGCGTGACAAAGACAATCGACAACTGCAGGAAAGACACAAAAACAGAATACACAAACGTGCGCAGAACAATGTCTGGCACGCTGTAGGTAAACCATGCCTGCAACGCGATAAAGCCAACTGAAACCGCGATATCCAGACGATAACCAGGGTGGCCGTCCCTGAAAATAACGACGCCGCGCCGGTCGAGAATGACACTGACGATCAGCAAATAGTTGACAACCAGCACCAGAAATTCGTGCCCAGACTGCATCAGGGGCCAGAAAAGCACCAGCGCGGCACTACGGCAGAACGTGGCGACCACCCAATAGCCAAAGCCCTTGTGCGTCTGGCAAGTCAGAAAGACGAGCGACATCAGCACGTTGCGCACGATGGCCATCGCCACGCCTGCGATCAGTAGGGTTTCACTATTCACAGGGGCTCACAATTCACAGGGTCTCACCATTTCATTTCACAGTGGCTCACGGGTGTGTGGGGGTCAGTGTACGCATAGTAAAATACTTGTCAGAATTACACTTGCTAAGTAATATTTGCTGGCACTGGCTTCAACAGGCGAGCAACATCATGCAAAAAGAAGAAGCATTGAAACAATGCGTCAAGGCACTTGAACTAGCACTCTCGCATAACCGATGGATCAGGCACGAGCACGGGCACTACGAGTTTGAAGCCGAGCCCATCGAATTGGCCCTGGAAGCCGCCCGCGAGGCGCTGGGCCAAGAGCATGACATCGAAAAAGATAATTGACAACGGGAATCCCATGACAGGACGAATCGTCAAGAAGCGTTCCAGTTAGGTCCACTATAAAATAAAATGGACCTGACAAAGGGGTTGATTGTGCACGTCGAAAGGCTAACTAGCATCAATGATTTTCCTACACAAACTACTCCCGCTCATACTTTCGCCCATCGTATTGCTGCTATTGCTGATGGGTTACGCGGCTTTCATGCGATCGCGTGCTGCGGCGATCCTGTCAGTGGTGCTGCTCTACGCAGCAAGCATGCCAATATTGGCTGACCATCTGTTCCGCTCACTTGAACAGCAGCAAGTCCGACTGCTTCCGACGGCAGTGCCCCCCGCACAGGCCGTTGTGGTGCTAAGCGGCATGCTGCGCAGCGTACAGGGTGAGCAGGGACTTGTTCAAGAATGGACTGAAGGCGCCGACCGTTTTTTCGCCGGCGTTGAACTGTACAAAGCTGG
>CAIWNX010000174.1 GCA_903914175.1 uncultured beta proteobacterium | reverse complement strand
GCCTGTGCGTGTTGCACGGCATCGGGGCCGGTCAGGTCGATGGCATCGAACCGATGCAGCAAACGGTGCGACTCCTCGTCGGCCATGGCCGCAATGCTCGACTCGGCAGCCCTGACCGTGAGCCACCAGGCAATCGGCGTGGCGAGCGAAGCAACCAGCAGACTCACCAGGGCGATGCGCAGCGCAGTCCGTTTCCTGAATGTTTTCATGGGAATTCCAATGTACGGCGAGGGGTCTCAAGCCTGCGCCAGCAGCGCTTCAAAATCCTGAATCGGCAACGGCCGACTGTGCAGATAGCCCTGGTACTGGTCGCAACCCATCTGCGCAAGATAGCTGCGCTGCGCCTGCGTTTCCACGCCCTCGGCAATCACGCCCAGCCCCATGTTGTTGGCCAGATCAATCACCATCTTGGTGATGGCGGTGTCGTCGGGATCGATCAGGATATTTTGCACAAAACTCTTGTCGATCTTGAGTTGGTCCAGCGGCAAACGCTTGAGAAACGTGAGTGATGAGGAACCGGTGCCGAAGTCGTCCAGCGCGAAGCTGATGCCCTGGGCGCGCGCGATGGACATTTTGCGAACCACATCTTCCAGGTTGGCCATCACGAAACTATCGGTCAGCTCCAGTATGAGCCGATGCGGATTGGCCCCGGTACGCGCCACCGTTGCCAATACCTGATCAACAAAATCGTTATTGCGAAACTGGCGCGCACTGACATTGACCGCTATCGTCAAATGGGCCATCTCGGGCCGCTTGCCCCACAACGCGAGTTGTTTGCAGGCGGCCTCCAGCGCCCACAGACCGAGGGGCAAAATCAAACCGGTTTTCTCCGCCGTGGCAATGAACTCCGTCGGGGCGATCCAGCCACGTGTCGGATGCTGCCAGCGCAGCAGCGCCTCAGCGCCGGTGATTTGTCCCGCACCGCGCAACTGGGCCTGGTAATGAAGACAAAACTGCTGTTCCACAATACCGTTGCGCAAATCCCGGCGCAGCACCGTCTGCGTCATGTGTTCGAGTTGCATTTGCGCGTCAAAGAAACACACGGTGTTGCCACCCAAGTCCTTGGCCCGGTACATCGCCAGATCGGCCGCAATCAAAATACTTTCCTGCGTGCTTTCCTGCGCCAGAAACAGGGTCACGCCGATGCTGGCACTGCCGTGGTGCTGGATGCTCTGGGGCACGCCGTCTTCGCCGGCGACCAGGGGCAGCACATAGGGATGGGCCAGCAGGCTGCGAATCTTCTCGGCCACCTGATCGGCATGACTATGGGCCTGCGCCTTTTCGGACGTCAGGTCATCGAGCAGCACGACAAACTCGTCGCCACCAAAGCGCGCCACCGTGTCGATCTGGCGCACACAGCTCTTGAGCCGTTTGGCCGCCTCGGCCAGCAGCAGGTCACCCGCGCCATGTCCGTGTTGATCGTTGAGCGGCTTGAAATTGTCCAGGTCCAGAAACATCAGGGCGCCGTAATTGCCGCTGCGCTGGCCCGCCAGCATGGACTGAATCAGGCGATCCTTGAGCAGCATGCGGTTCGCCAGCCGGGTCAGCGGGTCGTAGTAGGCCAGTTCGCGCACCAGTTCATCGGCCCGCTTGCGTTCGGTGATGTCGCGATGAAAGGCCTGAATCAGCCGCTGGCCATCGGCAACGATCAGGCTGGAAGACACCTCCAGCAGCAGCTCGCGACCATCCTTGTGGTAGTGCGTGACCTCGAACGACAGGGCTTCGCCAGCCAGGATGCGCGCCAATTTTTCCGGCAGACCCTGCGCGGTCTGCGGTGTGTCGAGATCGCGCAGGTGCAGCGCGGCCATCTCATCGGGCGTGTAGCCATGCATGCGCGCAAAAGCAGCATTGACGCTGAGCAGTTTGCCACTTTCCGACAGGATCACGATGCCGTCAGTGGCGCGGTCAAACATGAGCCGAAAGCGCTCTTCGCTGATCCTGAGTTCTTCCGCAATCTGCTTTCGCTTGCCAATATCGACCATCACAATGCGCAGCGCCGCCAGCGCGCTGCCATCCTGCACCAGGGTGCCGATCAGCTTGACCCAGAACAGCGAACCGCTTTGGGACGCCATCTGCAACTCGCATTCCTGCGCCTGAGCGGTGATCAGCAATTGATTGCGCCAGCGGGTGTACAGATCATGGTCCGCACTGTGGATAAAGCGTTTGTGCGGCTGACCCACCAGCAGGGCACGGTCCACCCCCAACAGCGTTGCCGCTGTCAGATTGGCCTCCAGAATCAGGTCGTTTTCACTGACGATGCAATAGCCCACAGGGGCCAGATCGTAGAGATCGAAATAGCGTGCGCGCTGTGCGTCGAGTTCGAGCTGCAGGCGCCGCAACTCCTGGTTCTGCAATTCCAGCTCACGTATTAAATTCATGACCTGCGCGATGCGAGGGATTTCAGCTCGCCATCGCCAAAGTCAGCAACAGGGTCACCGAGGTGCCCACACCGATTGTGCTTTCGATCAGCAATTGACCGCCGTGCAGTTCAAGAATCTCCTTGACGATGCTCATGCCCAGGCCGGTGCCCGGAATATTGCCTGAACTGTCAGCGCGGTAGAAACGGTCGCAGACATGGGCCACCTGCTCGGGCGTCATGCCAAGGCCGTGATCGGTAACGCGGATACCGACCTGTGCCGGCAAGCCGCTGCCAGCTGCAGCTTCAGCGCTGAACAGGCTGATGCGCACGGCACCCCCAGCGGGCGAATACTTGTAGGCGTTGGAGAGCACGTTGCGCAAGGCCTGCATCAGTTTCTTGCGATCGGCGCGAACACGCAAAGTTTGCGCCGGCGCTTCAATCAGAGCCGCCTGGTGCCGCGCTGGCACGCCGAAATCACCCACCAGTTCATGCACCAGCGCAACGGCATCGATACTGGCAAAAACAAAATCCTTGCCGCGCCGCTCGTCGATGCGCACCAGATCAAGCAACTCGTTGATGATGGCAATCATCATCTCGCACTGGCGGTGAATGATGGCCAGAAACTCCTGGCGCTGCGGCTCGTCGAAAGACTGCGCCATCATGATTTCAGAGTAACCGTAGATGCTGGCCATCGGCGTGCGCAGCTCGTGCGCCGCATGCGACAGGAACTCGCTCTTCATCCGGTCCACCTCGGTTTCGTGCGTGACGTCGCGGAAATAGAGGATCTGCGAAACGGTCTCGGCACGCGACAGGCGCAAACCAATCTCGAGCACATGCTGGCCCGGGTCGGCGAGTTCGATCAGCTGGCGTCGTCCGGTCGGCGGCGTCGGTGCAGCGCCAGCGCTTGTCGGCTTTTGTAGCGCGACCTCGGCCTTGAGCGCTGCGATACCGGGGAAACGCGCGGGATCCAGACAAGCGAGTGCCAGACGCGCGGAGAAAGCGGCTTCGTCGAGCCCGATGATGGCGTCTGAGGCCAGCCCCGTCATGCGGAAAAAAGCCGGGCTGGCATATTTGACACGGTGCTGCGCATCAAACGAGATAAAACCGTCGGGACTGAGATCGAAAATCGCGTTGAGCTGTTCGGTGTGCTCGCGAATGTGGCCCAGCGCCGCCTCCAGCTCGTGCTGGGCTTCGACCCGCATCTGGTTTTCAACCCGCAACACGGCGTGGCCGTCCTCGAGCTGGGCGTGCTTTTCCTGCAAGGCGGCTGCGATGCGCGCCGTTTCTTCATTGGCGCGCGTGAGCTGGTCCACGCGCTCGGCAATGGCACGTGACATCACGTTGAAAGCCGCGCCCAGGCGCCCGACATCATCCTTGCCCTCGGGCACCGGCGCTGGTGTCAGCTCGCCCTGCGCCACTTTCAGGCTGGCCGCCGTCAGCAGCGAGAGCTGGCGCGTGATCAGCAAACCGAGCAGCGTCAACAACCCGGCTGACAGCAGCAACTCGCCCATGGCGATCAGCACGCCCTGCGTCAACAGGTTCTTGCGCGCCACCAGGATGCGGTTCAAATCGAGCCCGAATTGCAGCTTGCCCAGCGTCTGCCCGGCCAGCTTGATCGGCAACGCAACGTCGTAGCGCGGCGGGTCATTGTCATCATCGAGGGTGAAGTGGTCATCAATCGCCGGCAAGGGCTTTTTGAGCGGCCAGCCACTGGTGGCGACGATGACGCCGTTGGCATCGCTCACCGCCAGGTAATCGATACCGCGAATCGCATGGCTTTCATCCAGCACGGCCTGGACGGTGGCGTAGTCATACTGCGCCAGCGGGGCCACCAGTGCCGCTGACAGCACCGGGGCGATCTGCTCGGCCTGTTCGCGCGCCTGCTCGCCCATCGCTTCGTGTAGCAGGCGCAGGCTGTTGCCGACCAGGATGGCCAGCATGACCAGTTCGACCAGCAGTGCCGCCAGCACCAAGCGACCGCGCACCGTACGCCAGGGCCAGAATTGCATCATTTCCCTTGTTTGAGCACCAGACGAACTTCGTTGGCGTAGGGTTCAAGCGCGACCAATTCACGCGGCTCCAGCGGCCGGTAACCGCCGAGCTGGTGCTTTGCAAAATACTGTTTCGCTTCGGCGGTTTCAGCGAAGGCCCACAGCGCCGCCAGAATCGGCTCGCGCTGCCTGGCGTGCCGCGCGTTGAGCACGTAAACACGCCCGGCCATGGGCAAACTCTCGGCCAGCAGACGCAGTTGGGAGCGTACGGCAGGTGGCAGGTTCTGGTAGTTCGCCAGCGACATGAAGCCGGCACTGCCTTCGCCCTTGAGCAGCAGTTGGCCCACGCTGTCGGAAGCACTGACATAACGCAGTGTGGCCTCGGCAACCGAATTGCGCAACAGCCAGTGCTGCCCCCACAGCGTCACCAACGAGGAGGCCGACAGGCCGATCACAGTGCTGCCGGCCAGGTCCTTCGGTTGCCGGAAACGGCTGTCGGCCGCCACCAGCGCCACCGCCTTGAAGTCGGCCTGGTAGGTGAGCAGCGGCACATAAGCGGCATCGGTTTGCAGCAGCCGTGCCTGGTGCCCGGTGGTGATGGCAATGTCGTAGTTCTGCGCCATGCCACGGCGGGCAAATTCGGTGAAGTCCGGCGCCGTGACAATCTCCACCGGCCGCTGCAGGACCTGCTCCAGATACAGGCGCAGAGGCTGGTACATCTCGAGGATGACGCGCGCGCTGGAATGTGGCGCAACGCCGATGCGAAAAGGAGTCGGGGTGGGGCTGGCTGCTGCCTGCGCCAACAGCGGCAGCAGCAGAACCGCGCCGATCAGCCAAGCAATGCAGCGCCGTGTGACGGGCATGAAAAAGGAACTGCCTGCACGCCTCATTGCGGCACGCGCGCTGGGCCTTTGATGCCCGATAGCGCTGCCTGCGTTCGGGCTTGCGGGTAAATCATTTTTTCTTCCAGTTCGACGTGGCCCAGGCACAGGTCGGAGAACACTTCCACGTTGTGCTGGAACTCGGCGCCGTCAAACCAGTTGTTGCCCTGGGCCATGGCACGCAGTTGCGGCGCCAGCTCAAGCCAGTTCTCCTCGATCCAGCCGTGGTCCTGCTGCAGCACGCGTACCAACGCCACCAGTTCAGCCTCGCCACCGGCCAGCAGCGGCGCAAACACTTTTTTCTCTTCATCCAGGTGGTGCTGGCGCGAAGTGCCGGAAAAGAACGCCTCGATGGCTGCCGCCTGCTGCTGGGCCGCCGCGTCAACACCGGCAACTGCCACCTGCGCCGCCAAAGCGGTCAACTGTTTCAGGTTTTCAATAATCTGCTGGTGGCAGGCATCGAGGGCTTCAAAGCCGATCGTGGCGGGACGGGGTGCAACACTCATGGCATCTCCATACAACAAGTTGAACAAACCAACGCAGACATTATCGACCAGTCAAAAAAAACCGGCCTCATCCGCCTGCCGGATGAGGCCTTGGACTGGCGCCTGCACGGCGAAGCGACTCGCCAGTCGCCCTCGGGCAAACCCCTAGTTACAAGGCGGCACGGGTGTTGCTAGAATCTGGTTTGAAATCTGACTGAATGGTCAGATTTTTTCAGGAGTCCTTGCGTGTCCACTCAAACTCATCCCGACATTCGGCCCGGTCGCCTCAGCCCGGACGAGTACCTGCGGCGTTTCTCCGACGCCAATCCGCGAATGACACCGGCACAGGCGCTGCTCGAAGCCGAGCGCTGCCTCTACTGCTTCGATGCGCCTTGTGCCAGCGCCTGCCCGACGCACATCGACGTGCCGTCTTTCATCCGCCGCATCGCGGATGCGAACCTGCGTGGTGCGGCGCGCACCATACTGGACTCCAATCCGCTGGGCGGCATGTGCGCACGCGTCTGTCCGACCGAGGTGCTGTGCGAGCAGGTCTGCGTGCGCAACACGCAGGAAGGCAAGCCGGTGGCCATCGGCCGACTGCAACGCCATGCGGTGGATGCAGTACTGCACGAGTCGGCAACGGCGCTGTTCACACGCGCGGCCGAAAGCGGCAAGCGCATTGCGATCGTCGGCGCCGGGCCGGCCGGTCTGGCCTGCGCCCACACGCTCTCGCGCCTGGGACACGCCGTCGTGATGTTCGATGCCCGACCCAAGGCTGGCGGTCTCAACGAATACGGCTTGGCCACCTACAAGACACCCGAAGGTTTTGCCCAGCGCGAACTGGCCTGGCTGCTGTCAATCGGCGGCATCGAGGTGCGCAATAACTGGAAGCTCGGCAGCGCTGCGCAACTGGCCACTTTGCGCCAGGAGTTTGACGCCGTCTTCCTCGGCCTCGGGCTGGCTGGCACGCACCAGCTCGGCGTGCCGGGCGAGCCGTTCAGCGGCGTGCAGGACGCGGTTGACTTCATTGCCGCACTGCGCCAGAGCAGCGACCTCTCAACGCTGCCGGTGGGGCGGCGTGTCGTCGTCATTGGCGGCGGCATGACGGCGATTGACGCGGCCGTGCAGGCCAAACTGCTGGGCGCGCAAAAGGTGGACATGGTGTACCGACGTGGCGCAGAGCAGATGCCAGCCTCAAAAGCAGAGCAGGAATGGGCGCAAACACGCGGCGTCACGATCCACCACTGGCTGGCGCCGGTTGAAGTTCTCGGCATCGAAGGCAGGGCCTGCGCCGTGCGTTTCGAGCGCCAGGACCTGGTCGATGGCAAGCTCGTGCCCAGCGGCGAGTTCGAGACGTTTGAGGCAGACATGGTGCTCAAGGCGATTGGTCAGCAGATGCTCAGCTCGGTGCTGGCCGATGCCGGTGTCGCGCTCACAGCCGGGCGCATCGCCACCGCTGACGACGGCGCCACCAGCGTCAAAGGCGTCTGGGCTGGCGGCGACTGCCGCGCCGGCGGCCTTGACCTGACGGTGGAAGCCGTCGCCCACGGCAAACAATCTGCGCAGGCCATTCACGCGCATTTAACGCGCGCCGTTCCATGAACCCCACCATCGTCATTGCGGACTTGATCCGCAATCCATGGTCCGCGTGGCACTGGATGCCGGATCGAGTCCGGCATGACAGACTGCGGCATGAATCGTCACAGGTCACAGCCTGCGCAATGATCAATAACCGACAAGAGCAACCATGGCCAATCTGAACATCAACTTTGCCGGCATCAAGAGCCCCAATCCATTCTGGCTGGCGTCCGCACCGCCGACCGACAAGGCCTACAACGTGATCCGCGCGTTCGAGGCCGGCTGGGGCGGCGTGGTCTGGAAAACGCTGGGCGAGGACGGACCGCCGGTGGTCAACGTCAACGGCCCACGCTACGGCGCACTGCTGTCGCCGGACCGGCGCTTGCTCGGTTTCAACAACATCGAGCTGATCACGGACCGCGATCTGGCGCTCAACCTGAAAGAGATCACCCAGGTCAAACGCGACTGGCCGGACCGCGCCGTCGTGGTGTCACTGATGGTGCCGTGCGAGGAGAAATCGTGGAAGGCGATCCTGCCGCGCGTGCAGGACACCGGCTGCGACGGCATCGAGCTCAACTTTGGCTGCCCGCACGGCATGAGCGAGCGCGGCATGGGCGCAGCCGTGGGACAGGTGCCCGAGTACATCGAGATGGTGACAGCCTGGTGCAAGCAATATTCGACGCTGCCGGTAATCGTCAAGCTCACACCCAACATCACCGACATACGCCATCCGGCACGTGCCGCCAAGCGTGGCGGCGCCGACGCGGTCTCGCTCATCAACACCATCAACTCGATCATGGGTGTCGACCCGGCCACGCTCAGCATGAGCCCGTCCATTGGCGGCATCGGTTCGCACGGAGGTTACTGCGGACCGGCCGTCAAGCCAATTGCCCTGAACATGGTGGCCGAGATCGCGCGCGATCCGCAGACTGCCGGTCTGCCGATCTCGGGCATCGGTGGCGTTGGCAACTGGCGCGACGCGCTCGACTACATTGCACTCGGTGCCGGTTCGGTGCAGGTCTGCACCGCGGCCATGGTCTACGGCTTCAAGATCGTGCAGGAGATGATCGACGGCTTCTCCAACTACATGGACGAGATGGGTTTCAAGAGCGTGGACGAGATCGTCGGGCGCGCCGTGCCCACGGTGTCGAACTGGCGCAATCTGAATCTGAACCACATCAGCAAGGCCGTCATCAACCAGAGCACCTGCATCGAGTGCGGGCGTTGCCACATCGCCTGCGAAGACACCTCGCACCAGGCCATCAGCAATTTGAAAGATGGCAAACGTCATTTCGAGGTCAAGGAAAACGAATGCGTCGGCTGCAATCTGTGCGTCACGGTCTGCCCGGTGCCCGATTGCCTGACGCTGCGCACGCTGGCGCCCGGTGAGATCGACCAGCGTACCGGCCAGGTGGTGCAAGCCGGCCATGCGGACTGGACCACGCATCCGAACAATCCCCAGCGTATTTCCGCGCTGCCGATGGCGTAATATTCGGCAGTCAGTTTGGCGAAACACATGTTCACGCGAGGGTCTGATTTGGCACGCGAACCGTTGCCCGATCAGAGAGTTTTCTAACGACAACCAACCGGAGACAGCAATGAGTTCTACAGCGAGCGACAACCCCCTGATCAATGAGGACCTAAAACCGACCACGGACGCGCAGCGCCATTGGCGCGCCAGCGACTTCGCCGCGCTATGGGTTGGCATGGTGGTGTGCGTTCCGACCTACACCATGGCCAGCAGCATGCTCGACCAGGGCTTCACCTGGCAAATGGCAATCTGGCTGGTGTTCCTGGCCAACTGCATCGTGCTCGTTCCCATGCTGCTGCTGGGCCGCACCGGCACCCGTTACGGCATCCCGTTCCCGGTGCTGGCACGCGCCTCC
The DNA here is from genome assembly GCA_903914175.1 of uncultured beta proteobacterium. Classification (GTDB taxonomy): domain Bacteria; phylum Pseudomonadota; class Gammaproteobacteria; order Burkholderiales; family Burkholderiaceae_C; genus Rhodoferax. Next base: position 12,568 of record CAIWNX010000174.1, on the reverse strand, counting down.
TTTGGCGTCAAGGGTGCCAATCTGCCTGCCGTCCTGCGCGGCCTGGTGGCCTGCGGCTGGTTCTCGATCAACTGCTATTTCGGTGCCCTGGCGCTGCACGGTTTCTTCAACGTCATCGGCATGGGGCTGGCCGGACCGGCGCAGGGTGAGTTCATCAGCACCTCGCAACTGGTGTGCTTCTACCTGTTCTGGGCGGTGCACATTTACTACATCTGGAACGGTGTCGAGTCGATCCGCAAGCTCGAAGTCGTTGCCGCTCCGCTCATGATTGCGGCCTCGCTGGCGCTGGTGGTGTGGGCCTTCATGTCGGTGCCCTCGGGCAAACTGCTGGACCTGCCGGCCAAAATTGTCGAAGGTGGACCGAAGTCCTGGGCGGCGCTGACCGGCCTGGTTGGCTTCTGGGCCACGCTGGCGCTGAACATCCCTGACTTCACACGCTTTGCCAAGAGCAACCGCGAGCAGGTACTGGGCCAGGCCATCGGCCTGCCGATTCCAATGGCGCTGTTCTCGATGGTCGGCATCATCGGTTTCTCGGTTTCGCAAATCCTGTACGGCAAGGCCCAGTTGTTCCCGGACGGTCTGCTGACGCAAATGGGCACTTTCGCATCGGCCCTGGGCCTGGTCGTGATCCTGCTGGCAAATCTGACCACCAATGTGGCGGCGAATCTGGTGTCGCCTTCGTATGACTTCTCGAATCTGGCACCGGACAAGATCAGCTTCCGTACCGGCGGCCTGATCGCTGCCGTGATCGGCCTGCTGTTCATGCCCTGGAAACTGCTGGCCACATCCGGCGGCTACCTGTTTAGCTGGCTCGGCGGTTACGGCACGCTGCTGGGCGCCATCGCCGGCATTCTGCTGGTTGACTACTACCTGGTGCACAAGGATGGCCTCAAGGTCGATGACCTCTATGTCCGTGGTGGCGCCTACGAGTACAGCGGCGGCTGGAACGTGCAGGCCATCATTGCTTTCGTGCTCGGCGTGCTGCCCTGTCTGCCGGGCTACCTGGTGGTCTCGGGCGTGCTGGACAAGGCTGCGGTGAATCCGACCCTGGTCAGCCTGTTTGACTTTGGCTGGTTCTTCAGCCTGGCGGTGGCGGGTACCTATTACTTCATCACGGCCAAGCGCAACTGAGTTTTGAAACCTCGCGCAACGGGGTGCAGGACCGGATGACCGGCAGGCCCTGTTCGCACTCAACCAAGGAACGAGAATGAGCTCCGTATTGATTCGAGGTGGCACGGTCGTCAACGCCGACCGCGCATTTCCGGCTGATGTGTTGTGTCAGGGCGGTCGCATCGTGGCGGTGGGTGACAAGCTGCAAGCACCAACAGGCGCCAGCGTGGTGGACGCCGGCGGCCAGTACGTGATGCCCGGTGGCATCGACCCGCACACCCACATGCAGTTGCCGTTCATGGGCGCAACCACGATGGACGACTTCTTCACCGGCACGGCGGCCGGCATGGCGGGCGGCAATACGACCATCATCGACTTCGTGATTCCCAATCCGAAACAAAGCCTGATGGAGGCCTATCAGACCTGGCGCGGCTGGGCCGAAAAATCCGCCAGCGATTACAGCTTCCACATGGCCATCACCTGGTGGGATGAAACGGTCAAGCGTGACATGGGCACCCTGGTGCAGCAGGAAGGCATCAACAGCTTCAAGCACTTCATGGCCTACAAGAACGCCATCATGTGCGACGACGAAACGCTGGTCAACAGCTTCCAGCGCGCGCTCGAACTCGGCGCCATGCCGACCGTGCACGCCGAAAACGGCGAGTTGGTGTTTCTGCTGCAAAAGGAAATGGCAGCCAAGGGCATCCTGGGGCCAGAAGGCCACCCGCTGTCACGCCCACCGATCGTCGAGGGCGAAGCCGTCAACCGCGCCATTGCGATTGCCGACGTGCTGGGGGTGCCGATCTACGTCGTGCACGTCTCCTGCATCGAAGCCGCCGAGGCGATTGCCCGCGCACGCGGCCGTGGCCAGCGAGTCTATGGCGAGGTGCTGGCGGGCCACTTGATCGTGGACGACAGCGTCTACCGCCACCCGGACTTTGCGACGGCCGCCGCGCACGTGATGAGCCCGCCTTTCCGACCCAAGGGCCATCAGGAAGCGCTGTGGCGCGGCCTGCAATCAGGCAATCTGCACACCACGGCCACCGACCACTGCACTTTTTGCGCTGCGCAAAAGGCGGCCGGCAAGGACGACTTCTCGAAGATTCCGAACGGCTGCGGCGGCGTCGAAGAACGCATGACCGTGGTCTGGGACGCCGGTGTCAACTCCGGGCGCCTGACGCCCAGCGAGTTCGTTGCCATCACCTCGGCCAACACCGCCAAGCTGTTCAACATCTACCCGCAAAAAGGCAGCGTGTCAGTTGGCGCCGACGCCGATCTGGTGGTCTGGGACCCGCAGGGCACCAAGACGCTCTCGGCCAAGACGCAGCACAGCAAGGGCGACTTCAATGTGTTCGAAGGCCGTGCCGTGCGCGGCATCCCAAGCCACACGCTAAGCCAGGGCAAGCTGGTCTACGTGCAAGGCGATCTGCGCGCCGAGCGTGGCGCTGGGCGCTACATCAAGCGGCCAGCGTTTAGTTCCAACTTTGCTGCCGCCAAGCTGCGCTCTGAAAGCACGGCGCCAACGGCTGTGAAACGCTGAGGAGTCTTTCGTCATTGCGAGCGAAGCGCGGCAATCCATGAATTCAAACTGAATGGATTGCCACGTCGCTACGCTCCTCGCAATGACGAGTCCAGGAACATGCATCGTCAACACTTTACGGAGAACGCGGAACACATCATGAGCACGACAACCAACATCGACAACCTGCGCATCAACGGCCAACGCCTGTGGGACTCGCTGATGGAACTGGCCAAGATCGGCGCCACTCCGAAAGGCGGCGTTTGCCGCCTGACGCTCACCACCCTGGACGGCCAGGGCCGCGACCTGGTGACGCGCTGGGGCCGCGAAGCGGGGTTGACCGTGACCATCGACAAGATCGGCAACGGCTTCATGCGCCGTGCCGGGCGCAACAACAGCTTGGCGCCGATCATGGCGGGCAGCCACATCGACACACAACCGACCGGCGGCAAGTTCGACGGCAACTACGGCGTGCTCTCGGCACTCGAAGTGGTGCGCACGCTCAACGACCATGGCATTGAAACAGAGGCGCCGATTGAAGTGGCGTTCTGGACCAACGAGGAAGGCTCGCGCTTTGTGCCGGTGATGATGGGCTCGGGCGTGTTTGCCAAAGTCTTCACCCTGGAGCACGCCTACGCCGCCACCGACACCGAAGGCAAGAGCGTGAAAGACGAGCTGACGCGCATTGGCTACGTTGGCCCCGAGGAGCCGGGCGCACATCCGATCGGCGCCTATTTCGAGGCCCACATCGAACAGGGCCCGGTGCTCGAAGACAACAACAAGACCATCGGCGTGGTGCAGGGCGTGCTCGGCATCCGCTGGTTTGATTGCACCGTCACCGGCATGGAAGCACACGCTGGCCCGACGCCGATGGGGCTGCGCAAAGACGCCATGCAGGTCGCCACCCGCGTCATGCAGGAAGTGGTGGCAGCAGCCTGGCGCCATGCACCGCACGGGCGCGGTACCGTCGGCATGGTGCATGTGCACCCGAACAGCCGCAACGTGATTCCGGGGCGCGTCAAGTTCTCGATCGACCTGCGCAACGCCACCGACGCGTTGGTGGACCAGATGGCCGATGAAGTGAAAGCCTTTGCCGCGCAAGTGGCCAAGGAGTCCGGCCTGGACATCAAGATCGAGCTGGTGTCGAGCTACCCGGCGCAAGCCTTCCACCCCGAGTGCATGGACGCGGTGGCGCGTGCCGCTCAGAAACTGGGCTACTCGAACATGCCCGCCGTTTCCGGCGCCGGACACGACGCCGTTTACATGGCGCGCCTGGCCCCGAGCGGCATGATTTTCATCCCGTGCAAAGACGGCATCAGCCACAACGAAATCGAATACGCCGCGCCCGAGCACATCACCGCGGGCGCCAATGTGCTGCTGCACGCCATGCTGGAGCGGGCGGGCACGTAAGGCTACGACCGTCATCCCGCCCCGGTGGTCATCCCGGACCCGATCCGGGATCCATGGATTGCGGATCACGTCCGCAATGACAACTTGGCGCTGCCATCCTTCGGCTATAGTCCGGCTCAGAGGAACGTCGAGAACGCGAACTCGACGTTGACCCAATTCCGCCAGGATAGGCGGCATGGTTGAGGGAGCCCTGCATGTCCGATAAAGAAGCCACCGCCCGCATCAAGATCAACAAGCTGCTCGAAGCGGCTGGCTGGCGTTTCTTCCCGGTGGGCGACGCTCCCGCCAACATTCGTCTCGAACCCGGCGTCACGATCAAATCGAACGACCTGGACGCGCTCGGCGCCAACTTCGAGAAAAGCAGCAAGGGCTTCGTTGACTTTCTCCTGCTCGACGCCAAAAGTTTTCCGCTGCTGGTTCTTGAAGCGAAAGCTGAAAACAAAAATCCACTCATCGGCAAAGAGCAGGCGCGCAAATACGCCAAGTCGCAAAACTGCCGCTTCGTCATTCTTTCCAACGGCAACCTGCACTACTTCTGGGACCTTGAACGCGGCAGCCCCTACGTCATCACTTCGTTCCCCACGCCGAACTCGGTCACCGGCTACCAAAAACTCAAGCCCAATCCGCAGCGACTGATTGAAGAGCTGATCAGCGCGGACTACATCGTTCGCACCCAGCGCCCGAACTACGCAAGCGAAGCCGCCTGGCAAAACGAAGCCGAGCGCGCCGGCTACATCCAGACCAACAAGCTGCGCTTTCTGCGGCCGTATCAGCTCAAGGCGATCCAGAGCCTGCAGGCTGCTGTCGGCGACGGCAAAGACCGCTTCCTGTTCGAGATGGCCACCGGCACCGGCAAGACCCTCACCGCCGCCGCTGTCATCAAACTGTTTCTGCGCTCGGGCAACGTGAGCCGCGTGCTGTTCCTGGTGGATCGCCTGGAGCTGGAAGACCAGGCCAAGAAGTCCTTCGCGGCCGTGCTGTCGGCCGACTACCAGACCGTGATCTACAAGGAAAACCGGGACGACTGGCAACGCGCCGAAATAGTCGTCACAACCGTGCAATCCCTGCTCTTCAACAACAAGTACCAAAAACTGTTTTCGCCAACCGACTTCGATCTCGTCATCTCGGACGAAGCGCACCGCTCCATCGGCGGCAACGCCCGCGCCGTGTTTGACTACTTCATCGGCTACAAACTCGGCCTGACCGCCACGCCGCGCGACTACCTGCGCCGCTTCGATGGCGCCAGCCCCAGCACGCGTGACCCGCGCGAAGCCGAGCGCCGTCTGCTGCTCGACACCTACCGCACCTTTGGCTGCGAGAACAGCCAGCCGACTTTCCGCTACTCGCTGCTCGATGGCGTGAAAGAGGGCTTCCTGATCAACCCGACCGTGGTCGACGCCCGCACCGAAGTCACCACCACGCTGCTCTCGGAGGAGGGCTTCATCGTTACCTTCACCGATGACGCTGGCGAGGACCAGCAGCAGGCCTTCAAGCAGCGCGAGTTCGAGAAGCGCTTCTTTGCCGACAACACCAACCAGTTGCTGTGCAAGACGTTTCTGGAAAACGCCCTGCGCGACCCGGTCAGCGGGGAGATCGGCAAGTCCATCATCTTTGCTGTCAGCCAGAACCACGCCGCGAAGCTGGCGCAGATTCTCAATCAGATGGCCGATCGCATGTTCCCGGGCCGCTACCAGTCCGACTTCGCGGTGCAGGTCACCTCGCAGATACCCGACGCCCAGCAGTTCACCATCAACTTCGCCAACAACAATCTGCTTGGTTCGGGCAACTTCATCCCCAGCTACAAGACCAGCAAGGCGCGCATCTGCGTGACGGTCGGCATGATGACCACCGGCTACGACTGCACCGACATCCTGAACATCGGCCTCTTTCGCCCGATCTTCTCGCCCACCGACTTCATCCAGATCAAGGGACGCGGCACGCGCAAGCACGACTTCCGCGAGCTGCTGTTCGACACCGCCCTCAAGGAAGGCGTGCAACAGCCTGTCAAAACCGCGTTCAAGCTGTTTGACTTCTTTGCCAACTGCGAATACTTCGAGGAAGAGTTCAACTACGACGAGGTGCTCAAACTCCCGCCGCCCAAGAGCAAAGGCATGGGCGGAGGCGATGGGGGTGGCGACGGCCCGGTGGTGGTGGGTGGCAGCTATGAGCACCTGGGCGCCGACATCCTGGCGTCGATGCGCGTCGAGCAGATCACGGCTGAGGGCATGAAGATCGACCGCATGTTCTTCGAGCGGTTTGAAGACACGATCCGCGCCAACGACAGTGTGGCCTCGGCCGTCGAAGCCGGGCAGTGGGACCGCGTCATCGACTACGTGAACCGCGAAGTCTTCGACAAGCCAGAGGAGTACTACACCCTGGACAAGCTGCGCAAAGCCGCCGCCGTGGACCGGCGCCTAACGTTGCGCGAAATTCTGGAAAGGATCTTTGGCCTGATTCCGCGCTTCAAGTCCAAGGACGAGTTGCTGGAAGAAGAATTCTCCAAGTTCGTCGCCGACCGCGTGCCTGAACCACCCTCGGCCATCCCTGCCATCAAGACCTACTTCAAGGCCTACGTCACCAGCAACCGGGTGCGTGACATCATCGACAGCCGGCAGTTCACCGACCTGGCCACCAACCCGTTCTTCAATACCATTGACTTCAGAGCCGTGCCCCCGTCGTACCGCACGCTGGTACCTGAATACGTCAAGGACTATGTGTCCCTGAACCAGTTCGCCGCTTAGGAATGACCATGAGCAAAACCAGCAAAACGACCATCGATGTACAGGGAACCGCCGTCACAGTTCTCAGCCAAGCCAACGATGACTACATTTCTCTGACGGACATTGCAAAGCACAAAGAACCGGATCGATCCGATCAGGTCATCCAGAATTGGATCAGAAACCGCAACACCATCGAGTTCTTAGGCGTATGGGAGCGGCTGAACAACGCCAGTTTTAAACCCCTCGAATTCGAGGGGTTTAAAAGCAGGGCTGGACTCAACAGCTTTGTCTTGACGCCGCGTCAATGGATAGACACCACCCATGCCAGCGGACTGGTCTCCAAATCTGGTCGCTATGGCGGTACCTATGCCCACAGAGACATCGCCTTTGAATTCGCCGCTTGGATTTCGGTCGAATTCAAGCTCTACCTCATCAAGGAATTCCAGCGCCTGAAAGAGGACGAAAGCCATCGCCTATCGCTGGCCTGGAACCTGAACCGCACCCTGTCCAAGCTTAATTACCGCATCCACACGGATGCCATTCGGGCGCACCTGATTCCGGCCACAGTCACTTCGGCACAAGCCGCCATCACCTACGCCAGCGAAGCCGATCTGCTCAATGTCGCCCTGTTTGGCCAGACCGCCAAGCAATGGCGCGACGCCAACCCAAAACTTGATGGCAACATGCGGGAATACGCCAGCGTCGAACAATTGCTGGTGCTGGCTAACATCGAAGGGATGAACGCCGAACTGATCCATATGGCATTGCCGCAAGGCGAGCGCCTCAAGCGCCTCAACGAAATCGCAATCCGCCAGATGCAGGTGCTCACTGGCGCCACGACAATCAAACAACTCAAAGGTTAACCCTTGCTCGACACCGACACCAAACGCCGCATCGATACCGCCCGCGACATCCTTGTCGGCAAGGTGCCTGACCCCAAGAGCCAGGTCGAGCAAATCACCATCGCGCTGATCTACAAGTTCATGGACGACATGGACGCCGAAAGCGAAGAGCTCGGCGGCAAGCGCAAATTTTTCACCGGCGCCTTCGCCCGCTACGGCTGGGCCAAGCTGTTGGACCGCAGCCTTGGCGGCCACGAGATGCTGGGCTTATACGGCGAGGGCATCGCAAAGATGCCGGAAAACCCCGGCATTCCGGCGCTGTTTCGCGACATTTTCAAGAACGCCTACCTTCCCTACCGCGACCCGGAAACGCTCAAGGCCTTTCTGAAAATCATCGACGAGTTTTCGTATGACCACAGCGAGCGCCTGGGCGACGCTTTCGAGTACCTGCTCAGCGTGCTGGGCAGTCAGGGCGACGCCGGCCAGTTCCGCACACCGCGCCACATCATCGATTTCATGGTCGAAGTGCTGGCACCGCAGAAGGATGAGACCATCCTGGATCCGGCCTGCGGCACGGCCGGTTTTTTGATCTCGGCCTACAAGCACATCCTGCACGCCAACACCAACGCCAAAGGCAACAGCCTGCTGACGCCCGACGAAAAGGCGCGCCTGGCCAAAAACTTCAAGGGCTACGACATCTCGCCCGACATGGTGCGCCTCTCCTTGGTGAATCTGTATCTGCACGGCTTCGCCGACCCGCATATTTTTGAGTACGACACGCTCACATCGGAAGAGCGCTGGAACGAATTCGCCGACGTCATTCTGGCCAACCCGCCCTTTATGTCGCCCAAGGGTGGCATCAAGCCGCACAAGCGCTTCTCGATCCAGGCCAAGCGCAGCGAAGTGCTGTTTGTGGACTACATGGCCGAGCACCTCACGCCCGGCGGCCGCGCCGCCATCATCGTGCCCGAGGGCATCATCTTCCAGAGCCAGACCGCGTACAAGGAACTGCGCCGGATGCTGGTGGAAAACAGTCTGGTCGCCGTGGTGTCGCTGCCAGCGGGCTGCTTCAATCCGTACTCTGGCGTCAAGACCAGCATCCTGATCCTCGACAAATCCCTGGCGCGCCAGAGCACCACCGTCGCCTTCTTCAAGGTCGAGAACGACGGCTACGGCCTCGGTGCCCAGCGCCGCGCCATCGAGAAGAACGACCTGCCGCAAGTGCAGACCGCACTCGCGGCCTACCTGCAAGCGCTGCGCGCCGGCACGTCTACCGAGAACATCATCGCCCTCACGTCCACAGCGCAGATCGTGCCGAAAGAAAAGATCGCTGCAAATGGTGATTACAACCTCAGCGGGGAGCGGTATCGGGAGGGTGCAGTGCAAAGCCAGACCTATCCTTCCTATCCGCTTTCCGAAGTGTGCGATATTTTCAACGGATCGACGCCATCAAAGCAGGAGCCTCGCTATTGGGCGAACGGCACCGTGCCTTGGTTCACTGTTGAAGACATTCGGAAAGGTGGTCGCATCATCGAAAAGACGGAAAAGTTCGTCACCGACGCAGGTTTGAAGGAAACCAGCCTCAAGCTGTTGCCCAAGCATTCCGTGTTGCTGTGCTGTACCGCCTCAGTCGGAGAGTACGCCTTCACTGAAATTGAGGTAACGACCAATCAACAATTCAACGGGCTGGTCGTGAACCGTGCCTTCGCGGAACGCCTGCTGCCAAAGTATCTCTTTTTCATATCAAGCCGATTCAAAGACGAATTGATCAGACTCGCAGGTAAAACCTCCTTTAACTTCGTTTCCGTTGGAACTCTAAAGACAATTGAAATCCCCCTGCCGCCGCTGGAGGTGCAGAAGGAGATCGTGGCAGAGATCGAGGGCTACCAAAGAGTCATCAACGGCGCCCACGCCGTCCTCGGCCACTACCGCCCCCACATCCCCATTCACCCCGATTGGCCGGTGGTGCTGCTTGAAGAAGCCTGCGACATCCAACGAGGAAAGTTCTCTCATCGACCGCGGAACGAGCCTCGCTTCTACGGAGGCGAGTATCCCTTCATCCAGACAGGCGACGTTGTCCGCGCTGCGAATGGCGGAAAGATCACATTTACCCAAACATTGAATCAAGAAGGGCTCTCGGTAAGCAAACTCTTCCAACCGCCTGTGGTCGTCATCACCATTGCCGCGAACATCGGCGACACGGCCGTTCTAGATTTTCCGTCCTGCTTTCCCGACAGCGTGGTTGCATTGATTCCGAAACCAGAGACAGACGCCCGCTACCTGGAAGTCGTCATGCGGACAAAGAAGCAACACCTCAACGACGTTGCTCCACAAGCGGCCCAAAAGAACATCAACATCGAGATTCTGAAAACCGTTGAAATCCCCCTCCCACCCCTCGCCACGCAGCAAGCGATCGTGACGGAGATCGAAGCCGAGCAAGCGCTGGTCGCCGCCAACCGCGAACTGATCGCCCGCTTCGAGCAAAAGATCCAAGCCACCCTCGCCCGCATCTGGGGCGACGATATCCCCGTTGCCAACAAATCCGAGGACTAACAGCAATGATCAAAAATCTTCTCATCACTGGTGCCGGGGTCGATTGCACAAAGGGGATTGAGTTCCCGATGGCGGCAACCCTGTTGCCGGAAATCGCCGCGTACATCGAAGGCCAGGGTAAGCCTGTCGATCAAACGCTACGGTCGCTGCTGCCGAATTTGCGCTTCACCTTTGCTTCGATGGTGGCGCGAGCGGTGGATGCGATTTCTACCCGTGGCGCGGATGCGCAAAAGGCGATGGTGCAGCGGGTTCAGAACGTGATCGATGAATTGCCGCCAGGGCGCGAGGATATTCGCAAGCATGGTGAGCTGATCGTCAGGCTCTTCAACAAGCTTGGCATGAGCAAGAGCAACAAGATCGGCATGGTCGGCGGTTTCCCGATTCCGGAAGTCAACCGCCTGATGAATGCCTTCATGGCCGGCGCCAAGGAAGTCAACCCCAAGGTCGAGTTCAGCGTGAGCTTCATCAACAGCTGGTTTGATCCGCCCAAAGCCAAGGAAGCGGCATTCGCCATGATCGACAAGGGCGCCGACGTGATGTACGCCGAGCGTTTTGGCGTCAGCGACGCAGCCAAGGAAAAGGGCAAGCTCGCCATCGGCAACGTGATCAACACGCAGCCGCAGTATCCCGACACCGTCGTGGCATCAGCCCTGTGGCACATGGAGCCCAGCATCGACCGCGCCATCAAGCTGGTGAAGGACGGCAAGTTCACAGCCGAAGACTACGGCCCATACTCGATGATGAAGCACAAGGGCTCTTCGCTGGCGCCGCTGGGCACTTTCGAGAAGAAGGTGCCGGCTGACGTCGTGGCCAAGGTCAAGGCCAAAGAGAAGGCCATCGTGGACGGCAAGTTTGCAGTCAAGATTGACGACAGCCAGCCCAAGTCAACGGCGAAATAGCAAGATGTCATTGCGGGCTCGACCCGCAATCCATGGATCCCGGGTCGAGCCCGGCATGACAACGCCTGCTCTTCAACGTCCCATGACCGACACCGTCCTGCGACTCTCCCACATCACCAAGCGTTTCGGGGCGCTGGTGGCCAACGACGACATTTCGCTGACACTCAAACGCGGCGAGATTCTGGCGCTGCTCGGTGAGAACGGCGCCGGCAAATCAACCCTGGTCTCGATCCTCTTTGGTCATTACACGGCCGATGCCGGCCAGATCGAAGTCTTTGGCCAGCCACTGCCCGCGGGCGACCCGAAGGCCGCGCTGGCCGCTGGCATCGGCATGGTGCACCAGCACTTCACGCTGGCCGACAACCTGAGCGTGCTGGAAAACGTGATGATGGGTTCCGAGTCGATGTGGCAGCCCTTCACGCGCCATCGCGCGGCGCGTGAGCAGCTGCACGAAGTCGCGCAGCGCTTTGGCCTGGAGGTCGATGCCCAGGCCAAGGTCGGCAGCCTCTCGGTCGGTGAGCGCCAGCGCGTTGAGATTCTCAAAGCCCTGTACCGTGGCGCGCGCATCCTGATCCTCGATGAGCCCACCGCCGTGCTCACGCCGCAGGAAAGCGAAGCACTGTTCAAGGTGCTGGCGCAAATGGTTGCGCAAGGCCTGTCCATCATCTTCATCAGCCACAAGCTGGCCGAAGTGCTGCGCGTCTCAAACCGGGTGGCGGTGCTGCGCAGCGGCAAACTCGTCAACGAAGCCAGCGCACAGGGCACCACACAAGGTCAGCTTGCACAGTGGATGGTTGGCCACGCGATCGAAGCGCCGCGCCGACACGAGGCCGGGCCGATTGGCGAGGATGTGTGCGTGCTGCAGAACGTCAGCAGCGGCAGCGGACGCGAGCGATTGAATCAGGTATCACTGACACTGCGCCGTGGCGAGATCGTTGCCATCGCCGGCGTCTCCGGTAACGGCCAGGTGGCGCTGGCCGAACTGCTGTGCGGCACGCGCCGCGCTGAGAGCGGCCACGTCGAGTTGCTGGGCAAGGAGTTGCCGGCGGCACCGGCGCAGCTGGTGGAACTCGGCGTGGCACGCATTCCGGAAGACCGGCACGCGGTTGGCGTGATCGGCGATTTGCCGGTGTGGGAAAACGCAGTTTCGGAGCGCTTGCACAGCCGCAGTTTTTCGCGTGGCGGCTGGGTCCGGCGCAAGACAGCGCGCGCCTACGCCCAGCGCGTTGTCGATGCCTTCGATGTGCGCGGCGGCGGTGCCGACAGCGCAGCGCGTTCGCTCTCCGGCGGCAATATGCAAAAACTCATTCTGGGGCGCGCGCTGCTGCACCCCGAGACCAATGCTGGCGCCGCATCGGGTAGCGCAAGTCCAACACCACCGAATCTCATCATCGCGCACCAGCCAACCTGGGGACTCGACATTGGCGCCGTCTCCTACGTGCAGGCGCAACTGCTCGCGGCGCGCGATGCCGGCGCTGCCGTGCTGCTGATCTCGGATGACCTTGACGAAGTGCT
>CAIWNX010000173.1 GCA_903914175.1 uncultured beta proteobacterium | reverse complement strand
TGTCAGCGACAACACGCTGGTGATTTTTACCAGCGACAACGGTCCCTGGTTTGAAGGCAGCGCCGGCAACCTGCGTGGTGGCAAGGGCCAGTCCATGGATGGCGGCTTCAAGGTGCCGTGCATCGCCAAATGGCCCAAGCGCATCAAGGCGGGATCGGAGTCATCCGAACTGGTCACTAATCTGGATCTGTTTCCGACTCTGCTGCATCTGGCCGGCGTGGCAAACCCGAGCGACCGCATCATTGACGGCAAAGACATTGCGGGCGTCCTGACGGGAAGCGCGCCGAAGTCGCCGACCGACGCCTTCTTTTTCTACCACTACGACGAGTTGCAGGCGGTGCGGGTAGGCAACTGGAAGTACATCCGCAAGACCAATTTGTATATGTGGCCGATACCGCTGGACGCCGAAGTCTTTACCGCAAAATTTGGCGCCAATCAACTCGGAAGCGATCGTCTGCCCCTGCTCTACGATCTGACGCTGGACCCGGGAGAAAAATACAACGTGCTGGCCGCTTACCCCGAGATTGCGGCAAAGATGGACCACTTGATGCGCACCTGGGAGACCCAGAACAAGAAAAATCCAAGGGGCTTTGCGGCACTGGCCGTGTGAATGCACCACGCGCCGCAGGACGGCTCAATAATGGGTGCGCACGCAGCTTGATCAATCGAAGGCACTCGCTATAGAGTGCGCTTGGGACACAGCAAATCGGAGGAAGACATGCGCAGATGGAATGGATGGGGCGACGACGCCACCGCAATGGAGCTGAGCGAAGGCGCGCGCGCCATGATGGCCACTCTGCTGGGTCCGGGCCGGCCCGGCCAGGATGCACAGCGCGCCGGGATGGTGGCAAAGATTCCACCGTCCCGCCTGAGCGGTCAACACGCGCTGATTCAAACCGACGCCGACACGCGACTGGCCATGGCATTCGGTGAGAGCTTTGCCGACTGGATTCGCAAACGCTTTGGCGCTCTGCCGCCGGCACCCGATGGTGTGGCGTTTCCCGAATCGACCGAGCAGGTGCGTGAACTGCTGGCGCTGGCCCACGCCAACAACTGGATCGTCATTCCGTTTGCCGGCGGCACCAGTGTGTCAGGCCATCTCGATTGCCCGATCAGCGAGCGCCCCATTCTGTCGATCAACCTGAGCCGAATGAACCGGCTGCTGCACCTGGACAAACTGAGCCAGCTCGCCACCTTTGGCGCCGGCACAGCGGGCCCGCAACTGGAAGCGCAATTGCGCGCCCAGGGCTATACGCTGGGGCATTTTCCGCAGTCGTTTGAATACTCCACGGTGGGGGGCTGGGTGGTGACGCGTTCCAGCGGCCAGCAGTCGCTGCGCTACGGACGCATTGAGCAACTGTTTGCAGGCGGCCATATGGAAACCCCGGTCGGCGCGCTCACGATTCCCACGCTGCCCGCCGCCAGCGCCGGCCCTGACATGCGCGAATTGGTGATGGGCTCGGAAGGTCGCTTTGGCATTCTGACCGAGGTCACGGTGCGCGTCAGCCCCTTGCCCGAGCACGAGAGTTTTCACGCCATTTTTCTGCCGAACTGGGACGCCGCCGAAGCCGCTGTGCGCACGCTGATCCAGCGCCGGCTGCCGCTGAGCATGACGCGACTCAGCAATGGCATTGAGACCCAGACCAGCCTCACGCTGGCCGGCCACGCCAGGCTGATCGGCTGGCTGGAACGCTACCTGGCCCTGCGCGGCTGCGGCGAAGGCAAATGCCTGCTGATGCTCGGCGTCACGGGCGAGCACCGCAACGCGCGCAACGCCCTGCGCGAAGCGCGGCGCACCTTGTCGGCACACGGCGCGGTCTACATCGGTACTGCCATGGGCGCGAAGTGGGCAAGCAACCGTTTCAAAGGCCCTTACCTGCGCAACACGCTGTGGGACCAGGGCTACAGTGCCGACACGATCGAGACTGCGGTGGACTGGCCCAACGTGAAGAAGCTGATGCTGGCCATGGAGCAAACGGCGCGCGATGTTTTTGCGCAATATGGCGAGCGCGTGCACGCCTTCACGCACCTGTCGCATCTGTACCCGCAGGGCAGCAGTGTCTATTCGCAGTTTGTCTGGGCCACTGCGCCCGGTGGCTTTGCCCCGAACTTTGAACGCTGGCAAAAGCTCAAGGCGGCCGTTGCCGACACCATTGCGGCGCACGGCGGAACCGTCAGCCATCAGCATGGCGTTGGGCGTGACCACGCAGCGCATTTGCAAGATGAAAAAGGGCCGCTCGGCATGGCCACGCTGGCGCAACTGTGCCGCCACTTTGACCCCAAGAAAATCATGAATCCGGGCAAGCTGCTGCAGGACGAAGGCCCATGGGCGACGTGAACACGCGGACTGCGCGTGCCAGCGACCTGGCGCGTATGCAGACGCAGGAATGGGATCTGGTCGTCATCGGCGGCGGCATCACCGGCGCTGGCGTCGCGCAGCAGGCGGCGCGGCGCGGCTGGCGCGTGCTCTTGATCGAGCAACGCGACTTTGCCTGGGGCACGTCGAGTCGCTCCTCCAAGCTCGTGCATGGCGGCCTGCGCTACCTGAAAGAAGGCGACATCAAGACCACGCTGCACTCGGTGCGCGAGCGCGAGCGCCTGATGCGCGAAGCGCCGGAACTGGTGGAGACGCAAAGCTTTTTGTTTGCCGACTGCACAGGTCGCAAGCCGGGCCGCTGGCTATTCCAGTTGGGCCTGATGGTGTATGAGCGGATGGCCGGCAAGCGCAGCCACTTCTACGCCAAGCTGAGCGCGGCACAAGCGCTGGCACCGGGTCTGGCGCCGCCGCTGATGCGCGGCGCCATGGTTTATGTCGATGCCAAGACCGACGATGCCAGGCTGGTCTGGCGCGTGCTGATGGAAGCCCGGCGCGATGGCGCCGTGCTGCTCAACTACGCCCAGGCGCAAAGCCTGCAGCGCAGCACAACCGGCCTATCCGAACTGATCGTGCGCGATGCCATCTCGCTCCAGAGCTACCCGGTACGCGCCAAGGCGGTCGTCAACGCCACCGGCGTCTGGGCCGACCGCCTGCGTTTGGCAGTCGGCGGCAGGCCGATGCTGCGCCCTTTGCGCGGCAGCCATCTGGTGCTGCCGTTCTGGCGCTTGCCGGTTGCCC
Organism: uncultured beta proteobacterium; assembly: GCA_903914175.1. GTDB lineage: Bacteria > Pseudomonadota > Gammaproteobacteria > Burkholderiales > Burkholderiaceae_C > Rhodoferax. Next base: position 3,948 of record CAIWNX010000173.1, on the reverse strand, counting down.
AAAGCATCAGCTTGATGCACCCGCGCGACGGCCGGCCGGTGTTCTTCTACCCGTGGGAAGGGGCCACGCTGATCGGCACCACTGATCTCGATCACCCCGGCGACCTCGATGTCGAGGCCAGCATCACGCAGCCGGAAGTGGATTACCTGTTGGAGGCCGTCAACGACCAGTTCCCCAGCGCCGCCATCACGCCAGCGGACGTCAGCGCCTGCTATGCCGGCGTGCGGCCGGTGGTTGCTGAGGCTACGGGCGAGGCTTCCAAAGCGGCACGCGACCACGCGGTGCTCGACGAGTCCGGCCTGGTCACCGTCGCCGGCGGCAAGCTCACGACTTTTAGGCTGATGGCGCAGGACGCCCTGGCGCTGGCAGCAACGCACGCCGGCAAACCGTTTGCGCGCGATGACGCCGCCCTGTTCACGCCGACCAGCGCGCTCAACCCGCACTGGAGCGCCGCGGTGCGGCATCGCCTGGCTGCGCGCTATGGCTATCGTGCGCAAACACTGACTGCCGAAGCGAACGCTGCGGATTTGCAAGCCATTCCCGGCACCGACACCTTGTGGCTGGAGTTGTCGATTGCGGCCCGCTACGAAGCCGTGCAACATCTGGACGACTTGCTGCTGCGCCGCACGCGCTTAGGTATCTTGTTGCCGCGTGGCGGCCTCGCCCATCTGGCGCGGATTCGTGACCTGTGTGAGCCCCATCTGCAATGGGGCGACGCCGGCTGGCGCAGCGAGACCGCACGCTACCAGGCCCTGATTGCCGCGCACTACCAATTGCCCGGCGCAAAACCCGAGGAGACCACACCATGAGCAAGAGCTATCTGCTGGCCATCGACAACGGCACCCAGAGCGTGCGCGCCCTGCTGTTTGACGCGCATGGCAACCTGGTTGACAAATCGCAGGTGGCGATCGACAGCTACCAGTCGCCGCAGCCGGGCTGGGTGGAAAACGATCCCGAAGCCTTCTGGCAGGCCTTGTGCCAGGCCTGCCAACACCTGTGGGCCAACACCAGCGTGCCCAAGAGCGCAGTGGCGGGTGTGGTCATCACGACCCAGCGCGCCACCACGATTGCGCTGGACAAGGCGGGCAAACCACTGCGTCCGGCCATGATCTGGCTCGATCAGCGCAGAGCCGATGTCACGCCCAAGCTCAAGTGGTGGTGGGAAGCGGCGTTTCGCGCCATTGGCATGCGCGATACCGTGCGCTTTTTTCAAAGAGAGGCCGAGGCCAACTGGATCGCACAACACCAACCCGAGATCTGGGCCAAGACCGACAAATTCCTGCTGCTCTCGGGCTACCTCAACTACCGCTTTACCGGCAAATTCGTGGACTCGATTGCGTCCCAGGTTGGCTACATTCCTTTCGATTACAAAAAGGGCTGCTGGGCTGCCAAGTCCGACTGGAAATGGCAGGTGCTGCCGATCCATCCGTCCATGCTGCCCGAACTGGTGAGCGCTGGAACCATCATCGGCGCGGTCAGTGCGCAAGTGGCGCTGGACACCGGAATTCCTGAAGGCACGCCGGTCATTGCCGGCGCTGCGGACAAAGCCTGCGAGGTGATTGGCGCGGGTTGCCTGACGCCGGAAATTGCCTGCCTGTCCTACGGCACAACCGCCACTGTCAACACCACCACACCACGCTACCTGGAAGCCACGCCTTTTATTCCGCCGTACCAGGCCGCCGTACCGAAGCACTACAACACCGAAATCCAGATCACGCGGGGCTTCTGGATGGTGAGCTGGTTCAAGGAGCAGTTTGGCCTGCACGAAAAGCAGATTGCCCAGAGGCGCGGCGTCGCGCCGGAAACCCTGTTTGACGAACTGGTCAACGCCGTGCCGCCGGGCGCGCAGGGCTTGATGCTGCAGCCATTCTGGAACCCCGGCATCAAGGTTCCCGGTCCCGAGGCCAAGGGCGCCATCATCGGTTTTGGCGATGTGCACACGCGCGCCCATTTGTACCGCGCCATTCTCGAAGGCCTGGCCTACGCGCTGCGCGAGGCCAAGGAGCGCATCGAAAAACGCGGTGGTACCCGCATCACCAAAGTGCGCGTCTCTGGCGGTGGTTCGCAAAGCGATGCCGCCATGCAAATCACCGCCAATATCTTCAACCTGCCGTGTGAGCGCCCGCACCTGTATGAGACCAGCGGCCTGGGTGCGGCCGTGCTGGCGGCGGTCAGCCTGAAAATTCATCCGGACTTTGAAACCGCCATCGCCAAGATGACCCGCATCGGACAGGTGTTCCTGCCCGAACCCGTGCACGCCCAGACCTACGAGCAACTCTACCGCCGTGTTTACTGCCGCATGTACCAGCGCCTGCAACCGCTGTATCTGGACATTCAAAAAATCACGGGCTATCCGGATCGCTGAGCAGATAATTGCCTGATGGAGGTACCACGATGACCCAAGAACGAATCATTCACCGCAGCAGCACCGCTGCGGCCCCTACCCCTGGCCTGACCGACCTGTCACGCCGCAACCTGCTCAAGGTGGGTTTCGGTTTCGCCACCGCCACCACCTGCGCTGCCATCCTGCCGGGCCTGTCGGGCTGCAGCAGCAGCGACAAGCTCGCGGCGACGGGCATGAAATTTTTGAACGCCGGCGATGTCGCCATGTTCAGCGCCTTGATTCCGGTGGTGGTCAGCGATGTGGCGGCGCTCGATGCGGCGCAGAAAAAACAAACCCTCAGCGCCGTGCTCAACAACATTGACGCCGCCTGCTCAGCCCTGGTCGCGCATCAGCAAAGCGAGTTGCGAAAGCTGATGGACCTGCTCGCCGTTGGACTGCTGCGCCGTTTGTTGACGGGTGTCGGGGACTGGAGCCAAGCCAGCACCCAGGACATCGAGAGCTTCCTCGCGCGCTGGCGCTCCAGCCGCTTTGCAACGCTCACGGCGGGCGTCAATGTGCTGATGAAACTCAGCGCCGTTGCCTATTACGTGTTGCCCCAGGCGTGGTCGGCGGTCGGCTATCCAGGCCCGCTCAAGGAAGTCTTTGAGGCCGCCAATTCCTGATGCGTCTGCGCAAGCACCGAGCTTGATTGCAACTCACTAAATCATTCGAGAGAAAGCCATGGCATATCCCAATATTTACACCGCAGGTATCGCGTCGGGTTGGAAGATCATTGATGCATCGACCTTGAAGCAGGCCCTCACGCTTGAGGCGGACGTCGCCATCATCGGTACCGGTGCCGGCGGCGGTGTGGCGGCTGAAATTTTGAGTCTGGCCGGACTCAAGGTCGTCATGATCGAGGAAGGTCCGCTCAAGACCTCGGACCATTTCAAGGACATGGACGAAGCGCGCGCTTACCGCGACCTCTACCAGGAAGGTGCCGGACGCGCCACATCGGACGGCGCCATTTCGATCCTGCAAGGTCGCTGTGTTGGCGGCACCACCACGGTGAACTGGACTTCGAGTTTTCGCACCCCGAATCAAACCCTCTCCCACTGGGCCTCGCAGCATGGCGTGGTGGGCCACAGCGAAAAAGAGATGGCGCCCTGGTTTGCCAGGATGGAGGAGCGCCTCGCCATTGCCCCGTGCAGCCTGACACCGAACGAGAACAACAGCATCCTGCAGCGTGGCTGCAAGGCGCTGGGATGGGAGTCGCACATCATCCCGCGCAACGTCAAGGGCTGCCTGGATTCCGGCTATTGCGGCTATGGCTGCCCGGCCAATGCCAAGCAGTCGATGCTGGTGACGACGATTCCGACGGCGCTGGCCAACGGTGCGACGCTGTTGCACCGCTTGCGCGTGCGCCAGGTTCAACATGCTGCGAACCAGGTTCAGGCACTGGCCTGTGACGCACTCGGTGAAGATGGGCGCACGCCAACCGGTACCGTGGTCAGCGTCAAGGCGCGCCACTACATCGTGGCTGGCGGCGCGATCAATTCGCCGGCACTGCTGCTGCGCTCGCAGGCACCGGACCCGCATGGGCTGCTCGGCAAACGCACGTTCAT
>CAIWNX010000172.1 GCA_903914175.1 uncultured beta proteobacterium | reverse complement strand
TGCACACCATCCTGTTCGAGATCCCGGTGCTGGCCATCGTCAACGAGGTGTTCTTTCGCAACACGCAGCAGTTGCCGGATCTGATGGAAGGGCGCAAGCGGCTCGATCTCAAGATTGAGCAGCTGCGCGAGACCGGATTGCACGATCTCAAGATCGCCGACTACGGCACGCGCCGGCGCTTCTCCAAAGCCTGGCACGAGGAGGTGCTGCGCGTGCTGTCGAACCGGCTCGGCACGGCGCAGAGCCCGGGCAAGGCCAGCGGCATGAGCGGCCAGTTGGCCGGCACCAGCAACGTGCTGTTTGCCATGAAGCTGGGCTTGACGCCCTTGGGCACCATGGCACACGAGTACCTGCAGGCCTGTCAGGCGCTCGGTTCACGCTTGCGCGACAGCCAGATTTATGCTTTCGAATCCTGGGCCAAAGAGTACCGCGGCGACCTCGGCATTGCCCTGAGCGACGTCTACGGCATGAGCGCCTTCCTGCGCGACTTCGATCTGTATTTCTGCAAGCTGTTCGACGGCGCGCGCCATGACAGCGGGGACCCGTTCAAGTGGGCCGAGCGCATGCTCGATCACTACCACCACAACCGCGTCGACCCGCGTACCAAGACCCTGATCTTCAGCGACGGGCTGACGGTGCCGCGCACGATTGAGCTGTATCAGCAGTTCAAGGGTCGTTGCCAACTCGCGTTCGGCATTGGCACCAATCTGACCAACGACCTTGGCTACGAGCCGCTGCAGAACGTCATCAAGATGGTGCGCTGCAACGGTCAGCCGGTGGCCAAACTGTCCGATTCCCCAGCCAAGGACATGTGCGATGATGAAAAATACCTGGCCTACCTGCGCCAGGTTTTTGACATCACACAGCCCGGATAATCAAGCCTGCGCACGCACTGTAACGACAAATATCAAACGAGGAAGCACCGATGTTGACCGCCATTTCCATTATCTTTGTCCTGTCCTATCTGGCCATTGCGCTGGAGCATCCGCTCAAGATCAGCAAGTCGGCCTCGGCCCTGATGGGCGCGGGCTGGTTGTGGACCATTTACGCGCTGGGCAGCGGCGACATCAACCAGGTCGACGCCGACCTGAATCGCTCGCTGATGGGAACGGCGCAGATTGTTTTCTTCCTGATGGGTGCCATGACCATCGTCGAGGTGGTTGACGCGCACGACGGCTTTCTGGCGATCACCTCGCGCATCAAGACCACGCGCCTGTCAAGCCTGATGTGGCTGGTCGGTTTTGTGACCTTCTTCCTGAGCTCTATTCTGGACAACCTGACCACCACCATCGTCATGGTCTCGCTGATGAAGAAACTGCTGGACAAGCGCGACGACCGATTGTTCTTTGCCGGCATCATCGTCATCGCCGCCAATGCCGGCGGCGCCTGGACACCAATTGGCGACGTCACCACCACCATGCTGTGGATCGGCAACCAGATCACCACGCTGTCGATCATGAAGAGCGTGTTCATTGCGTCCATGCTCAATCTGCTGGTGCCGCTGGCGGTGACCGGCTATCTGATGGGATCCCGCCCGGTGATTGCGCCTAAGCGAGCATCGGATGACGGCGCGCTGCGCTCGACCGCCTTTGAGCGCAACCTGATGCTGTTCCTTGGACTCGGCATTCTGGTCGGCGTACCCCTGTTCAAGACCGTGACGCACTTGCCACCCTTCATGGGCATCCTGTTTGGCCTGGGTATGCTGTGGATGGTCGGCGATCTGCTGCACCTGAAGAAGGAAGATCATGACAAGCGCAAGTTCACGTTGGTCCATGCACTGACGCGCATCGACATGAGCTCCATCATCTTCTTCATCGGCATCCTGATGGCGGTGGCCGTGCTCGAGCACACCCATGTGCTCGGTGCTTTGGCGCAGTGGTTGGACAAAACGGTGGGTCGCCAGGACATCATTGTCCTGATCATCGGCCTGGCCAGCGCCGTGGTCGATAACGTGCCGCTGGTGGCGGCTTCCATGGGCATGTACAACCTCGCGCAATACCCGACCGACAGTTTCCTTTGGGAGTTCATCGCCTACTGCGCCGGTACCGGTGGCTCGATCCTGATCATCGGCTCGGCGGCCGGTGTGGCGGCGATGGGTTTGGAGAAGATCGATTTTTTCTGGTACGCGCGCAAGATCGGTGGTCTGGCCCTGCTGGGCTATCTGGCCGGCGCTGCCGCCTATGTCGTGCAATACCGTTTGTTCCACTGACAACGCGCAGGCCCCATCATGCTGCCCAAGATACTGATCTCTCGCGCCATCTTTCCGGAAATCATCGCGCGTCTGGGCCAGCACTTTGATGTGACATCGAACCAGGACGATGTGCTGTGGACGCCCTCGCAGTTGAGCGAACAGTTGCAGGGCATGAGCGGTGTTTTCACTACGGGTGGTGAGCGCATTGACGCGGCCCTGCTGGCAGCGTGCCCGGTTTTGAAAATCTGCGCCAATATGGCGGTGGGCTACAACAACTTTGATCTCGATGCCATGACAGCAGCCGGTGTGCTGGGCACCAATGCACCCGATGTGCTGACCGAGACCACGGCTGATTTTGGCTTTGCCCTGCTCATGGCCACGGCGCGGCGCGTTGCCGAGAGCGAGCATTTTCTGCGCGCCGGTTTGTGGACGCGCTGGCGCTACGACATGTTCACCGGCAGCGACATTCATGGCGCCACCCTGGGCATTCTGGGCATGGGCCGCATCGGCCAGGCGATAGCCCGGCGCGGCGCGCATGGCTTTGGTATGAAAGTGATTTACCACAATCGCTCAAGGCTGGACGACGCCACCGAAGCGCAGTGCGGCGCACGCTACGTCGGCAAGGCCGAATTGCTCAAGACCGCTGACCATCTGGTGCTGGTGCTGCCGTACTCTGCCTCTTCGCACCATGCCATCGGCGCGACTGAGCTGGCGCAAATGAAGCCCCGCGCGACGCTGGTCAACATCGCACGCGGCGGCATTGTGGACGATGCGGCGCTGGCGGCGGCGCTGCGCAACAAGACCATCGCCGCAGCGGGACTCGACGTGTTTGAAGGCGAACCCAAAGTGCATCCGGACCTGCTCACCGTGCCCAACGTTGTTCTGACACCGCACATCGGCAGTGCCACCGTGCCAACACGCCTGGCCATGGCCAATCTGGCGGCCGATAACCTGATCGGCTATCTGCTCCATGACAAGCCGCTAACGCCCTTGAATCCGGCCGTTCTGAGCGCGCGCTGAGCCCTCGCGTTCGGGCCCCAAGCCGGGCTCGCGCGCCCTGCGATATTTGGTCTGGTGAAGACCGCTGTTTTTAGTCCTCTCCTTGTCGATTTGACGTCGGTCCAGCGTCCGAAAATAAGCTTCCATGAACACCCGCGATACCGCAAAAGCGGTTTAACTCAGCGCTTCGCGCGGGCTGCTTTTGACGTCGCGTTACATAATTTTCAGGGAGGAAAAATCAAATGGCACTATTTGCATGGAGCGATGACTTGAGTGTGGGCAACACTTTCATTGACGAGGATCACAAGAAACTGGTGGCCATGGTCAACAGTTTTCACGATGCCATGGATCAGGGCAGGGGCAGTGAGGTCATCGGGAAAGTTCTGCGCAACCTGGTCATCTACACCCAGGAACACTTCGGGCGCGAGGAAGCTGAAATGCAGCGCATCAGTTACCCCCGGTATTCCGTCCACAAGGCCGAACACGACAAGCTCATCCGCGAAGTGACGGCCTTGCAGAGCGGCTTCGCCAAGGGCAATACCATGCTGAGCGTCAAGATTTCCATTTTTCTGCGTGATTGGTTGCTGAACCACATCAAGCAGACCGACCAGTTGCTGGCTGCTGCGCTGAACTGATTCAGCGCTGCAGTAAATAAAAAAGGCCCCGAGGGGCCTTTTCTGTGTTGGAAGATCCCGGTGCTGCGGGCCTACTTCTTGTTCTTCTCCATCGAGTCCTGCATCGCCTTCATCGGGTCATCGTCAGTCGGCTTTTCATTGTTGCCCGGTGCGGCAAGCTCGCCCATGGTGGGCTCTGAGGCGGCTGCCTTTGGCGCTTCGGCCTGCACCTCAAGCGTGATCTTGTCGAGGTCAACTTTCTCTTCCTTGTCCAGTCCGCTCGACACGATGCCGGGGAAGGCAATGATCAAGCCGACCATGATGATCTGGATCAGCACAAAGGGCACGGCGCCCCAGTAGATCTGCATGGTGGTGACCGGGGCAATCAGCTTCTTGGTCAGCTTGTCGGTGTATTCGCGCGTCGGCGCCACGCTGCGCAGATAGAACAGGGCGAAGCCGAAGGGCGGGTGCATGAAGGAGGTCTGCATGTTCACGCCCAGCAGCACGCCGAACCAGATCAGGTCGATGCCGATTTTTTCCGCCACCGGTGCCAGCAGCGGCACGACGATGAACGAGAGTTCAAAGAAATCGAGGAAGAAGGCCAGGAAGAAGATCAACAGATTGACCACGATCAGGAAGCCGACCTGGCCACCGGGCACCGAGGTCAACAGGTGCTCCACCCAGCGCGAACCATCGACGCCCTGGAACACCAGGCTGAAAACGGTAGAGCCGACCAGAATGAAGACGACGAAGCTTGACAGCTTGGTGGTGGTCATCAAGGCCTGCTTGAGCAGGCTCATGTTGAGGCGCCCCCGGCTCATGGCCATGATCAGCGCGCCCATGGCACCCATGGCGCCGCCTTCGGTCGGTGTTGCCACACCCAGGAAAATGGTGCCCAGCACCAGAAAGATCAGCAGCAGCGGCGGGATCAAAACAAAGGTCACGCGTTCGGCCATGCGTGAGAGCAGGCCCAGGCGAGTCACCTTGTTGATGACGGCGATGACAAAGGCCAGGATGACGCCGGCACAGAGTGAGACCACGATGGTTTCATCGGTTGGTACCGCAATCGCAGGGTTGCCCGACATCCAGACCGAGACCTTGGCGTAATTCTGTCCCAGCGTTACGGCCAGTGCGGTTGAGATCAGGGTCAGGATGCCCAGCGAGCGCAGCCCGCTTGTGCCATCGTCCTCGCGGATGGTGCGTGCTTCGGCCGGCAGCGCTGGCACCCAGTGCGGACGGATGAAGGTCAGCAGGATGACGTAGCCGACATACATGCCGGTCAGGGCGAAACCCGGAATGAAAGCGCCTTTGTACATTTCGCCGACGCTGCGACCCAGTTGGTCGGCCAGAATGATCAGCACCAATGAGGGCGGAATGATCTGCGCCAAAGTGCCTGATGCCGCAATCACGCCGGACGCGACACGACGGTCATAGCCATAGCGCAGCATGATGGGTAGCGAGATCAGGCCCATGGAAATCACCGAGGCGGCCACGACGCCGGTGGTGGCGGCCAGCAGCGCGCCGACAAAAATTACGGCAAAGGCCAGACCGCCGCGCAGCGGGCCGAACAACTGTCCGATGGTGTCAAGCAGATCTTCGGCCATGCCGCTTCGCTCCAGGATCAAGCCCATCAGCGTGAAGAAGGGTATGGCCAGCAGCGTGTCGTTCTTCATGATGCCGAAGATGCGCAGCGGCAGCGCCTGCAGCAGGGCTTCGGGCAACAGCCCGAGCTCGACACCGATGAAGCCGAAAAACAGGCCGCAGGCGCCCAGGCTGAAGGCCACCGGAAAGCCCAGTAGCAGAAAGACGATCAAGCCCGCAAACATGATGGGGGCGATGTTGTTGATGAGGAATTGCATCTGTGTCTCCGGGATCAGGCGGCGTTGGCTTTGGCGGCTTTTTCGTCGGCCAATTTCTGAATGGCCTCGGCCAGCTCTTCTTCGGCGGTCTTCTCCACCTTTTTGTGCGTCGGGTCTTCAATCAGCCCCATCAGGAAAGCGAGCCGCTTGATCAGTTCCGACCAGCCCTGCAACCACAGCAGGCCAAAGCCCAGCGGCATCATGGCGTAAACCGGCCACAGGATCAGGCCACCGGCGTTGGACGACATCTCACCCGAGCGGTAGCCTTTGAGAAAAAACGGAATGCCAAACCACAGGATGGCCGAACAAAACGGCAACAGGAACAAAGTAAAGCCGAAGACATCAATCCAGGTCTGCACGCGCTTGGACCAGCGGCCGTAAATGACGTCGATCTTGACGTGTTCGCCGTTGAGCAGGGTGTAGGCCGAAGCCAGCAGAAAGGACGCGGCAAACAGGTACCACTGGACTTCGAGGTAGGCGTTGGAACTGACGTTGAAGATTTTGCGGACGGCGGCGTTGACGGCGCTGATGACGGTCGATCCCAAAATCAACCAGATGACGTATTTGCCGATCTGGGTGTTAAGCCAGTCGACTGCCTTCGAGAACTTCAGAAGTACATGCATGGTTTCTCCATCAAGGGTGTGTGCCGATTCTAGGTGCTTGGCCAGGATCGCCTTCAGGGGTGTTTCTTGCGCGCAAAGTCCCACCACGGCAAGACCCGGCGCAGCGACTGGATCTCGCCGCTGTGCTGCGGCGCGTAGCCGGGCATGCTGGCCAGGCGCTCCTGCCAGCGCTGGCTCTGCAGCAGCGTCAGCAGGGCGGCGATGGCCGGCTCAGTCAGTGCCGATTTCAGGCACACCAGGTGGTAGTTCTCCTGCACCAGCGGCACAAAATCAAGGCCGTGCGCGCGCGCGGCGATTTCAATCCCGAGTGCCACATCGGCGCCGCCGCTGGCCACCGCATGCGCGGCGGCTGTGTGCGAGGGTTCGGTCTGCTCATAGCCGCGAATGGCGCTGCTGGGCAGCTCGCTTTGCGCCAGCAATTCGTCGAGCACGACACGCGTGCCGGTGCCCAGCGGCCGATTCACAAAGCGTGCCGGCCCGTTGGCCAGGTCGGTCAGACTGTACAGACGCAATGGATTGCCTGGCGCCACCATCAAGCCCTGCGTGCGCCGGGCAAAGCCGATGATTTTGTGCAAGCCCGGCTGCAGCAGCCGTTTGTAGACGCGCTCGGCCAGCGAGCCCGGCGCCGGGTGCTGCAGGGTGTGAAAACCAGCCATCACGCAGCGGCCCTCGTTGAGGCCACGGATCGCGTCCACGCTGCCGCAAAAGCGGATGTCCAGGTGCAACCGGGCGCTGCTGCTCGCGGCGTCGGTGCCCAGCGCGTGTTCGCGCAGCGCCATCAGCGCGTCGTCGTGGCTGGCGTAGAGCGTCGCGACATGGGCGTTGTTGTCAAAGGCAACGGCAAAGACACGCTCCAGGTCGCTGCGCAGGGCCTCAATCTGTGGTGCCAGTCGCGCCTGCGCCTGGCGCTCGGCCCATAGCAGCTTGGCACCGAACTCGGTCAGCCGCGCCGACTGCCCCTTTTCCCACACCACCAGCTCATTGCCGAGTTCGTCTTCCCAGCGTTTGAGTGCGCCCCAGACGTGACGGTAGGACAGGTCGAGCGCGCGCGCACCGGCCGAGATCGAGCCGTGGGTGTTGACGGCCTGCAGCAAGTCGAGCAAGGGGTTGCGCACCAGCGCCGGGCTGCTGTCACGCGAGAGTGTGTAGTGGAACTGGAGCCTATGCACAGGATTTCATATGGTCGGTCATTGATATGTTGGCTACGATACCCCAAAAATATTCCATTCAATGTCCTCTTTTGCCGACAGCGCCGCAACGGCCCTGCAACTCATTATTTCCCTGGACCCTGGTCTGCTCGCCATTGCGGCGCGCTCGCTCGCGGTCAGTTCCTGCGCCTGCGCTATTGCCTGTGCACTTGGGCTGGTGCTGGGCGCCTGGCTTGGTGTGGCGCGCTTCGCCGGGCGCGCTGCGCTGCTGACGCTGCTCAACACTTTTTTGGCCGTGCCCTCGGTCGTGGTGGGCCTGGTCGTTTATTTACTGCTGTCACGCGGCGGGCCGCTCGGTTTTCTGGGCTGGCTCTTTTCATTCAAGGCCATGGTGATGGCGCAGGCGGTGCTGGTGTTGCCGGTGGTGGCGGCGCTGACGCGCCAGGCGGTGGCCGACGCCGAGAGTCTGCATGGCGAGCAACTGCGTTCTCTGGGCGCGCGGCCGCTCATGCGCAGCCTGCTGCTGGCCTGGGATGAGCGCTACGCGCTGCTGACGGTGGTGATCGCTTCGTTTGGCCGTGCCATTTCGGAAGTCGGCGCCGTGATGATTGTGGGTGGCAACATCGATGGTTTTACCCGCGTCATGACGACGGCCATCGCGCTGGAAACTTCCAAAGGCGATCTGCCGCTGGCCTTGGGCCTGGGGCTGATTCTGCTCGGTGTGGTGCTGCTGCTCAATGTTTTGATTTCGCTGGTGCGACGCTGGCGCGAGCGCTCCGAACACGGTGAAGGCCGGCGCGCCAGCATGCCTGATGGCACTTCAGATGTGACGCCGCGGGTGCTGGAGGTGTCTTCATGAATCCGCTGTTTCGCCTGAGTGCTGCCAGCGTCCATTTTGGACCGGCACACAACGCGGTGCGCGCACTGTCGGAAGTGACGCTAACGATTGCCCCCGGTGAGCGCGTGGCGCTGGTCGGCGCCAATGGTTGCGGCAAGAGCACACTGCTGCGCCTGTTGCACGGCCTGGCCCGGCCCACAGCAGGACAGCTTGAGAGCGGGTCGGCGGCACGCCAGGCGATGTTGTTTCAACGCCCGCATCTGCTGCGCCTGTCGGTGCAAAGCAATGTCGCCCTCGGGCTCTGGTTAAGCGGCACGGCCTGGCGCACGGCACGATTGCATGCGCTGGTGGCGCTGGAGCGCGTCGGCTTGATTGAGTTGGCGCAGCGCAATGCGCGCAAGCTCTCGGGCGGGCAGCAGCAGCGCGTGGCACTGGCGCGGGCCTGGGCACTCGCGCCCGATGTGCTGCTGCTCGATGAACCGACAGCGAGTCTGGACCCGCACGCCAAGCGCGAAGTTGAGGCCCTGATCAGCGAATTCTCTGACCCGGCTACGCAAGCCGTCAGCGCTGCCCCCGCCATGACACTGGTCTTTGCCAGCCACAACCTGGGCCAGGTCAAACGGCTGGCGAGCCGCGTCATTTATCTGGAGCAGGGTCGCGTGCTGGCCGATCTGCCAGTGGCCGATTTTTTTGACGACGCGCTGCTGCAACGGCAATACCCGGCAGCCCAACTTTTTGTTAGAGGAGAACTTGCATGACGATTTCCAAATCCCTGTGGCGCACCGCGCTGGGCGCCGCCCTGACACTGGCAAGCCTGGCCGCTTCGGCGCAGGCTATCGTGGTCGCATCAACGACCTCGACCGAGCAGTCCGGTCTGTTTGCTTACCTGCTGCCCGAGTTCAAAAAGGCCAGCGGCATCGATGTCAAAGTGGTGGCGCTGGGAACCGGGCAGGCCATCGACATGGGGCGTCGGGGTGACGCCGACGTGCTGTTTGTGCACGACCAGGTGGCCGAAGAAAAAGTCGTGGCCGAAGGATTTGCCGTCAAGCGTTTACCGGTGATGTACAACGACTTTGTGTTGATTGGCCCCGCCGCCGATCCGGCCAAGACCAAGGGCAATGACATTGTTGAAGCGCTGAAGAAACTCGCCAGCGGCAACGCCGCCTTTATCTCACGCGGCGACAAGAGTGGTACGCACGCAGCCGAACTGCGCTTTTGGAATATGGCGCAACTGGCCGACAAGAAAGGTGCGGGCTACAAGGAGTGCGGCTGTGGCATGGGCCCGGCGCTCAACATTGCGTCGAGCAGTGGCGCCTACCTGCTGGCCGATCGCGGAACCTGGCTCAACTTCAAAAACCGTGGCGACCTCGCAGTGCTGGTTGAAGGCGACAAGCGTCTCTTCAACCAGTACGGCGTGATGTTGGTGAACCCGGCCAAACATGCGCATGTGAAAGTGGCCGAGGGCCAGAAATTCATTGACTGGCTGGTGACGGCGCCGGGGCAGGGCGTGATCGCCGGCTACAAGATCGGCGGCGAATCGGTGTTCTTCCCCAACGCTGGCAAATGAAGACCGCTCTGAAAGGGACGCCTTACGCCGGTGCCGCTCTGGCCGTGGCCTTGACGTTGGCCGGCTGCGCTGGCGTCGAGAAAGCGCCACCGGTTGTCGCTGCACCCGCGCCGGCGATTCAGCTCTATGCCGCCGGCAGCCTGCGCACCGCGCTCAACGCCATCGCCAGCGATTACGAGGCGCGCACCGGCCAGAAGATCACCTTGACTTACGGGCCTTCCGGTCTGCTGCGCGAACGCCTTGAAAAAGGCGAAGCGGCGCAGGTGTTCGCGTCAGCGGACACCGAGCATCCGCAACGCCTGGCGCAGCGCGGTGGCTGGCAGGCGCCGGTTGTTTTTGTGCGCAATGGCCTGTGCGCGCTGACCAGTGACAAGATCGACACCACGCCAGCCACGCTGCTCGCTACCCTCTTGAGTGCGCAGGTTCGGGTCGGTTCTTCGACGCCCAAATCCGACCCCTCGGGCGACTACACCTGGGCGCTGTTTCGTAAGGCCGATGGCGTGCAGGCCGGGGCTTATGCCAAGCTCGACGCCAAGACCCTGAAGCTCGCCGGCGCGGCCGATTCACCGAAACCGCCGGACGGCATCAGTGCCTACGGCTGGCTGATGGACCAGGGTCGCGCCGACGTCTTCCTGACCTATTGCACCAACGCCGTGGCGGCGCAAAAAGAAGTGCCACGTCTGCGCGTGGTACAGGTGCCGCCTGAACTGCAGGTGGCCGCAGCTTACGGTCTGACGCTGCGCGCTGATGCCTCGGTACCAGCGGCTGCGTTTGCGCAGGCTATGCTGGCGGCGCCAGCGCAGCAGGTGTTTGGCCGTTTCGGTTTTATTCAGCCCTGAGCGGACGTGCGCGCTTGGCGCGCGCGCGGATGTTGAGCGACTCGACCGTCAGCGAGAACAACATCGCCACGTAAACGTAGGCTTTGGGAACATGCACGTCAAAGGCCTCGGCCACCAGCAGCGTGCCGACCATGGTCAGGAACGAGAGAGCCAGCACCTTGATCGAGGGATGGCGCTCGACGAAGTCGCCAATGGGTTTGGCTGCCAGCATCATGACCGCCACCGACGCCACCACAGCCGCCACCATGACGCTGATCTGGTCCACCATGCCGACGGCGGTGATGACGGAATCGAGCGAGAAGACGATGTCCACAATGCCGATCTGCACAATCGTGCGCCAGAACATCTGCGCACCGGTCTTGAGCGTATCGGCGCCGGCACTGACCTCTTGGCTCGGCCGCGCTTCGACTTCCAGAAAAATTTCGTGCGAGGCTTTGTAGAGCAGGAAGATGCCGCCGCCGAGCAGGATCAGGTCGCGTCCGCTGATCTCGTTGCCGATGGCAGTGAACAAGGGGTCCGTCAGCGACATGACCCAGGCCAGGCTGAACAGCAGGGCGATGCGCGAGGCCATCGCAAACAGCAGCCCGAGGCGGCGCGCCAGATCACGCTGCGCACTGGGCAGGCGACCGACCAGGATGCTGATGAAAATGATGTTGTCGATGCCCAGCACAATCTCCAGCGCCGCCAGCATGAAAAACGCAATCCAGGTGTTGGGGTCTGACAGAAATTCCATGACTTGCTCCCATGATTTTTAGCAGGGCCGAGTGTACGGTTGCCGGCCTTGAACCTGCGTCGCGGCGGGCTATTGCGACGTCAGCGTCATTCAGCCGACGATGGCCACGCCCTTGACCTGGGCGTAGACGGCGCAGCCCGGCACCAGGGACAGCGCGTCGACTGATTTCTTCGTGATGCGCGCCAGCAGCGGCGTGCCGCCGGCGTCCAGCGCCACCATGACCTGGCCCGGGCTGTCGTCCGACATGGCGACGACGCGTGCCGGCAGAATGTTGAGGATACTGGTGCCGACTTGCGGTGCCAGTGTCAGGCTGACGTCACGTGCCAGCACACGCAGGCGCAAGCTTTGGCCGATGGCATGGACTTGTTGTGCCACACGCAGACGCCCACCGGGAAAGTCGGCCAGTGTCAGGTGGTAATCGGTTTCGTGGCCGCTGATGGTGGCGTGAATCAGCGCACCGGCGCCATCGCCGTGTGCCAGCGGCAGATCGAGCCGCGTCATCAGTTCGTGCGTTGCGCCACTGGCTGTCACGCTGCCAGCGTCGAGCACGACCATGTGATCGGCCAGACGCGCCACTTCGTCAAGTGCATGGCTCACGTACAGCACGGGAATATCGAGTTCACTGTGCAACTTTTCGAGGTAGGGCAGGATTTCGGCCTTGCGCTGCGCATCGAGCGCGGCCAGCGGTTCGTCAAGCAGCAGCAAGCGCGGGCTGGTGGCCAGCGCGCGCGCAATCGCCACACGCTGGCGCTCGCCGCCCGACAAGGTATCGGTTCGGCGTTGCAGCAAATGCGCGATGCCCAGCAAGGCAATGACCTGGTCGAGTTCGATGCGGCGCTTCGCCTGCGCCACGCGCTGCAGTCCGAAGGCCAGGTTTTGCGCCACGCTCAGGTGCGTAAACAGGTTGGCATCCTGGAACACATAGCCGATGGCGCGCTGGTGCGTCGGCACAAACAGGGCTTGCGCATCGTCCTGCCAGACTTCGCCTTTGACCGCGATGAAGGCGTTGAAACCAGGGTCGCTGCGTGCCAGTCCGGCGATGGCGCGCAGGCAACTGGTTTTGCCGGAACCCGATGGCCCGTACAAGGCGGTTACGCCAGTGCCGGCCAAGTCCAGATTCACTTGCAGCGTAAACCCAGGGTGACTCAGTTGCAGTCGTGCCCGAACCCGTTGATCGGTGTTGTCGCTCATTGAGCTTGACGCCGCCTGCGCCCACCCGGATTGAGTGCGTAGAGTGCCAGCAGGGTGGTAAACGAGAACGCCAGCATGCCGGCCGCAAGCCAGTGCGCCTGCGTGTATTCGAGTGCTTCGACGTGGTCGTAAATTTGCACCGAGAGCACGCGTGTGCTGCCCGGGATGTTGCCGCCAATCATCAGCACGACACCGAACTCACCGACCGTGTGGGCAAATCCCATCACGGTGGCGCTCAGGTAGCCGGGTCGCGCCAGCGGCAGCACGACATGGAAAAAAGTATCCAACGGGGATGCGCGCAGCGTGGCAGCTGCTTCGAGCGGCTGCTCACCGATGGCCTCGAAGGCGTTCTGCAGCGGTTGCAGCACAAAGGGCAGCGAGTACAGCATGGAGCCCAGCAGCAGGCCGCCGAAAGTGAAGGGCAGCAGGCCCAGACCGAGCGCTTGCGTCAATTGCCCGAGCGGCCCGTTTGGCCCGAGCGCGACCAGCAGGTAAAAGCCAATCACGGTGGGTGGCAGCACCAGTGGTAGCGCCGAAAGCGCGCTGATGGGTGTCTTGAGCCAGGAGCGCGTGCGTGCCAGCCACCAGGCCAGCGGTGTGCCCAGCAGCAGCAGCAGCAGCGTGGTCAGAGCGGCGAGCTTGAGCGTGAGCAGCACCGCGCCGCCGTAGGCAAAGGGCAGGGCGGTCGCTGTCATCGTCGCTCAGGGTGTCTCATAGCCAAAGGCGCGGATCAGGCCACGTGCCTTGCTGCCTTGGAGGAACGCCAGCAGGGCGCGCGCCGCGGCTTTGTCACGCGAACGTGTTAGCAGCACGGCGTCCTGGCGCAGTGGTTCATGCAGACTGGCGGGCACGATCCAGCCCGAGCCTTGGTTGATGCGGCCGTTCTCGAACACCTGCGACAGCGCGACAAAGCCGAGCTCGGCGTTGCCGCTGGCGACAAAGCTGTAGGTCTGGCCAATGCTCTCGCCCTGCACAAAGCGCGGCTGAAGCGCCGTCAGCAGGCCAAGCTGCGTCAGCGTCTGCACGGCAGCAGCGCCGTAGGGTGCCAGATGCGGTGCCGCCAGCGCCAGGTGTTTGAAGTTGCCGGTCTTGAGCACGGCGCCCTGGGCGTCGACGGTGTTGGGCTGTGCTGACCAGAGCATAAGTCGGCCCACGGCATAGGTGAAGCGCGAACCGGCGACGGCGTCGCCTTCCTTTTCCAGTCGCGCCGGGGTTTCATCGTCGGCCGACAGAAACACATCGAAGGGTGCGCCGCTTTTGATTTGCGCATACAGCTTGCCGGTGGCGCCGGCCGAGAGCGCCAACGTGTGGCCCGTGTCTTTTTCAAATTCAGCCGCCAGTGTTTTCAGCGGTGTGGCAAAGTTGGCTGCCACCGCGACGCGCACCTCGTCGGCCTGTGCGCTGACACACAGTGCAGCGCAAATCAATGGCAACAAGAAGCTTCTCACTTGGGCTTGCCCAGTTTGCGGTAAACGGTGGCGCGGCTGATGCCCAGGGACTGGGCGGCTTGCGCGACGTTGCCGCGCGCCTGTTCGACCGCGCGCAGGATGAGCGAGGTTTCGATGTCCTTGAGGGGCCTGATGTTGGCTTGTGTTGCTTGCTGCGCCACGGCAAAGCTGCGCGCTTCCTGTGCGGGTTGCAGCGCCAGGGCGCGCAGGCGCAGGCCGCTCCAGAGCGGTATTTCCAGCGTTGCGTCGTGGCGCTGCGCGGCGTCGAACAGCAAATCGCAGGCGATGCCAAAGACCTCACTGGCATGCACGCGGGCCGGCGCGACCACGTCCAGTCCCGGCACCATCTGGCGTGCAATCTGGTTGGCGCCGGTGATCCAGCCGTCGGCGTCCAGGGCGAGCAGGCCATCGGCTTCGCTGCCCAGCGCGTTGCCCGGCCAGTTCAGGCGCAGCAGCAGCCGGTGTGCCTGGCTGCGCAGCAAAGCGTTTTCGATTCTTTGCGCGGACTGACTCGCCAGGTGCTTGAGTTCCGGGCGCTCGATGGTTTCAATGCCGGTCAGATCCAGCATGCCGATGCAGCTGCCGTCGGGGCCGAACAGCGGCGCACCGGCGCAACTGTAGACCGAGGTGTCGGCAAAGAAATGCTCACCCCGGTGCAGCCAGACCGGTTGCAGTTCGGCCAGCGCGGCGCCAATGGCCGTGGTGCCGACGCTGCGCTCGGACAGGTCGGTGCCGATGCGGGTGATGTTGTCGGCGCGGCTGTCGGAGCGGTCAATGGCGCCGCTGGCGTCGACGACGACCCCGTTGGCGTTGGTGAGGATGGCAAAGTAACGGGTGTTGGCGATGGCATGGCCGAGCTGCAGCAGGATCGGCTGTGCCGCCTGCACCAGTTGCTGGTTCGATTCGGCGGTGCGGCGCATCTGCTGTTCCGAGACGCGGTCAAACACAACCCGTTCCTGCGGCCGCAAGCCCAGGCCCAGGCAGCGCTGCCACGACTGCTCAACCCAGTGCGTGATGGTGCCGACTGGCAGCAGCGTGTGCTCCTGCAGCACGGCGCGGCGCGCCTGGGCGATGCGGTTCAGCCGCGCCGCCGCGTCGTTGGGTTTGATGGAAAGGCTGGTATTTTTCACGTTCAGGGCGATTCTCGTACACAACGGACGATGGCGTGCCTTGTTTCAAATTGAGAATTTCATATCATTTCGGGATCAATCCTAGGGTTAGCCCTAGGAAAAAAGGGCTGTGGCCGCTCAACAATCGCTATGTTTTCAATTTCATAGGCAAGGCGCTTCATAAGTGCCATTACCCCCAGGAGAGACACATGCAAAAGGTGTTGCACATCAATGCAGACAAATGTACCGGTTGTATGCAGTGCGAGATGGCCTGTTCTTTCGAGAACTATGGCACGTTCGCTACCGCCAAATCGCGTATCAAGGTTTTTGACTTTCACCATACTGGCAAGAAAGTGCCCTACACCTGCACGCAGTGCGACGAGGCCTGGTGCCTGCACGCCTGCCCGGTCGAAGCGATCACGGTTGACAAGGCGACTGGCGCCAAGGTCGTGAACGAAGCGACCTGTGTTGGCTGCAAGGTCTGCACCATCGCCTGCCCGTTCGGCACCATCAATTACGTGGAAGCCACCGGCAAGGTGCAAAAGTGCGACCTGTGCGGCGGCGCGCCGGCCTGTGCCGACGCCTGCCCGACGGGCGCCATCACCTTCATTGACGCCAACTGGACCGGTCTGGGCAAGATGGCACAGTGGGCAGACAAATTGGGCAACCAGCCCTCGGCCGTTTAAGGAGAACCATCATGGCATGGGCAGGAAAAATTCTTCGCGTTGATCTGACCGCTGGCACTGTCAAATCCGAGCCGCTCAATATGGATTGGGCGCGTGCGTATCTGGGCTCGCGTGGCCTGGGTTCCAAGTATCTGGTGGAAGAGGTCGATGCAAAAACCGACCCGCTATCGGCGGCCAACAAGATCATCTGGGCCACCGGCCCGTTGACCGGCACCATGGCGTCCACCGGTGGCCGCTACACCGTCATCACCAAGAGCCCGCTCACCGGCACCATCGCCTGCTCCAATTCGGGCGGCTACTGGGGCGCCGAGTTCAAGATGGCCGGTTGGGACATGGTCATCTTTGAAGGCAAGAGTGCGAAACCGGTGTATCTCTACGTCAACGATGACGTAGCCGAACTGCGTGATGCCAGCCACCTCTGGGGCAAGAGCGTTTGGGAAACCGAAGAGACGCTGAAGAAGAGCTTGCAAGACCCGCTGACGCGCGTATCGAGCATCGGCAAGGCCGGTGAGAATGGCGTGCTGTACGCCAGCGTCGTCAATGATCTGCACCGCGCTGCCGGCCGCTCTGGCGTTGGCACCGTGATGGGTAGCAAGAACCTCAAGGCGATCGCCGTGCGCGGCACCAAGGGTGTTGGCAACATCAAAAACCCGGCAGCTTTCATGGCAGCGGTCAAGGCTGGCAAGAAAGTGCTGGCCGACAACGGCGTCACCGGAACCGGCCTGCCGGCAATGGGCACGCAGGTGCTGATGAGCGTCATCAACGAAGTGGGCGCCTTGCCTACCCGCAACCACCGCGACAACCAGTTTGAAGGTGCGAAGGACATCGGCGCCGAAGCCATGGCTGCACCGCGCAAGACCGACGGCAAGAAGCATCTGGTCACGAACCAGGCCTGCTTTGGCTGCACGATTGCTTGCGGTCGCATCAGCAAGATGGACGAAGGCCACTTCACCATCGTCAACAAGCCGCAGTACCGCGGCGCCAACGGCGGCCTCGAATACGAAGCAGCCTGGGCGCTGGGCGCGGCCAATGGCGTGAACGATCTGGAGGCCTTGCAATACGCCAACATGCTGTGCAACGAAGAGGGCATTGACCCGATCAGTTTCGGTACCACGATCGGCGCCGTGATGGAACTCTACGACATGGGCGTGTTGACCAAAGAGCAAATCGGCATCGAAGCACCGTTTGGCTCGGCCCAGGCGCTGGCTTTCCTGACCGAAGAAACCATCTACGGTCGCGGCTTCGGCAAGGAAATCGGCCAGGGCTCGAAACGCCTGACCGCCAAGTATGGGCACCCGGACCTGAGCATGAGCTCCAAGGGCCAGGAATTCCCGGCCTACGACGGTCGCGCCATCCAGGGCATCGGCCTGGCCTACGCCACCAGCAACCGCGGCGGCTGCCATCTGCGCGGCTACACCATTGCTTCCGAAGTGCTGGGCATTCCGGTCAAGACCGATCCGCTTGAGCACGAAGGCAAGCCCGATCTGGTCAAGGCGTTCCAGGACGCTACCGCCGCTTTCGATTCGTCGGGTCTGTGCATCTTCACCACCTTTGCCTGGGGTCTGCAGGATCTGGCACCGCAAATGCAGGGTGCCTGCGGCGAGCAGTTCACGATCGAGGAACTGGCGTTGATCGGCGAGCGCATCTGGAACATGGAACGCGAGTTCAACAACCGCGCTGGCTTTACCGCCAAGGACGACAGCCTGCCCAAGCGCCTGCTGACCGAAGCCTGCAAGACCGGCCCGGCCAAGGGCAAGGTCAACATGCTGGCCGAGATGATGCCCAAGTACTACGCAGCTCGCGGTTGGGATGCCGAAGGCCGCCCGACAGCCGAGACCCGCAAGCGGCTGAGTTTGTAGACTCGAACCTGGAATTTGTCATTGCGGACCTGATCCGCAATCCAGATTCCACGTAGCAGTGGATGCCGGATTGAGTCCGGCATGACAAGCGGTCACATGACCGCTTGTCAATTTTTGGAGAAGCACATGACCCATCACCTCATCCTCGGCGCCGGCCCAGCTGGTGTTATCGCCGCTGAAACCATTCGCAAACACGCGCCTGCCGACAGCATCACTGTGGTGGGTGACGAGCGCGAGCCGCCGTACTCGCGCATGGCCATTCCCTATTTGCTGATGGGCAAGGTCGGTGAGAGCGGCACTTATCTGCGCAAGAGCACATCGCACTTTGCTGATCTGAAGATCAAGCTCGTGCAGGGCTCGGTCACCAAGGTGGACACGGCGAAAAAAGCTGTGGCGCTGGCCAATGGCGAGGTGATCGCGTTTGATACTTTGCTGATCGCCACCGGCTCGCACCCGGTGCAGCCGCCGATTCCCGGCATCGACAGCCCCGGCGTGCATACCTGCTGGACGATGGAAGACGCCCGCGCCATCATGGCGTTGGCGACAGAAGGCGCACGCGTGCTGCAACTTGGCGCTGGTTTTATCGGCTGCATCATCATGGAAGCGCTGGCTGCGCGCGGCGTGCAACTCAGCGTGGTTGAGATGGGCGACCGCATGGTGCCGCGCAAGATGGGCCCGACCGCCGGCGGCATGATCCGCGACTGGGTCGAGGCCAAGGGCGTGCAGGTGTTCACCGGCACCCGGGTTGAGGCGATTGAGTACCGTGCCACAGCGCAGTCTGGTTTGCTTAACAAGCTTGCCAGCGCTATCGGGCTGGGCCAGGAAGAAGCGAACAAGCCACATCTGCAAGTGCGCTTGAGCAACGGCAAGACCGTTGCGGCTGATCTGGTCATCAGCGCCGCTGGCGTGCGACCGGCAATCGGCTTTCTGAAGGACTCGGGCATCACCTGTTTGCTGGGCGTTTTGACCGACCAGCACCTGCAAACCAGCGTGCCCGGTATTTACGCCGCTGGCGACTGCGCCGAAGCCTTCGACAAGGTCTCGGGCAAGGCGGTCGTCAGTGCGATTCAGCCCAATGCTGCCGAACAGGCGCGCGTGGCGGCGCTCAACATGGTGGCGTTTGCGCACGGCAGGGTGCAAGCGGCCGAGCTCAAGGGTGTCACGCAAATCAATGTGCTCGACACGCTGGGCCTGATCTCGACCAGCTTTGGTGACTGGCAGGGTGTGAGCGGCGGCGAACACGCCGAATTGACCGACAAGGCCACCGGGCGCCATCTGAGCCTGCAGTTCAAAGGCGACGTTCTGGTGGGTTGCAACTCGGTCGGCTGGACCGATCATGTGGGCGTGATGCGTGGACTGGTCGAAGGCCAGATCAAACTCGGCGAATGGAAAGACGCGCTGCTGAAAGATCCGACGCAGTTGATGGCGGCCTACCTCGCCAGTGCGCAGGCGCAAGGCCAATGGTCGGGTGCGCAGGACGAGCGGCGCCGATAAAATTCGCCTGCATGAAAATCACCCTCAAGCTCTTTGCCTCTTTGACCGATTACCTGCCGGAGTCTTCGCGCTACACCAATATCGTCGAGCTCGACGTGCTTGAGAACGCCACCATTGGCCAACTTATTGCGACGCACAGCTTGCCACCGAAACTGGTGCATCTGGTGCTGGTCAACGGCAAGTACATTGAGCCCGAGAAGCGCGCCGCCTATACGCTGGTCGAAGGCGATGTGCTGGCCATCTGGCCGCCAATTGCCGGTGGCTAGACTGTCATGCCGGACCTGATCCGGCATCCAGTGCCGCGCGGACCATGGATTGCGGATCAGGTCCGCAATGACAACCTGCAATTCCGCAAAGACAATCCAGGCCCGCACTGAAAAATGCAATCGTTTTACCCCGAACGCTTCGAGCGTGAAATGGCTTGCACCGAAGCCGAGTGGTTGCGCTGGCTGCCCGCCGCGATTGGTGAACAGCACTGGAAGCTGCAAGAAGGATCAGCCGGCGTTCGCATCGGCGACGGCGCGCTCGGTTTGAAGTGGCAAGTGGGCGAGCCGCGCGTCATCGCGCTGGTGCGCATGCCGCGTTTTCTGGTGAGCTTTCGCTTTGCCGGACTCGACGAGGCACAGCGCTACGCTTTCATGAAACGCTTTGATCTGTACATGCAGCGCGGCGGCGGCTGAGGCACTGCGCTGGCAGGTCTTGTCCCTCACGTTACCTGACTGGATTGACCGAACAAGGGCGCAATCCTAAGATGCGAGCGACACTATCGTCGAGTGGAAAAATCAATGGGAGTCACCATGCCTTACGCACAGGTCAACGGCCAGAATATTTACTTTGAAGACAGCGGTGGCAGCGGCCCCGCCATTATCTTTTCGCATGGTCTGCTGATGGATGGCAGCATGTTTGCGCCGCAGGTTGCGGCCTTGAAGTCGCAGTACCGCTGCATCGTCTGGGACGAGCGTGGCCACGGCCAGACCGCCACCGGCGAGTGCGCCCCGTTCAGCTACTACGACTCGGCCAACGATCTGGCCGCCTTGCTGGCGCATCTGGGCGTCAAGCAGGCCGTTCTGGCCGGGATGTCGCAAGGCGGCTACCTCAGCCTGCGCTGTGCGCTCAAGCACCCGGCGATTGTGCGTGCGTTGATTCTGATCGACACGCAGGCGATGCCGGAAGACCCGGCCAAAATGCCCGGCTACCAGGCCATGTTGCAGGATTGGGCCAGTAACGGCCTGTCCGAGCAGACCGCCGCGACCATCGAATACATCATTCTGGGCGAGCAGTGGGCCGGCGCAGCCGCCTGGCGCGCCAAATGGAAGAAGGCGGCACCGGCAGATTTTCTGCAGAGCTTTCAAACACTGGGCATGCGCGACGACATCAGCGACAAGGTCGGGCAGATCACGGTGCCGGCGCTGGTGATCCATGGTGACATCGACCGCGCCATTGAATTGCCACGCGCACAGGCCATGGCCGCTGCCATGCCCAACGCGCAAGTGGTGGTGGTGCCGGGCGCGGGCCACGCCTCGAATCTGACGCACCCGGATGCGGTTAATCCCGCCATCCAAGCCTTTCTGGCATCCCTTAAATCCTGAACTGGAGAATCACCCCATGCTGCAACCCGGCCTCATGATGGACCGCCCCCTTCTTATTTCCGGAATCATCGAACACGCCGCGGCGCAGTTCGGCGATGTGGAAGTCGTCTCGCGCGAGACGCACGGGCCGCTGTTTCGCTACACCTACGAGCAGTGCGCGGCGCGCTCGCGCAAGCTTGCCAACGCGCTCAAGAGCCTCGGGCTGGAAGCAGGCAGCGCGGTGGGCTCGATTGCCTGGAACAACCACCGCCATCTGGAGGCCTACTTTGCGGTGTCGGGCAGTGGCATGGTCATGCACACCTGCAACCCGCGCCTTGCGCCGCAGCAACTCATCTACATCATCAACCACGCCGAAGACGCCGCCCTGCTGTTTGACAGCACCTTTGCGCCGCTGATCAAGGGCATTGCGCCGTATTGCCCGAAGGTCAAGCACTGGATCTGCCTGAGCGATGCTGCCAACCTGCCGGTGGTCGAGGGTGTCAGTACGGTTTGTTATGAAGACCTGATCGCCCCGCACAGCGAGCAGTTTGAATGGCCCGAGTTTGACGAGCGCTCGGGCGCGGCCCTGTGCTACACCTCCGGCACCACGGGCAACCCCAAGGGCGCGCTGTATTCGCACCGTGCCATCGTGATCAACGCCATATCAGGCTGCCTGCCCGGCATCCTGTCGCTCTCACCCAGCGACACGATTCTGCCGGTGGTGCCGATGTTCCACATCAACGCCTGGTGCATCCCCTACGCGGCGCCGATCGGCGGTGCGCGCCTGGTGCTGCCCGGGCCGCGCCTGGACGGCGCCAGCCTGTATGAATTGATGGAAGGCGAACGCGTGACCGTCAGCGCTGGCGTGCCCACCATCTGGCTGGCGCTGATGCAGCACGTGGAAGAACATGGCCTGCGCTTTTCGACCATGAAGCGCACCGGCGTCGGCGGCTCTGCCATGCCGGCGGCGCTGATCGCCAAGTTTGTTGACAACTACGGCGTTGAAGTGCGCCACGGCTGGGGCATGACCGAAACCACCGCGGTAGCGACCATGAGTTGCCTCTCGCCGAAGAACCGTGAGCTCTCGCCAGCCGAGCAGCATGCGGTGATTGCGCGCCAGGGCAAATCGGTGTTTGGTACCGAGATCAAGGTTGTTGACGAAACCGGAGCCATCCTGCCGCGCGACGGTGTCGCGCAAGGCGAACTGATGGTGCGCGGGCAGTGGATCGTCAGCGGCTATTACAAGGGCGAGGTCTCGCCGCTGGTAGACGGCTGGTTCCCCACCGGCGACATCGCCACCATCGACGCCCACGGTGTGATGCAAATCCGCGACCGTGCCAAGGACGTCATCAAGACCGGCGGCGAATGGATCAGCTCGATCGATCTGGAGAGCGCCGCCATGGGGCATCCGGCGGTGGCGATTGCCGCTGTGATTGGCGTCAAACACCCGAAGTGGGACGAGCGCCCCCTGCTCTTCGTCGTGCGCAAGCCCGGCAAAACCGTCGAGCGCGAAGAGATCCTGGCCTTTCTTGCCGAGCGCGTTGCCAAATGGTGGGTGCCCGACGACGTCATCTTCCTCGAGTCACTCCCCGTCGGCGGAACCGGCAAAGTGCAAAAGGGCGATCTGCGCAAGCAGTATGGGGGCGTGTTTAGCTAAGGTGTATCCCGACCGCATCGAAAAATTTCGTAACGGTCGGAATTGTTTGATCAAATGAGGCGCCTTCGTCGACAATCTGAGGGTATATAGATCCAATATGTTTCTGGGGTTAGGATTGGAACATCGTGGCTAGCTCAGAACAACTCAAGGCACTCATCAAATCGCACATCAGTCGCGACGACGGGCATTTTTATTCCGTCGCGATGCAGATGGCTGCGCACGAGGCCAAGCTGGGTCACGGCAGACTGGCAGAAGAACTGCGCGACATGATCGATTCGGCCAAGACGCGGCTCGGCCAAGACGCCAGCGGCAAGCTGGTCGCCATTGGCAGCGCGGCAAAGCCCCGCAGCGAGCTGGCCAACCTGCTGACGGTCACCTATCCGGCGGCGCGGCTCCCCGACATGGTGCTTGATCCGCTCGCCTCTGCGCAATTGCACCGCGTCATCAAGGAGCAGCGCTTGCTGGCCCGCATCAAAGAGCACGGCCTGTCCCCACGCCGCAAGTTGCTGCTGGTTGGTCCGCCCGGCACGGGCAAAACCATGACTGCCTCGGCGCTTGCCGGCGAATTGGGCATCCCTTTGTTTCTGGTTCGTCTCGATTCCCTGATTACCAAATTCATGGGCGAGACCGCAACCAAGCTGCGGCAGGTTTTTGATGCGATCACTGACATTCGCGGCGTTTATTTCTTTGACGAGTTTGACGCCATCGGTTCCCAGCGAGGGCTGGCCAACGATGTTGGTGAAATTCGGCGCGTGTTGAACAGCTTTCTGCAGATGATCGAGCACGATCAGTCCAACAGCTTGATCATCGCGGCAACAAACCATGCTGAAATTCTCGATCACGCCTTGTTCAGGCGTTTCGATGACGTGGTTGAGTACCATCTGCCGACACCCCCGCAGGCGATAGACCTGATCCGGTCGCGCCTGGGGTCATTTGCACCGAAGCCGTTTAACAAAGACGGTCTTGCTTTACAGGCTGAAGGATTGAGTTATGCGGAGATTTGTCGTGCAGTGAATGACGCGATCAAGGATGCGATCATGCATGATCAAAACAAAGTTCAATGGGCCGTGCTGAGTTGTGCGTTAGGGGAACGCCGTCTTATAAGCAACAAGCTGGCCCAGAATAATAAGAACGCGCCAAATCATGCCGGATCAAGCCAACGATAAGCGCCCGCACCTTGTACTGACCCATACCTCCAAGGCGTCGCCATTCAAGGCGCACAAGGCCAACGGCGGCTCTGATGCGGCCGTGCCTTTGCAAGATCGCGTCACGCACGGCGCATCGCTTCAAGCGCAACTGCGCGCACTCCAGCCAGTCGCCCGCCAAGCAGTCGAAGCGCAACAGGAGCAAGGTCTTCAGAGTGGCTTGGGTTTGCAGATTCAATTCATTGGGTTTCCAGACGTGGCGCTTGCTTTTGCGAGCCTCGGTGATGAACGAAATCACGATCCAGTAAAACAAATTGAAGTTCTAAGCGTCAAGCGTGATGGCAACAGCACCGTAGCAAACGTCTTCGTGCCCGATGGCAAACTCGGCCACTTCGAGAAGTACGTTGCCGAGTACCTGATTGCGAAGAAGAACAAGAACGACGACCTTATCGACCACGGAACGCTGCTCAATGCCATTGCGTCGATTCGCAGCGCAGAACTGCGTGCACTGTGGACTGATGAGCCGGCCTTGCTGCCGCAGGACTTGACAGAAGCCTTTTGGTGGGAAGTGTGGATGCCCGTTCGCGGTCGACGCAACGAGGTGGTTGACGACTTTCGCAAGCTGGCTGGCTTGTCGCAGTGCGTGGTCAGTGAACACCAGATTAACTTTCCCGAGCGCACCGTGGTGCTGATGTATGGCTCGCAGCAGCAACTCGCGCGCTCGGTCATGACCCTGAACTGTGTCGCTGAGTTGCGCCGTGCAAAAGAAACGGCGGCGTTCTTTGACGGCCTGCCGCTGCCAGAACAGCAAGAATGGGTCGATGAAACAATGGCCCGCCTGCGCCTGCCGCCCAATGCCGACGCAACGCCTCGCGTCTGTCTGCTGGACTCCGGTGTCAACCGGGGGCACCCCTTGCTCGCGCCGCTGATTGCAAGCGCCGATCTGCACACAGTTAATCCCGCCTGGGGCACTGACGACACCGAGAATCACGGATCCGGATTGGCGGGACTTGCAGCCTTTGGCGACTTGGCCGATACGCTTTTGTCCAATGATCCGGTGCTTGTCACGCATCGCCTGGAATCGGTCAAACTCTTCCAGGACGGGGGAGGGGGTCCAGCGGATGCGCGTCATCATGGCTACCTATTTTCCGAGGCCGTTAATCGTCCAGAAATTGCAGCGCCGTTTCGGCCGCGTGTTTTCACCTCGGCGATAACCGCTGATGATGACCGTGATCGCGGACGGCCTTCTGCCTGGTCAGCCACGGTTGACGCGCTTGCTGCAGATTACAGCGGCAATGGGCAGTTTCCGCGTTTGTTTGTTTTGTCGGCGGGAAATACGCGCAACCCTGCTGATTGGGCCGCTTACCCGCACAGCCTCAGCACGAATCAAATTCATGATCCCGGCCAAGCCTGGAATGCAATAACCGTTGGGGCATACACCGAAAAGACAGCGATCACCGGCGAGAACATGCAGGACTACCAGCCGGTTGCCCCGCAGGGCGGGCTCTCGCCCTACACCACCACCTCATGCGGCTGGAACAACAGTTGGCCACTCAAGCCCGATGTGGTGTTTGAGGGTGGAAACGTCGGCAAGGATGCGCGCGGCCCGATTGGCGTGCCCAGCCTTGACCTGTTGACGACAAACAACCTGCCCTTGGATCGACTCTTCACGACCACCAACGCAACCAGTGCCGCTTCTGCATTGGGTGCGCGTATGGCGGCGCGACTGATGGCTGCCTATCCGGCCTTGCGCGCCGAGACCATTCGCGCCCTCATCGTGCACTCTGCCGACTGGACCGACGCCATGCGTGCCACTTATTTGCCCGCTGACAAGGTGCCGACGAAGACCGACCATGTCAATCTGATTCGGCATTGTGGCTGGGGCGTGCCCAATCTTGAACGTGCGCTTTGGAGCGCTGGCAACTCGCTTACGCTGGTGGTTGAAGATGTCTTGCACCCGTATCAAAAGGGCGACCAAAGCCGCGACATGCATTTGCAGTCGTTGCCCTGGCCGAAAGACCGGTTGGAAGCCTTGCCGCCCGACACCCAGGTTGAGCTGCGAATTACCCTGTCCTATTTCATCGAACCCAACCCCTCGGCTCGCGGTACCACGTCCAAATTTCATTACCCGTCGCACCGGCTGCGTTTTGCCGTGCAGCGGTCATTGGATCAAACGACGGCAGATTTTGTAGCGCGCATCAACGCCGCAGCGGAGCGCGAAGACGACGGCGACCCCATTGATCCGAAAGACCCCAACTGGTTGCTGGGTGACCAGAAGCGCCACCGCGGTTCGTTGCACCAAGATATTTGGCAAGGTTCGGCGGCTGAGCTTGCCAGACGCGGCTACATCGCGGTCTACCCGGCCAAAGGCTGGTGGCGGACGCGCCCGGCGCAACAGCGCTACGATTCCCCGGCGCGTTACAGTCTGATTGTTTCCATTCGCACGCCACAGACTGATGTGGACCTCTACACCCCGATTGCGCAAATGGTTGCAGCCCAGATTGCTGTACCCGTTGTCGTGACGACTTGATCGAACCCTATCGCCGATGGATCACCAAGAATTCAAGCAACTTGAAGACGATTTATGGGAAGCAGCAGACCAACTGCGCGCCAATTCCAAACTGACCGCCAGCGAGTAACGGGCCATGGCTAACTTCCCATCGCCGCCAACGCCGCAACTGACGCTTCCTGATCGATGATCGTGTTGAAAAACTTGCGTCCGATATTGATGGCTGCACCCGCGTCGGCGTGGTAGCTGGCCCGACAGTCGGTGAAGAGACATTGGAACCGGCTTTGCGTTGTATCGCTTGCCATCTGGCTGGGGTTTTTCTGGCGTCGTGTCCGCGCTTCAAAACCAATCATTTCCCGCAGCGAATACGTGCCGGCTTTGAGCGGACTGTTTTGAGGCAGATTGCGCTTGTCGCGCTTGGCCCGGTAGAACTCCTCTTCTGAGTAATTCATGCCAAGCAGGAACTGGATTTCGCCCGCCGGTGTTTGAACCGTGCCGCCTTCCGCTACGGTGATTCGTTCACCCGTTTGTCGCAAACCTTCTCTTGCGTTTCGGTTGCAGGCGGTGCAAACCTGCGAGGTGCCGGCTGGGTGTACCGCGGCGCCTGGGAAAAGATTCAGGGGCTTGGGCTTGCCGGTGCGCTTTTGCGTGGTTTCGTCGAAAGTTCTTGCCATCAGATACGGGTGCACCCAATGCTCGGCGCCCATCCAATGCTCCTTTCTTGCAGCGGTGTGGGCATCGACTCTGGAATACGTGAAGTGGCGTACCACATCGCCGTACACGAGATCGATTTGCCGTGAGCCAGTCTGGAAGTTGACCACTGAACTCTCAAGCACCGGGAACGCTCCAAAACGCGCGCACAGCGCCTCAATCCGCTGAACAGTTTCAGATCCGACGCTGTCCCTCAACATTTCAAGGCGGCGGTCATAGTTTTGTTTCAACTTCGAGTTGGCTGCCTGCGTAGACCGATGAACCTGCACCGCGTTGATCAGATTGTTAACGCCGGCAATGCGGATTGCGCCGTTGGCGAGCTGCTTGCTCTGGGGATCGATGATGGGGTCCATCCTGTTTGCCGTGAGCGCGTCCTTGACCGAAAAAACAGCGTATCCGATTTGCCGCTCGCCTAGGTCGATCGCTACCAGGTAATCAAACAGTCCGATCGAATCCTTGGGCAACAAGCGATGCTCGATTGGAATGGCGACCCGAGGTATGCAGCCGGCTGGTTGCGCCGCAATTTTTGGTGCGCCGTTTTCAAAAACGAGTGAGGAGTTGTAGGTCCAATCCAGTATCAGCATCCACTCTTTGGCTTCAGTTTCCCCGGTAAGCATTCCCGAGAGCTGGCTCAAGTAGCTCGATGGACCGGTCAGTTTTGCGCCGCTGCATGAACGCAACTTTCTGACTTTTTCGGGTGCGCGAACCGAGTCTTTACCAACAGGAAGACCGGCAATTTCAGATCCTGTTTGAGCCTGGATTTCCAGTGGCAAGAACCAGTCATGGGGAATTTGCTTCAAGAGGTGCCCACTCCCGGCACCAAGTGGAATCGATGCTGCCTTATTGAACAATTCACTCGCCGCAATGTTGGCATCCTCTTCCACCAACTGGCGCTCACGCAGGAGCTTGCCGATCCCGCCCTTGGCCGCAAAGTATTTTCGTGGCATCAACCAGGGCTTGTCTTTGGGAACCAGGATCAGATCATCCTGGCCGACGCGGGAAAATTTGTGGCGAACAATGAATTGGGTCCGGCGCGCAAAGAAACGCATCTTTGAGAGCTGGCTGCCGAGCCACGCCAGCAGCGACGATAGATCAGCGGCGCTGACGCTTTCCTTGGCCAGGGCTGTCCTGAGTTTGAAGTGCAGATCAAACTCACCCAGCGCCACTGCGGCTTTCAGTTCAGTCAGCGGTATCGCTTCACCGATGGTCCCGATGGCGATCTCAATCCCGTAGCGCAGGATTTCCAGATAGTCCTGCATTGCCCAGGCGCTTGGCGTTGCCATCAGTTCGGCGCGCGCTTCGCTTTGCAGCGCGTCCAACAAGTCGCGCCATGCAGTCGCGTCCAGCGTCTTTTCACAGATCGGCAACGGTTGATGCCGGCCAGGGCTCCAGGGGCTTTTGTACAGCTTGCCCTGATCGTTGAACTTGAGCCGGTTGAAAATCTTCAGACTGCCCTTGGCGCCTGAATTGACAACCACCGGCTTGAGCCAGTCAAGCACTCGTGCCTGCCGTTCGGGTGAAAGCCTTTTGGACAAGCGGTATAGCCCTTGCAGCAAACGTCTTTTGGCCAGGGCCAGTGCTTCGGCACTCGTAAGCTTTCGAGCGGCGACTTCACCCGCTCTCTTGAGTTCCTGTGTGTGCAGGCTTGCAAGGTAGCTCTGGATGTCCCTGCTTGACCTGGCATGGATGAACGCTGCAAATGATTCGACATTGGTGAAGTAAAACCTAAGCTTGTCGTTGATCTCGTCAAGGCCTTTGGCCACGTCGTCTGTGCCACCGGAAATTCCCGGCAAAACAAAGACATCACTCTCGGCTACGGCCAGGGCTGTCTTCCATTCGCCAAGGACCGGATCTTCAGATTCCTCAAGACACTGATTGATCTGGTTTAGCACGGCGCGTAGGGTGCCGTGCACGTCGGCGATGGATTTCAGTTGTGCAACCAGGTCCTGCGCGCTCTGAATCGGCCGCCTGGATACATCGAGTCCGCGCAACACAAGAAGGGAGTCGGCCGCGTGTACCACGGCCGTATGCCGCTCTGTAAATATCGCCTGCAAATCTTCCATCTGCAGGCCCAGTCCGTCCAGAATCTGCACCAGTTGGGCGCAACTTGTATCAGGCAAAGTTGCGCCTTTGAGTGCGCGCACTTGCTCATCGAGGGTTTGCAGGCGAGTCAGGTAGTTGCTCACCCACGAGCGCAACTTACCGGCAACAGCCGGGCGGTAATTCGCATAGCCGCCCTCCACGAAGAACTGTGGCGACGCGATGGCCCTTGCGGCTTTCAAGAACCGATCGGCATCACTGGCCCTGCTCGCCGGCACCCCCAGCTCGGTGCAAAAAGTGGCCGTATCAACTGTGCGCAGGTAGCCGTCCTTGCTGTCGGCTGAGAACAGCAGAGCGCCGAACAATTGACTCAGGGCGTTGTTGCTGAAACTGAGAAGTGAATCTTGAATTTGAGCAGGACTTGCCTGCGAGTCGTGGCGCATACGGCAAGCAAGAACATGATGCAGCCAGTATTCTTGCGACTCGCCGTCGATCACCGGGTCAACAATGCCGTCGTAGGCAAGACAGATCTCACGGGGATTAGATGCCAGATTGATTGCCAACGATGGAAACAAAGGTGACTGTTTGCGCAGCGTTTCGCCGCAGGCTGCCAGCGCCTGAAGCGCATTGGCTTTCAAATCAGCGTAACTTTCGGTCATGCTGACTGCTGCGCCGGCGATAGCCAGGAACACTTCTCGAAGGTTGTCATCGGTCTTGTCGGACATCTTCTTATTGAAGCAAGCCGAATGAATCCGGCTGGCGATTTCGTCCGCGTTAAAGGGCGGATTTTTTCTGGGCACCGATTGAAAAAGATTCAACAAGAGTTGGGGTGTGAAGCTGGGCAATATGATGCCCAGGCCGTCTTCCATGGCTTTTACAAATGCCGCAGTTGGGAACTGTGCCGCCTGCCGCGCCGTCGCCGCTTGCGCCATGTTTTGAAACAGCGATAGGCCGCTCAAATGCGCACACAGCAGCAGGTGACCAAGGCTGCTCTCTTTGAAGCCCTCTACGGTGTTGTAAAGATTGTCCGAGGCGACAAATTGGGACTGATCGATGTCGAGTTCCAGCGGGAAACTCAAGGTTCGCATCAGGACCGCTGGCGGCCGCTTGGCTGAATTGGCGACCTTGCGGCGCCAGTTTTTTGCCTGCACGCCGCCGTGGCGGTCAAGCTCGTAAGACACCTCGCCCATGTAATGGGTTTGAGTTGTTGTCATTTCTATTCCCCCTGTTGCGAGTTGTTTTTCAACTTCTATTCAAAACTGTCTTGCGCATTGCGCCGTGGCCTTCAACTTCCCTTCGATACTGGCCTGACTGCCATGGCCCAGCCTTCAACTTCCCTTCGATACTGGCCGCAGCGATTGGAGAGATCCTTCAACTTCCCTTCGATACTGGCCAAGCCAAGTTAGCCGAACCTTCAACTTCCCTTCGATACTGGCCCAGGTGTTGCACTACATCCCTTCAACTTCCCTTCGATACTGGCTCGTGTCGTTGCTTCGCGCCTTCAACTTGGTAATGTCCCCGGTAGTGGTGTAAGTTTTTAACCGAGCTGCAAGCCGCGAAGGGCGTAGCCCGAAGCG